>CAYRDV010000066.1:0-20415 GCA_964422885.1 uncultured Candidatus Sericytochromatia bacterium
ATTTTAAAATAGGCTCAGTTGTGTAATGTGAATCAAATGTTATGTATTTTGGTTTAAATTTCAACTTATTTCTAATGCAAATTCTGGTTTTGTTTTTCCTCCTTGCTTCCACACCCTTATTGAAACAGGAATCCTATATTTACCATCTGTCCAAACAAGCAACACAACTGTTATTCCTGGCAATTGAAGCTTGAATTTTCCCGAACGCTGGACTTTTACCAGTTTAAAAATCCAGCTAAAGCACTTGGGGAGCCACGTATCATCTATTATTAAATAACCTTTTGTTAATGGATGAATTCTCTGAATACAATACCATAAGAGTAATTCAGCCTCAAGGTATTTTTTTAGAAGTCTTGTAAATTGGTCATGACTTATATCTGGAACAATTCTTGATAAGCCTGAAGCGTTGAATACACCAATACTATTGATTAATGCTATTAGATACCAGTAAATTATGTTATTATTCATCTTGAGCCTCCTATTGTCGTAGAAGGCTCATTTTATATCATTTTTAACTAGTGCGTAATATCAGATAGTGTGTAAACAAGATTAAACGGATTAAAGGATAATCAGGGTTAAGGAAAATCCTAAAGTTGGCTATCATTTAATCCCGGAAATCCTATTCAAATATTATTCACTAAGAAAAATTTTCATTGTTTCGGCTAATGGATATTTGTCCTGCTGAAGTTTTATCATATGTTCAAAATAACCTAAAATATTATCATAAGATTCCATGAATGTTTTACCATCAAGAAAAAGTATTATCAAATTGAAGTGAGCCTTTATTTCTTTTTCTTCTTCACCAATATAAAGATATTCTGAAAAGTTATCCTCATTAAATTCTTCTGAAAGAATATTTAGCATTTTTTCACCTGTTTTAGCTTCTTCAAGGCTTTTATATAATTCTTTATTATGATTTTTGCTATCATAAATCTCAAACTGTGACTTTAAAAAAGATAATAAATCTTTTTCTATTAAATCATGCTTAATATTCCAGGTAATTTTATCTTCCTCATCTTTTTTGTCATAAAGATTTAAATTTACTTTCTGATTCAACGATTTGATAAGAGCCTCATACTCAATATTTTTGCTTTTTAAGGATGATTTATAAACTACAACCTCCGTACATATACCGGTGCATAAATAAGTACCCATAATTTTTACTCCTTGCAAATATTTAGGAAAAATAAAAAAATAACTTATAAAATTTAATTGTCGGGGCGACCTGCCGGGTCGCCCTAACAGATATTGTTTTGTTATAAGTTATCTTTTAGAAATTACTTAATTATATGTTAGATTATACAACATAGTGTTGTAATAAAATACAACAATTATAAACAGGATTAAAAAGATTAAGGGATAAACAGGATTAAGATAATGTCCTCAAAAATTCTGAACATCTTTTAATCCCAAAAACCCTGTTCAAAAAAAGGAATTACTCTAACCTTCCCTGAATAATTTCTTCTTCTTCATATTTATGTATTTTTTCAATTAAACTATCCGTAATTTCTTCTACTAATTCTTCCAAATGCGTTGAATATTCCAAGTATTCTTTCCAAAGAACATTATTTAAAAAATCTGTGTTAATTTTTACCATTACGGTTGTATGTTTTTGTCTGTAATATCTATATGGCTTTATTCCATATTTTCTACAAATCGCAATTAATAGTTTTTTATGCCAGGTATTTGAAGTATATAAGGCAAATTCTTTAATATTTTTATTTATTTCTAACTCTGGAAATTTTTCTAATATTCTACCTTTTGCTAATATTGCAGCATTTTTTTCACCATCTGTTTTTGCTCCTGATATTAGAGCTTCAATTTTCTTAATTTTATCCAGTAAATGTTTCATTGTGCTTATTATTCATAATTAATAAAATATTGGTAATATTATCATTTTAAACAGTGTGTGAACAGGATTCAACGGATTCAAGGATAAGCAGGATTAAGATAATGTCCTCAAAAATTCTGAACATCTTTTAATCCCAAAAATCCTGTTCAAAACTATTCGCAATTATATAAGTTAAATATTTTGGAATATATGCCAAAATTATCACCATCCTGGCTGCCAGAAACAAGATTTTAACCACTTACCCAGGTAACCACATAATTACCTAGGTTATCCATTGACACAACAGATTCAATTTGTGAATCTGTTGTATAAGTATTAATTTTAAATTCTGAACCATTAAGAGAAGCAAACTTATTATACTTTTGTACATAGATTCCTTCATCAAAACTATCTTGGCTTTGCCATGAAATAATAAAATTTCCTTTATTATCTATTGCTAATGATGGATAATCCTGGTTATCAGTAGTATAAGTATTGACCCTAAATTCTGAGCCATCTTTTATAGGAGGCTTATCCTTGATCAAATAAATATTTTGAGGTTTTATATCCCTGTGAAGAAAATTATTCTTGTGTACTTCCTTCAAACCATCCAATAACGGGAGCATTATCTTTATTACTGTTTCTTCATCAAGCTTTCCACCTTTCTGCTCCAGGTATTCAGCCAGATTCTTTCCCTCATAGTAATCCATTACCAGATAAGCTGTCCCATTTTCCTGAAAAAAATTTAAAGCTCTGACTATACTTGGATGCCTGAATTTGGCAAGTATTTTTGCTTCTTCAATAAACTTTTCCATTCCAAAATTAATCGGTTTCTTATCATGTTCTGAATAAGCTGTAACAGTTATTTCATCTCTGTTTCTGGTGACAAATTCTTTTGGAAGATATGATTATTTGTCCTTTTATTCTCATACAACCTACACATAACTCTGATGTATTCATTATTTAGGCAATATCTCTTTCATTATCCTGAGCATCTTTTAATCTGTTGAATCATGTTCAAAATTTATGTGAATATTTAGTTTGAAGAAAAAATTTGAATAGCCAGGAATGATAATTTAAACATTTGTTTTAAATCCGGCCCATCCTTTAATCCGTTTAATCTTGTTCAAGCCTTAATTGGATTCTCTTTATTCTGCTCTTTGACAGGGCTTTCAAAGGGAAGGACGATAATAAAAGTAGTACCAACATCAACTGTACTTTCAACACTAATAGTACCACCATGAGCAACTATCAAATCTTTTACAATAGATAACCCCAAACCAGTACCACCAGTAACTCTTGATCTTGATTTATCAACTCTGAAAAAACGATCAAAAATCCTGTCAATATCAACTTTATGAATACCAATCCCTGTATCTACAACTCTAATTACAAGTTTTTTTGCATCCTGTCTGGCATAAACGGTAACTTTCCCATTCTGACGATTACATTTAATGGCATTATCAGTCAGGTTAATCAAAACCTGTTGAAGCCGATCTTTATCAGCCTCAAGCAATGGCAAATGTTCAGGAAAGTCATCTACCAGAGTGATATCATTAAGATCTGCATGATACTTCATTACAGTGACAACATCGCTAAGCAATTCAGAAGGATTAAATTTTGAAATATGCAAAGTAACTTTATTATCAAGATTTGCAATAACCAGCAATTCATTTACCAATCTGGTCAATCTGTCGGCTTCTCTTTGAATATTGGATAAAAATTTACTTCTCATCCGGTCATCTGATATTGCTCCAAGCTGAAGAGACTCTGATGCCATCTTAATAGAAGTCAAAGGAGTTCTTAATTCATGCGAAACATTTGCCACAAACTCTCTTTGCAAGCCTTCAAGTTTCCGAAGATTGGAAAGATCAGTCACAAGTATCAAAAATCCTGATTCTTTAGAAGTCTGATAAGATTCAACCTTGATAAATAAATTTTTGGTTTCATCCCAACCAGGTCTTAATTCTTTTGCTTCGGTCTGACGTGAGGAAAAACTCTTATCAAGTAATTCTATAATATCATCATCATGAATGAGATCCTTAATGGATTTTGAAATGCAATTATTATCAAGTAACAGGATATCTTTTGCAATATCATCTATATACTGGATAACAGAGTTATCATCTACAACAATTATTCCATTTCTGAGATCAGACAAATTTTTAACCTCCTAATCTATAACCAAATCCTCTTACAGTTTGTACATATTTAGGATTGCTTGCATCTGACTCAATTTTTTCTCTAAGCCATCTGATGTGAACATCAACAGTTTTGGTATCACCATAAAAATCTAATCCCCAGACTTGCTCAAGTAAATCTTCCCTTGAGAACACTTTGTTGGGGCTTGACATTAACATCGCCAGAATCTTAAATTCCTTTGGTGATAATTCAACTGGTTTTCCCCGGACACTTACTTTATGTTCAGTAAGGTTCATTACCAGATCCTCATATTGATGTATTTCAATATTTCCACTTTCAGAATCTGTTGGTTTGCTTCTACGAAGTAAAGCTCTGATTCTGGCAGTCAACTCTCTTAAACTGAATGGTTTAACAAGATAATCGTCAGCACCAACCTCAAGGCCAATAACCCGGTCGATTTCCTCACCCTTTGCGGTTAACATAATGATGGGTATTTCATTTCTTTCACGCCTCAGAATTCTACAGACTTCCAGCCCGCTTACCTCAGGCAGCATAAGATCGAGAACAATAAGATTAGGTTTTTCAAGTTGAACTTTTTGTAAAGCTTCCTGACCATCATAAGCTTTTACAACTTCAAAACCTTCTTGTTTTAAGGCAAACTCGATAGATTCAATGATTGCTTCTTCATCATCCACTAAGAGTATTTTTTCTGTCATTAGTGTCTTAACTCCCTCATTGCACTTTCTTAATTATTAATTGTACAAAGTATAACCTAATTATACAAAACCCATACATGATACTTCTCACATATCAGTAATCATAAAATGATTATTAATATAGATCAGTACCAAATTTAGCTGCTTAGTTAACCAGATTAACCAAATTAAGCAAATAATTTGATTAACACAAAATTAACATCCAATTTTAACATTAAGCGTTTAATTTTGCTAAAAATTAATAAGTAAATAATATTATATTCTCATTTATTAATAAATAGATTGCTGTAAACAAAATCACAAAAAAGCTCCTGATTTATCATAAAAGCTCTAAGAAAGAAATCTACTTAGTAATATTAACCTTAATAATAAAAGCTTAATGTATATATTAATATATTTAACCTTAAGTTTATCATCTTAACTTTTCATTCACAAGATGAATAAAACATTTAATATTAGTTGAAAAGTTAAATAATATTAACTTAACTAATATTTTTTTATTAAGTTCAGTAATTTAATTTTTTTTTATTCTACATTTAAACTGTCCATTACTTATAGCAAGAAAGTTTCTATTTTTCGTTTCTAAAACTATTCTATAGTAAAGAGTAAATTTTAGAGATTAAAACGTTGGAGGACAATTTATGAAAGCTAGAGAATTATCAACTTTAGTTATTTTGGCCAGTATTGCAATTACAACAATGACAGGTTGTGCAAAAAAATCAGTTCCAATTGTTCCATATCCAAGTACTAATCCGGCACAAGCAGGCACAAATACTACTCAAAATATTGAACCAATGCAGCAGGCAGTACAGCCTAATCAGGCTTATTATGGAAATGGAGCCACACTTACCGAAGATAATGGTGAGTTTGATAACACCGGTGCTACAGCAAAAACAGCAGGTGCCAGTGCCGCAGCCCCAGCAGATGCAGAAGCTCCGGCAGATACGACAACTCCAGCAACAGAAACACCGGCAGAAGATCCAGGAGCAGTGGGTGCAGTTGATGGCGATATACCAGCAGCAGACACAGGAGATCTTGATATAGGAGGCATACCAGACCTACCATCATATGCCCCCCCAGGAGGAGCAAATGGCGGAAGTAATGGTTATACTTTAGCAAATACATTTAAAGTTGATCAGGATTCTTACGATCCAACAGGATTGGTAGATAAATTTTTACCCAGTAGAAATCAGTGGCAGGCAGTGGGAGTAGCAGTTTCTGGTTCTAATATTTATGTTACTGCTTTTGATAAAAGCGGAGTTTTTAAAAAAGGGACTGTAATTTCAATGGATTCCGAATCTGGCAAAAACTGGAAAAATATTGGCTCTACATTACTTGGAGCAAAATATCCAATGGATGCAACAGTAAAAGGTATAGCAGTAGACTCAAGCGGAAATTTATTTGCTAATGATACTAATAATTTTATTTACCAGCTTATGCAACCAAAATTTTCTCTTCAGAAAGTAAGTGCAGGATTATCAGATGCACTTGATATAGCTTCATTAAATAGCAGTTTGATTGTGGCAACAACAACAGGATTAAAGAAATATGAGTCTTCCGCAGTTTCTTCCGGTACAGATTTTGCCACAGGTCTATCAGTAAGCGGAGGAATTGGCTCTGATGGTTCAGGAAATTTATATGTTATCAGCGGCTCAGTAATAAAGAAAATTGATGCCAGCGGAAATGCCAAAGATTTTATAACTGACGCAACAGGAGCAATAGATGTAGTAGCAACAGAAGCAAAAAAAGTTTGTGTTTTAACTGCTGATGGAATAAAAATGTATGATGAAACAGGAAAATTTGTAAGTACATTTGGAGCAGGTGATTATACACATGCAACTTCAATTGCTGCCAGTGGAAAAGATTTGTTTATTGCAGATACCGGAAACACCTATGCAGATTCAAAAGTAATTAAATATAGTATTATGACTCTTTAAGACAAAGATATACAAAATTAAAATTTCTATAAAAAACTTTTCAGAAAAATGATAAGATAATCTATATTAGAATTACTTGGCATACAATTTAATAATTATGATAAGACGAAATTTAAGTTTCCTGGTACAAAGCAAAATCAGGAATTTTAAATTTTTAAAGAGTTCCTTGCTTTATGGCTGATTTACAAGACCTAACTTGTGTAGATCCAGTGTGTGGGCACAAAGTTTCTTCAAAAAGCTCCATAAAATTTAGTTATCAGGGAGATATTTATTATTTTTGTTCAAAAAAATGTTACGGATTATTTAAAAAGAACCCTGAAAAATATAGTCTAAATGCTAAAAAAAGTACAAATCTAAATAAAAAAGTAACCTCAAACCTGGATAACTCAGTTCTTTTTAATAAGGAAGTAACTTTAAAAGTTTCAGGTATAACGAGTATTTCCTGTATTGAAAAAATTGAAGCAGATTTAGCTAAAGAAATGGGTGTTGTTAGTATAAACTCTGATATAGAACATAAAAAAATTACCATTGCTTATAATCCAGATTTGGTTTCTGAGAAAAATTTACTGGAAATAATAAATAATTCAGGTTATCGGGCTGAATATATTAAAACCAGAAATATAGTATTTGTTATTGATGGTTTAAATAATACATCCTTTTCAAACAGACTTGAATCTGTACTTAATAAGCAATTTGGGGTTGTAAAAGCGACAGTAAATTTTATTACTGAAGAAGCTGCGATTACTTATCTTCCTGATGAAACCGATATTGAGAGACTTATAAATGTAATTGAAAGTTCTGGTTACAAAGCACTAAATATCAACAATCTAAAGGATTTATCAATTTTAAAGCAACAAAAAAATGAAAAATTAAAATCTTTAAAGAAAAATGTTTTCCTAAGTTTTCTGCTTTCAATGCTAATTTTCCTTTTTAATTCAAACTCTAATTTTCTTTCTTTACCAGATTTTTTTAGAAATCCCTTTTTATCATTTTTACTGGCAACCCCTGTTCAGTTTTGGGCGGGTCTCCATTTTTACAGAGAAGCATTCAAATCCTTAAAGTATTTTGACCCTGACAATAATTTTCTTATTGTTTTAGCAACAACCGTAGTTTATTTATATAGTAGTGTGGAAACTTTTTTTCCATCCTCCTTTACCGCCAATAAAACATATTTTGAAGTTTCTTCAGTGCTAATTACTTTATTTTTATTAGGTTCATACTTTACATCACTAATGAAAAATAATATCTCCGATACCGCAGATCGTCTAACCATGATTCAGCCTGAAACAGTGAAAGTAAAAAGGGGAGATAAGACTGAAGAAATACTAATCGAGAATGTTCAGGTTGAAGATATAGTTTTTGTTGAGCCAGGCGAAAAAATACCTGTGGATGGTGTAATAATCGAAGGTTCATCTTTTGTTGATGAATCAATTTTTTCAGGAGATAACACCCCAATACTAAAAAATAAAAATGAGTTAGTTATTAGTGGTTCAATAAATAAATCAAATATTTTAAATTTTCAGGCAACAAAAATCGGTAATGAATCATTTTTATCTAAATATGTAAGTTTGCTTGAAGCAGCTTATAGTTCAAAAACATTATTACAGGAAAAAAATGATAAAGTGATAAATATTTTCTCCAAAGTAATATTACTTTTTTCAATTCTTACCTTTATTTTCTGGGTGCTATTTGCCCGTGAGCAGGGGATAGGAGTTGCCATTTTAAATGCAGTAAGTGTAATTGCTGTAAGTACACCGTGTATACTGGCTTTAAGTATTCCTTTTGCAGCTATTACTGGTATAAGCAAAGCCACTGAATTAGGATGGCTGTATAAAAATGCCCAAAGTATAGCTGTTTCAAGTAAAGTAACGACTCTGATCATGGACAAGACGGGCATACTTACCAAAGCTGAACCAATAATAACGGATATTATGACATTTAATGGTTATGACGGAAATACAGTATTAAAAATAGCAGCATCGATAGAAAATCATTCTGAACATATTTTGGGTAATGCCATTGTTCAGGAAGCAAAAAATAAAAATTTTGACTTATGGCTCCCAACTGATTTTCATTATATTTTGGGAATGGGTATTGAAGCAAATGTAAATGGTTATCAGACTCTGATAGGTAACAAACAGTTAATGAAACTTAAAAGTATTGATATTGATACTTTGGAAAGAATGTCCAAAAAACTTTCAGGTGAAGGTAAAACAACTGTTTTTATTGCTATTTCGGGAATTGCGGCTGGAATTATTGCTATTAGTGATGTTATCAAGGAAGAATCTAAACCGGCAATTGAAAAATTAAAAAAGCTGGGGCTGGATCTGATTTTATTGACGGGAGACAATCATAAGACAGCAATTTCTATTGCTGAACAAATAGGTATAGAGTCAAAAAATGTTATTTCTGAAGCATCTCCTACAAAAAAAATAAAAATAATTAATTCACTACAAAAAGAAAAAAAAGTTGTTGCTGTAGTTTGTGAAAATACAAATGATGCTCCATATCAGAATATGGCAGATATTATTTTTTCATTTGGTCAAAGCATAAATTCTCCTGAAAATAATTATATAAATTTTCTTAATGCAGATCTCGATTCTTTAAGTTATGCTATACAATTCAGTAAAAGGGTAATAAAAACGATAAAACAAAATCTATTTTGGTCTTATGTATATTACTTAATTGGGATTCCTCTTTCAACAGGTTTACTTGTTCCTCTTCTTAGTGTTCAGCCTGAGCCTATTATTGTTGGTTTGGGAACTCTAATCAGTTTTGTCCTTATCCTGATTAATTCACTTGAATTAAAAAAAATAAAAATAAGTTAACGGAGTAAAATGAGATTAATTCAATGGTTCCCAGGACATATTGCTAAAGCACAGCGTAATTTAAAAGAAAATGTAAAACTTGTTGATCTGGTAATAGAAATGGTGGATGCCCGACTCCCGGTCAGTAGCCATTTTGGTTTTGTAGATTCAATGCTGAATAATAAAGAAAAGCTGATTGTTCTAAATAAAGTAGATCTGGCTGATAAAGAAAAACTGCAAAATGCAATAGAATACTGGAATAATAAAAATATTGAAACTATTGCCATTTCTACATTAAATCCAAAAGATATTTTACAATTAAAGTCAGTTTTAAAAAAATATCATAATAAATTAAAGGAAAAACTTGGTAAAAGAGGCATACTACCACGTTCAATTAGGGTTATGGTTATTGGCTTACCCAATATTGGGAAATCTACCCTGATAAACAGACTTGTTGAAAAGAAAAAAACTAAGGTTGGAGATAAGCCAGGAGTTACCAGAACAGTTCAGTGGATAAGAATAGGAGAAAATATTGAGCTTTTGGATACACCAGGGATAATTCTATCAAAATTTGAGGATCAGTCACTTGCCCTGAAACTTGTTATGACAGGGTCTATCAGTGTTGAAGCATATGAACCAATTGAAACATCAAGGGAAATAATTAATTATTTTGAAGAAAATGTTCCAAATTTCTTTAAAAATTTAGCAGAATCATTTTCGATTGAAAAATATGGGGCAATCAGAAATTTTATTATTTCTGGTGGAGAAATTGATATAGACAGATCTGCAAAAACATTTATAAAAGATTTGAGAGATGGAAAATTAGGCGCTTTTTCTTTGGAGTAAAATTTGCTTTTAAATTCTATTTAGCTTTTTTCACAAAAAAGGAGCTGGGTCTTATTCATAACATAAATTTAATTAGACTTTTTGTTTGTTTATCAAAATCAGAAAAAAGTGCGGCTTTAGGTGGATTAGCATTCTCAGCCGCAGTTGGAGCTGCTGCCGGAGGAGCATTACATATCGCGACTAAGGGAGCTATTGGAAACCCGATAGCGATCATGGCTATTTCAGCTGTTACCAGTGCAACTTTCCTGGGTATTCCTGCTGGTTCAATCGCAGAAAATACAAAAAAGGTTTTAGAGCAAAAATAATTGTTTTTTTTATTTGAAAAAACTCTTATATAGAAATTGCTCCAGTTTTTCCATACAATATAATAACTGGTTTGGTTCTCCGCCAAAGCCCAGCCGGAAAAACTGTTTGTATTCGTTTCCGTATTTTATACCAGGAAGAAGAAGGATACTATATTCTTTTTCAAATTCAATACAAAAAGGCTCAGTATTTTGAACATTATTAAGTTTAATAAAAATCATCACTCCTGCCTGTGGCTCAACATAATCAATCAATGAATCATTTTTCCATTTTTCAAGAAAAGGACTGATAAGCTGGAAATTATGTTTTGCATGTTCCAGGTTACTTTCTAAAATTTCATTTCTTTCTTTTAAAATAATTGTTGCTATTTTTTCACCAGTAAAATTAGAACAAAGGGTTGTATACAGACGTAAGTTAAGACATTTTTTGATTATTTCTTTTTCAGCAATTATCCAGCCAATTCTTAATCCTGGCAGACCATAAGCTTTTGATAACGAACTAATGGAAATTCCCCGTTCATGATAACTTTTAAAAACCGGAGAAAATGTTTTTTTATAACTTAATTCATGATAAATTTCATCTGCTACAAGATAACAGTTATTTTGTCTGGCCAGGAGGATAATATCTTCGGTTTGTTCCTGATTAATAGTTATACTTGTTGGATTATTAGGGAAATTAATAATTAAAAGTTTTGGCTGATATTTTTCCATTAACTTTTTTAGTCTACCTATATCAGGTTTAAAAGAGTCTTCATATTCCAGTTTCCATTCAATAATTTCTGCGCCAATATCTTTTGCCACCTGATAGAGTGCCGGGTATACTGGTTTAAGGGTAATAACTTTATCTCCGGGATTAATCAGAGCCATCTGAATTAAAAAAATTGCTTCAATCGCTCCATTGGTAATAAGAATTTCTTCAGGTGATGAATTATATATTTGAGAAATCTTTTCTTTTAATTCTGTACTACCAGTTACTGGTAAATATCCAAGCGGAATAGACATAAAATCGGCCGGAACATTTAAATCATTTATTGATAATGGCTTTATGCCACTGGCAGATAGATTATATTTACTGGTAAATTCATATTTTGTGTACCAGGCTTCTAGTTCAAAGGGAGTTATTTCCATAATTTTTGTTTTCTTTAAAATATTTCTATTATATTAAATTGTACTTTATTCAATTTATTTTCTTTTTTCGATTCAGCCATTATTGGTTGTATGTCGCTTAGTGACTATCTTTTTAGGTTAAAACTTTTTTCATCCTTGATTCTGATTTTTTTATTGGCCATATGAGTAAATGGTTACTAATACACGCTTTCATAAAACCGGAAATGCTCAAAATAATGTTATAAATTAATGCTTATTGAATAAAATATTATACCCATTACTAATTGTTTGAGTATTTCCATCTTAGGCCAATATCTTAACTCCCTTCCTTTAGTAAAGGAAGGGCTGGGGATGGATTAGAAGAAAACGATTTGCAACAAATAATCGCTCATTTAAAAAAGGGTTTTGAGGGATAACCCTCAAACTACGAATCTCTGGTATAATTATTCTTTTGTTTATAATTTTTAATATGGTTTGATAAAATGGAAGACTTAAAACAATTAGGTAAACCAACCGTTTACCCAGAACGACCTGAAGAAGCAGAACTTGATACTTTTGAAAATAAATGCCAGCATAGAAAATATACCGTGACCTTTGATTGTCCTGAATTTACAAATATTTGCCCGGTAACAGGCCAGCCTGATTTTGCTCACCTTGTAATAACCTATGTCCCTGATAAAAAATGTATAGAATCAAAATCTCTTAAGCTGTATCTTGCATCTTTCAGAAATATTGGCATATTCCATGAAACCGTTACAAATAAAATACTTGATGATATTATTAAGGCCGCAGAGCCTTATGAAGCAAAAGTAACTGGTGACTTTAACACCAGAGGTGGTATTTCCATTCAGGTAATCGCTGAACATCAAAAGTGACCTTTTAAAATTTATTGATAAAAATCAACTTTATTGCTAATAATGTATTGATTTATTAATTCTTGATAAGGTAGAATTCTGCTTAAGATATTTCCAACATCTTAGGAGAATTTCTATGATTTCAAATGAACTATTTTCATCCTACAGAAAAACCCTGTTAAAATTAGGCTTAACAAGTATTTTATTATCTTTACCTTTAGTTGCTTTCGCTGAAGATATGGACCAGGCAGATGAAGAATATGCCAGTGTTTCTTATCCGACTTTTAAATTAGGTGGATTTACTGATCTAAATCTTGCATTTGATATTTCTAATCCTGCCAAAATATGGAGTAAAGGGTTTAAAGAGGGTCAATTTATTCTTCATGTTAATTCCCAATTATCAGAAAAATTTAGTTATTTTTCTGAGTTAAGTATGACTGCTCAGGTTGACGCTCCTTTTAACTTTGAAGTTGAAAGGACAATTTTGAAATATGATTTCAATGATCTATTTAAACTTTCAATAGGACGATACCATACACCTGTAAACTACTGGAACGTTGCTTTCCATCACGGACAGTGGCTGCAGACAAGTATTGCCAGACCAGAAATAACAAAGTTTGGTGGAAAACTTATCCCTGTTCATTTTGTTGGTGGTCTTGTAGAAGGTTCAATACCTGCAATGGGCCTTAACCTTAATTATAATTTAGGTATGGGAAATGGAAGAAGTCAGGTAATAAGCAGAGCTGGTGATGCTGGTGATGCAAATCTTTCTCCAGCATGGCTGCTGGGTCTTTTTGTCAAACCAGATTTTCTTTATGATTTACAGGTTGGTGGTGCTATTTATTGGGACAAAATGACCAAAGATAAACCTAAGCCTGTTATTCCTGCTACACCCGCCGTAGCAGCACCTGCTGCCGGTACTCCTGTTGCACCAGCAGCAGCTACAACAAAAGCTTTTGATTTAAAACATGATATTGATCCAAAATCAACAGCAACTAATCACGATGAGCTTATTACTTCAGCACATATTGTCTGGGCAAAAGAAACACCAGAGTTTATTGCTGAATTCACCAATATTACTCATGCTCATGATGACAAAAGTATTACCAATAACTGGGGCTATTATGTTCAGGTTGGCTACAGACTGCCAATTTTAGATGCAAGATTAAAGCCTTATGTTAGATGGGAAGATATAAAAATTGATCCCAAAGATGATTCCTTTACAAAAGAAAGTCTTACCAGTTTCAGTAAACTAAATGTAGGGCTTCGTTGGGATATTTCAGACTTAGTAGCAACAAAGCTTGAGTATCAGCTTACCAAAGAAGGGACTGCAACATCATTTACACATGGTCTTGTCTCTCAAACCAGTTGGACATTTTAAGGTGAGGAAAAAATCAATGAAAAATAAATTCAACTCCAGTATATTATTTGTAATTACATTACTTATTTTTATATTTTCGTCTAATTCTTCGGTATTAAGTGAGGTTGACAAAGGCTATGCAGTAATTGTCAATTCTAAAGTTCAATCGGATGGGGTTAGCTTTGAAGAACTAAGAAAAATTCTGACAGGTGAAAAACAATTCTGGTCAGGTGGGCAACGTATTACAATTATTTTGCCCCCACTTGATTCACCTGAAGGAAAAACTGTCCTTAAAGAGGTTTATGATAAAAGTGAAGCTCAGTACCGTAGATATTGGATAGCTAAAGTTTTTCGGGCCGAAATCCCTACAGCTCCCAATGTAGTAAAATCTACCAAAACAGCTTTAAAAATAGTAAAATCTGTTGAAGGTTCTATTTCTATTATTAATACTTCTGACTTAACTAATGATGTCAAGGTTTTAGCAATAAATAATTTAAAGCCAGGTCAGGGAGGTTATCCTCTTCATTAATTAGCAAAAATGAAAATAAGAAAACAGCTTGCAGTTTCTTACCTGATTATTTTTATTATATTTGCCTTAAACCTGCTTGGATTATTTGTTTCGAACTACCAAAGAAATAAATTGGTAGAAACATTGCAAAACTCTATTTCCAGGCAGGTAATTATTTCCTCTGTAAAACTTGAGCTAAATGACTTAATTAAGCAATTTGCATTATTAAGTGAAGTTTTTGATGAAAATAGTGAGGGTGAAGAAAACGCTTCTGAACTGAATAAATTAAAAGGTCAACTTAACTCTATCAGCTTAAAGCTTAGTAGTTTAAAGATGCTATACGATGAACAGATAGCTTTAGAAATTAATACATTTCTTAAAACTTATCAGGATTTAAAGGGTTCATGGCTAAAAGTTTTTAAAAATCTGAGTGTAGATTATTCTGAAGCATTAACTGAACTAAATGCAATATCAAACCCTCTGAGCATAAAGCTGATGCAGCAATTATTCCCAAAGCTTGAGAAAAATGAGAAATCAAGGCTTGAACAAGCCCAAACTGATTATGAAGAAACAAATAAATTAATACATGAACTTATTATTTGTCTGTTTTTTGTTTCCCTGTTTTTATCAGTGATTGTTGCTTTAAGATTTTCAAATAATCTAAATAATAAGCTTGTAAAACTTAAAGAAGGTGCTGATTTAATAGGTAAAGGCGAACTTGAACATAAAATAAATATAAATTCCAATGATGAATTAGGATTATTAGCAAAAGCTTTTAACAAAATGGGTGATAATATCCTCTTTTTTATCAACCAGCAAAAAAACAGACAGGAGGAAATAGAAAAAGCCAAACAGGAAGCTAAAGATGAAGCAAATTTTCACCGTTAAATGGTTGATGAACAAATTGAACGAGCCAGAAATCGTCAGGAAGAAGCGGAGCTTGCAAGAGAAGAGGCTGAAAATAATAAAAGTTTTATTCAGGAACAAAAAGAATATTTACAAAGGGAAGTAAACAAACTTGTTGAAATTACCAGGCTGATTGCCAATGGGGATCTTACTGTAGAAATTAAAGCAGAAAAAAATGATGAAATAGGAGAGCTAATAGAAAGTGTAAATTCTATGGCTGGAAATCTTCAGAATGTAGTCTCAAAAGTTCGTTTGATTTCCGAAACAGTTGTAAATTCTGGAAATAAAATTGTTTATAACTCTGAAAAACTTTCTCTGCTTACTCAGGATCAAACAGGGCATATTAGTGGTATTGCCGCATCTATAGAACAAATGGGTGTAAAAATAGCGAATTCATCTTCAAGTACACTTGAAGCAACTGGTCTAGCTGATAAGGCTGCCAATACAGCTTTAAAAGGTGGGGAAATTGTTGAGCGAACTATTACTGGAATGACACAAATTTCAGAAGTTGTAAATGAATCTTCAGCTAAAATAAATAAATTAGGTAAGAGCTCTCTGGAAATAAGTAATATTATTGAAGTAATTGACGATATTGCTAGTCAGACAAATTTGCTAGCTTTAAATGCTGCAATCGAATCTGCACGTGCAGGTGAGTATGGAAGGGGATTTGGTGTGGTTGCAGCTGAAATTAGAAAACTTGCCGAAAAAACAACTCAGGCCACAAAACAGATAGTTATAATGATAAATACAATCCAAAACGAGACAAAGGATGTTTTTGATTCAATGTCTAAAGGCACAAAAGAAGTAAACAAAGGGGTGGAATTATCTGAACAGGCTGGAAAGGCTTTAAAAGAGATTGTAACTGTTATTGAAAAACTAAAGAAAACAATAGAGCAGGTTGTTAATTCTTGCAATGAACAAAGTATAACGGCTGGACATATTACAAATAGTATAAAAATTATTAATCAGTTTTCTGTTGAATCAGAAGAAAATGCTTTTGAGTCAGTAAAGGAATCTAATGAGCTTGAAAAGCTTACAGAAGAATTATATAAACTTGTAAGTAATTTTAAAGTGAAAAATAATTAGTAAAGAGAAAATATACCGTTATCATTTTACTTTAGCTGGTAAAACAACATTATTTGTCTAAATACAAGAATTACCCAGATTCTCCAAACACTTTTTTGGAATGATTTAATTAGTAGTGAAGAAAAATTTTGCATTATTAAGTAGAAAAATATGATTTATTTTTCAAAAGTACTTTCATTTAACGAAAGTTTAATTTAAAATAAACTATATATTAACTATAGATATTTTTTCGAGGCAGATAAAATGAAAAGACTGAACACTGTACTTTTATCATCAGTTTTTATTCTGAGCCTGGTAGCTTGCGGAACAAATACCAGTAACTTACCTAGTAGTGATAGAGTTAATTCTCTTTCTGTAAATACCAAGGATTCTGTATATCCATTTGAGCTACAAAAGGATTTTTTCCCACTATATAATGCCAGTACCTGGAAATATGATATTTATGATAAAGATAACAAACTTGTTACCAATGTGACTAAAACTCTAGATGTAAATAATGAAGATAGTCTGGATTTTGATAAAAAAAATAATTATTATGTTGTTTCATTAAAAAAAACATATGCAAACCCAACTGCAATAAAAGATAAAGACCCATTTGAATATTTTAGAAGAAGGGATAATCAGCTAGCCTACGGAAAAATGGATAATTTATACTATTATCCCGGAAAGGCCAAAGCTGAAAAAGGTAGTTATGATCCATATTTATTCAGACCTTTTTCTACTTTCCCAACAAGTAAACTGGAAACAGTTACAGTTAAGGCTGGTACTTTTCAGTGTGTAAAATCTGAATTTTCCATTGCTCCTCTTGATAAATATACTATCTGGTATGCAAAAGGTGTTGGGGAAGTAAAAAGGATCTATGATCGCTCAGGATTTTCCACCTTTCGTTTTGAATTAACTGAATTTAGTAATACTGAAAAACAATTTTTATTAAAAAAGGAAATTATTTCTTTAAAAGAATTGCCAGCTTCACTTACCAGCAAAACTAATATGGTAAAAAATGAATATCTTAAAATAAATGAATTACCATTAGATCTTTTTGAAATTCAATCATCATCTTCTATATATACAGATATCATAGTTGTTCACGATAATTCAAAAAATACTTTTGATATTAATTTTGTAAATAAAAGCCTGATAAGTAAGGATAATATAAATTTACATGTATCTTTAAGCAGTGATGCAGGCGTTAAGAATATTTCTGTATTTGGTGAAAATCAAGGTAAACCCATTTATAAGGGGAAAGTTGTTGATAAATTACCAGTTATTAAGAAGTGAGATGTGAGGAGGAAGTGAGGCAACAAGGCAAGCCTTGTCTGTGAGGAGGAAGTAAAAAGTGAAAAATAGAAATCTTATTCTTACTTCTCCCTCACTTAACAAACAAAGTTTGTGGCCTCACTAGGACAGCTTTAGCTGTCTGACCTCACTGAACGAAGTGACCTCACTTTATGATTAGAATAATTAGACCCTACTTCTTTTTGGTAATACCAGTTTTTATTTGTATTATTTTTTCCATTTTTTCTACTCTTTTACTGATTCCTCTTGCCAAAAAATTACCGGAAATTTTTTCTTCAGATTCTATAAACGGATTTATTGAAGTTTCACTAGCTGTAATCCTAATTTATTTTGTTAAAGGCTTTTTTACCTATCTTCAAAATTACCTTACTGGTCTTATAAGTATAAATTCAACGTCTGAACTAAGAAAAGAAATATATCAGTTAATACTTGAGGACAATTATCAGGATTTTTCACAAAAAAAAACTGGCGAGCTAATAACTATTATTGTTGATGATATAAATAAAGTACGAGAGTTAATTTTCTCTTTAATCTCAGAGTTTTTTCCAAGTATCTTCACTTTATTTTTTACAGTAACCTATATTTTTTACCTAAACTGGAGATTATCTATATTTGTTTTGCTTTTAATACCTGCGATCGGTGGTTTGATTAGTTACTTTAGCAGGAAAATTAAAGAAAAAGCCGATAAAATCCAGAACAGGGTGGCTGATAGTTATTCAGTAATTTATGAAAATTTTATTAATTACCTGATAATTAAAATTTTTGCTCTTGAATCAAAAAAAAGTAAGAAATTTGCTCAAATTGAAGGACATAATAATTTAGAGAATCTTGCATCAATAAAATTGATATCATTACAGCCTTCTGTTATTGGGGTTGTACAGGTAACAGGGATTTGTATCATTGCCTGTTATGGGGGTAATGAAATAATAAATAAACGGCTTACTTTATCAGAATTATTAGCATTCGGTACAGCTTTAAGTCTGACAATAGATCCGGTTATATATCTGACAAAATCGTTAGGAATAATTCAACGTGCCAAAGTTTCTTTAAAACGGGTCGAAAATCTAAAAAATACGCTTATGAAATCTGTAGTAATGGCACCTAAAGGTAGTGGAAATAGAAAAATAAACTATTTTGAAAACAATAATATTGAATGTAAAAATCTAAGTTTTACATATGATGAAACAGCGGTTATCCAGGATTTAAATATTAAAATATTATCAGGAAGCACTGTGGCAATATCTGGTGATAATGGATCTGGAAAATCTACACTGAGCCGATTATTCTTAGGTTTGTTTCAGAATTTTAAAGGTGAAATTAAAATTGGAAATTACCATATTTTTGATTATGAACCAGAAATATTCAGAAAAAATATTAAAGCCTGTTTTCATGAGCCTTTTTTATTTAATGGCACAATCAGAGAGAACCTTTTAATCGGTATTTCAGATAAGATATCAGATGAATATTTACAAAAAACTTGTTTGGATTTTAAAATAAACGAGTTTTCTGAAAATATGGAAAATGGTCTTGATTCATTGATTGGAGAGTTTGGAAATAAATTGTCAAGTGGACAAAAACAGCGAATTGCAATTGCCCGGACAATTTTGACCAAACCAAAAATTCTGATACTTGATGAAGCTACTTCAGCTCTCGATCTTGAAACTGAAACACAGATTTATAAAGTAATACGCACTTATCTTCCTGAAACTACAATAATAATTATTAATCACAGAAAAGCCAGTATTGATTTTGTTGACCAAATCTTTTATTTAAAAAACGGTGTACTTGTTTAACAGAGTAAAAATTAAGAAGTTTCTTTATTGACCATATGAGTTATTGGCAACAAAAAAACACTTTCAGTGAACCGTGGATGCTCAAACTAATGTAATTAATGAATGCTTTTGAATAAAAATAGTACTCATTATTAGTTGTTTGAGTATTCACTTCTTAGGTCAATATCTTGCCTCCTCTCCTTTGAAGGAGAGGACTGAGGTGAGGTTAGAAAAAAACTACTTCTTACTCAAAACCCATTCATAACGGGTTGGGAAGGTACAAACCTCAATTATCAGCCCCAATATCTTAGAATACTCATCTACTTTAACCAGAGGAACAATATGCTTTAATGATTTCTTTATTTCAGCAAGGTCATCATTAGAGTCAGAAATATTTGCTTCAAGAGCCTGGATAAGCTTTGTTAGTCTCTTTTTCTTAAAGTAATAAACTATAAAAAATTTATTAAGAGAGAAAAAAGTAGGCTTACTATCAGTAAGATCTTTC
The DNA here is from genome assembly GCA_964422885.1 of uncultured Candidatus Sericytochromatia bacterium. GTDB lineage: Bacteria > Cyanobacteriota > Sericytochromatia > UBA7694 > JACMQJ01 > CAYRDV01. The sequence goes on from CAYRDV010000066.1 coordinate 19,976, forward strand.
TCATGTTCCTTTAACCTGTCACTGGAATCCTGAACATATTCTTCAAGTTCTTTTAGTTTTTTCTTAAGTTCTACTTCTGCTTTAAATAAATCTGGAAATTTTTGTCTGTAAACTTCAGAGTTATTTTCAAAAAGATATTCACTAATACTCAAAAGCATTGTTTTACAAAGATGCAGCATTTGATTATTGCTTCTTTCCAAATCAAGCCCATAGACAACATGAATGATTGCCTTTTCGGTTTTTCCACTAAGAAGGTGCGTTAAAGCTGCCTGATATATTGTGCCCGAATCAGTCGAATTTACATCCGGTTTTTGCAAATATTTTGCCGCTCTATTTGGTCCCAGAACAGTCTGGATTACTTTTTTTATTGAAATCATTTGACTAGACATTGCTGTTATTCAACTTACCTGTATTTTTTAAATTACCTGTATTTTTATCTT
>CAYRDV010000067.1:0-20407 GCA_964422885.1 uncultured Candidatus Sericytochromatia bacterium
GGATAAAACAGCTGCATCAGCAATAAAAAAATCTACTTTTGAATATGTGACCAGTGTTTTTGTTCCAAAACTAACTGATTTGGGAAAGAAAATGATGGGAGATTTATCTCTTCCGATAGATTATTATCTTGTATTAAAAATGATCGATGATAAAAGTTCTCTATTTAAATTATTTAAAGATCATAATGCCAGGCATCACAGTTCATTTGTCGATTTCGGAAACGCCTTATATTCACTTGAAATTGATAAATATCTAACTTTTGAAAAAACAGAAGAAACTGTCAAAGATCAAGGTATTATCAAACTTGAAGAAATAATGGGTGAAGGTAAAGTTATTACTGAAGCTAATTTAAATAAGGCCATTGCTCATCAGAAATCTATCGGTTCAATGAATCTTGGTAAAACCTTAATAGATTTAAAGATCATGAGTGAAAATACTCTTGGGCTTTGTATGAAGATTCAAAAATGGTTTCCCAGATTAATTGATAAAGCAGTATACGTAAAACCTGTTTATGAAAAGTCTTCTGATGCTATAATAGCTCCACCACCACCTATCGATAAAATTCAGACCAGTATGGGAATCCCGATCAAATCTCTTGTTCCTGGTGCACCTGTTCCTCCACCGCCACCTCCTGGTGCTGTCGTTCAGGCCGAGATAATTACTCCTGAAAGCGAAGCATTTTCACATATTTTGGATTTTATTATTCCTATGTTTAATGAAAAAGGAAATGCTGTTTTATCAAGACCTGATTTTAAAGCTCTTGCTGAAAAGCTAAGTATTATTGATGGGGAATCATCTATTTTCCAAATTTATAAAAACAACAAACAAAATTTTAATAATAGTAAATTTAATTTCCTGAAGTTTATTTTAAAGTTTGCCAATCAGGATATGTTTATTTATAAAGAAAATTCCAGTAATGATGAGCGCGAAGTTTGGGTTAAATTTGGTGAATTATTAATCGCTTTGGATTTATTAAAAGAAAAACAGCTGGAAGAAGCGCTTGATTATTCACCACCTGATGGGAAAGTAATGTATATAGGCGAAAAACTGGTTGAGCTTAAGTTTATTGATTCAGAAACTTTACAAGAATGCCTGAAAATGCAGAAATGGTTTAATGACGTTCTTTCAAATATTTCTCATGAAAGCGGATTTGTCGATGTGATTAAAACAGTTCTTTCAGAATCCTTTAAGTGCCAGGTGGATATTGGTAGTTTGCGAAAAGTGGCTTTCCCTAACCCACTAAAAGATGTTGTCTGCATCAAATTTCCAATCAGCGGTAAGTTAAATGGGAAAATTTATTATATTTCTGACAGGGCATTTATGCAAAGTCTGGCGAATACACTGATGAATTCTGTGGGAACATCATCTGATGAATTTGATGAAAGTTATGTAGCTGTTGTAAGTAGTGTTATTATCAGTAATAGTCTCAATAAACTGGCCCAAATGGGAATTTTTAACAGCTCAGATATTCCAAAAATATTAATGGAAAAAGAGGTCAGCATGGATAGGGAAATTGTTATTGCGGAACATAAGACAATTTCTCTTATACCATTAAATAATCAATATGGACGTTTTGCAATCGGGCTTGATATTCAATAAATTATATATTAATAAAATTTACAATAATAATTAACATCTAATTTACAGGTTAAGATTATATTAGACTGTTTCCCTATAGATTTAATGAAATTTTTTTATTAAAATTAAAAGAAGAAGGAATCGGGTAAGGGGGCCCATTGTGTTTTATAACTCTGACTTTATAGATAATATTCTGATTCCTTATGCCATTATTAGCAAGGAAGATACTGAAGTTATTTCAAAAGAGTGCCAAAAAGAAAAAATGGCACCTGAATCTTTGCTTCTTGCCTGTAATGCTCTTTCAAAACAAGCACTTTTTGAGCTTGATCAAATTAAAAAAACCGGTATTTTCTTAAACAGAGCAGATGTAATCAAATACTTTGATTTAAAAGCATTAAATGATGAAATTAAAAGAATTAAGGATAATACTTCTTCAACAGATATTATCTCTTTACTGGATATTGCAGATATTGTAAATAAATATGAGATTATTGGCATCCTTGGTAAAGGGGCCACTGCTACAGTATATAAAGCCTTACATCGTTTTTTAAAAATTGATGTGGCATTAAAGGTTCTTGCACCCCATCTAATTTCTTCTGAGCCTGGTATTCAGGATAAATTTCTTGATGAGGCGATGAATACAGTCAGGCTGACCCATACTAATTTAATCAGAATTTTCGATGCTGATAAAAGAGGTAAATATACATACATTGTAATGGAGTATATTAATGGGAAAACTCTAGATCATATTTTACAGGAAAAAGGGGCAATGAAACCTTATAATGCGATAAAAATAATGATGGAATTATGTAAAGTTCTTGAGTATGCTTTTCGTGTAGGATTTATTCACAGAGACATAAAACCGGGAAATATTATGATCAGTGATAAATCTGAAGTAAAATTAGCCGATTTTGGCCTGGCAAAAATAATTAATGAGCCTGATAAGTATCAAAGCATTGGTGGTCATATCTATGGAACCCCATTTTATATGGCACCGGAACAATTTTTAGATTCTTCCAGTGTTGATCACCGGGCTGATATGTATTCGCTTGGTGCAACTATGTACCATGTAATTACCGGGAAAGTCCCTTTTGATACTGATAGTATCGCTAAAATAGTTTCGATGAAAATAAATGAAAAACCTGTACCACCAGTTTCATTATCTTCTGAAATCAGTAAAGAGTGCTCAGATGTAATTATGAAACTGATGGAAAAAGAACCTGGCAAAAGATACAATAATTATATGGATTTGTATAATGATCTAAAATTAGTTGCAGAACTCTATATTAAAACAAATCAACAGATTCATGAACAAAATTTAATTAAACAGGAAATCAATTATGAAAATAAATATTCAAACTATGGAAACTTCGTTTAATCGGGTTGAACTGCCAGCCTGTAACCAACATTCATCACAGTAAGTAAATATTGAGGCTGTTTTGGATTCTCTTCAATTTTTTGCCTTAAATGTCTGAAATGAACTCTTAACATATCAGGATTTTCTTCTCCTTCATAGCCCCATACTTCAAGAAGTATATTAGAAAGTTTTACTGGTTGATCTGTATGTTGTAAAAGGCAATATAGTATTTCAAATTCAATTGGGGTTAAATTGATCATTTTACTTTTAATAGATGCTTTTAAAACATCAGGAAAGAGCTTTATATCACCTGCTGAAAGAATCTCTGAAATTTTTTTATCCTGCTGAAGAGGTTTTTTACTTCTTCTGAGCAGAGCTTTTAAGCGCACCAGCAATTCCTGTGGTTCAAACGGTTTTACAAGATAATCATCGGCTCCCACATCAAATCCTTTAACTTTGTCTTCCAAAGCATTTTTAGCTGTTAATAGAATAATGGGTGTTTCTCTTGTTTCAGGATTGTTTCTTAATTGTTCACAGATTGTATATCCATCAAGTTTTGGCATCATTATATCTATGATCAGAGCATCAAATTTACCCTGTTTTGCTTTTGCCAGTCCCTCTGCCCCATCAAAGGCAGTTTCAACATCATAACCACTGATATTTAGATTTATTGTTACCAAATCCAGAATATGCTGTTCATCGTCAATTACTAAAATTTTAAACATCTTTGTTATTTCCTTTCCCTTTTAAATTATAGAAGGGAAAGGAAATCTTCTTATGATATTTAAGGAAAAATTTATTTGTTGGAAATTTCGAATATTATTTTATGTCCTGATTGTAATGAATTTAATATTTGTTACTTGTTGGGGCGACCCGGTGGGTCGGTCCGATGATTAGATTTCATAACTTATTGATGGTATCTCATCTAATACTTCATCAGGTAAAAGACCAATAACTTCTGATAAAATTTCCGTTCCTCTATTTTTTTTGTGCATATTTTCACTAATAAAACGTTTCCAGATTTTTGAGCCATTTTTGTTATTGAACAACCCTAACATATGAACCAATATATAATTCATCGGAGTGTTCTCCTTTAGACTTTTATCAATATAGGAAATCATATTTTCAATTATTTCTCTTCTACTGGAAATTTCTGTTTTTTCAGCAAAAAACAGGTTATCCACACCAGCAAATAAGTATGGATTTTCATAAGCAGACCTGCCAATCATCACTCCATCAACTAATTTTAAATGCTCTTTTGCTTCTTCAAGCCATTTTATTCCACCGTTTATCTCAATTATTATATCGGGGAAATCTTTTTTTAACTGATAAACATCCTGATAACGTAATGGAGGGACTGTTCTATTTTCCTTTGGGCTTAATCCCTGTAAGATAGCTATTCTTGAATGAACAATAAATTTTTTGCATCCGGCTTCTGAGACAATGTTTACAAATTCCGCCAAATCTTCATAACTTTCTTTACCGTTAATCCCAATCCTGTTTTTGACTGTAATCGGAATTTTAACTTTTTCCTGCATGGAATTTACACAATCTGCGACAAGCCCAGGAGTTGCCATCAGACAAGCTCCAAAGTTCCCCTGTTGAACTCGTTCACTTGGGCAGCCTACATTTAGATTAACTTCATCATATCCCCATTCTTCTGCTATCCTGGCACACTCTCCCAATAGCTCAGGGTTATCTCCACCAAGCTGTAATACCAGAGGCTTTTCAATTTCTGAAAACCCTAAAATTCTGTTTCGTTCTCCACGGAGAACTGCACCCATATTTACCATTTCGGTATATAGTAATGTCTTCTTGGTAATCTGCCTCATAAAATAACGGTAATGGCGATCAGTCCAGTCCATCATGGGAGCAATACTTAAGGGATATTTTGTATTTTTTAAAACTAATGATTCCATAATTTTTAATTGTACCTTATTCCTCTATTATTAAAGCTAAATAAATATAATCAGCAATTAGGTCTTTAAATATTAAAATATAAAATGTAAGATTAATATCTCCACTTAAAGGACAACGGTTAGTATTAATTACATATTCTTAAAATGAAAAAATATCTTAAATTTAAATTTGTTTTTTTAATTAGCATTTTTTTATTAGTAATGAGAATACCTCGAAGCTCTGCTTCGGGGTTTAGGTTATATCAATCATTCCAAAGCTCTGCTTTGGTGTCAATACTTACAGGGGCCCCGCCTTGTGGGGAGTTATTAGCTGGTAAATCTGCAAATGCTATGGAAAACCCTATAGCATTAGATAGGTTATCTGAACAGTTGCAGGAAATTAATGAGCCCGTGGAAATAAATATTTTAACTTTTAATGTATGGGGTGTTTTTAGATTATTTACAGAAAGCCTGGATAAAAGGGTAAAGTTAATAACCACTTCTATAAATGGATTTGATCTGGTAAATTTACAGGAAACAACAGTTGTTGAAACAAAAGATATCACTGATAAAAATAATTTTTATCCATATAAAGTCAGGTATGATAATACCAGTCTTTTAAGATTGGGTAGTGGGTTATCCACCCTTAGTAAATATAAAATTTTAGAGGAAAAATTTTTGCTGTTTTCCAGCTGCCTTCTTCCAGATTGTATTAATAATAAAGGTGTTCTATTTTTAAGACTGGAAATACCAAAATTAGGAATAGTTGATTTATACAATACTCATTATCAATCTATGCCAATTAGTACAACTCACAGGCTTTTAGCCAATAAAGATTTTGAAAAATTTTATAAAGAAAATAATCAGGATAATCTGACAATTATTACTGGAGATTTTAATCTAACAGAAAAAGATGAAGACTATCGGGACTTTGTTAAAAAATTTAAAGTAATAGATACTTTTAGAGTTAAAAACCCAAACATACCAGGTTTTACATATGATAAAGAGAAAAACTCAAGTGCTCTTTTTATGGCAGCCAGAATTGATTATATATTTGTTGTTCATAATGAAAAATATAATATAGAGATCCTTGAATCAAAGATTATGTTTACCGAAAAGCAGGAAGAGCTGTTTATTTCTGATCATTTTGGTTTGGCAACATTATTAAAAATTACCAAAAAAGGGCCTGGAATTTAGCTGATATTTTTTTTATGAAAAACCCAGTTAACTAAAATTGCTAATAAATTTCGTTTACTTTTTTCTTCATTCAAAGATATTTTTAATGATTCAATTAATAAATCTTTTTCTTTATGTGATTCTTTAAGGTCTTTTATTTCATTCCTTAATAATATACAGGTTGTATCCAACCCTTCAATCATCAGCATATGCCTTGATTTTTCTGCCCTTAATTGAGCATTTAATGAACCAATTTCATATTTTGCCCTGGCATATTTTTCCGAAAGTTTTAAGATTGGTGCAATTTTTTTTTCAATTTTTACTAATAATTTTTGTTCTAAGGTATCTATTACTGTATCCATATCTGATAAAAATTTAAAATACTTTTCTAACCAAATAATCCTTTATGATGATTATCATAAGGCATAAAGAAAGGCTATGTAAGTGATTACTCCCACAGCATGTTTAAAAATTTAGAGAAAATTTTCAATGCTATAAATATGGATAAAAACTTATAATCAATTATAAAAGACCGCTGTAATACTCATTATTATGATTTGATTCACCTGAACTAAGGGAAATAAAATGAAGATTATTGTTAAATTCCTTTTCCCTTACTTCTTCAATAAATTCAATAAGCTCACTGCGGCTGAATCTGCGAAAATTTCTAATATTTAGTGTTTTGGCAATAGCCATTAACTGTTCTATATTTAATTCGTGTAACATTAGGTAATACCTCACTTTAATAACAAAAAATCACTTATAATTTTGTATTTTTAAAACACAAAATCAGTTCAATAAACTTCATTGTTTTGGAATTACCTCGTTGTAACAGTTTTATATTATAATATTTCTCTATTTCTTGCAACAATTTTTTACTTATTTTTGACAAAATCACTGGTTTTTTAGATTTTTTTTAAGTAGAATTTAAACTTAAATTGTTTTAGAATATAGTTAATTACATAATCAGGCGGTGTCTGAACAAGGGGCTTTACTTCGACTACGCTCAGTAACCAAAGCCCCTTGTTGTGAAAAACATTACATTTTTAGCTTAGATTCGATGAAATCAATTTATATTATTAATGCCCTTTTCATTTTCTTTTTTGTTGGGCTGGAACTTATTTATTGTTTTATCAGGAAAAAGGATTATCATAAATTTTCAGATTCTGTTACAAGCCTGAGTTCATATTTTAGCGCAGATATTTTTAATATACTGATGCAGATTCCTGTTATTTTTGTTTTTAAATTATTGGCTGGAAAATATGCTATTTTTCATTTTGAAATAAAATCTGTTTTAAACTGGATTATATGCTTTACTGCAGTGGATTTTGTCTATTACTGGTGGCATCGTTTAAGCCACAAAGTTAATATTTTATGGGCATTTCATGTAATACATCACCAAAGTGAAGAATATAACCTTGCTGTAGCAGTGCGTAAAGGTTGGTTCACAAAATTAACACTGGCATTTTTTTATGTACCACTTGTACTCATTGGTTTTCCTTTGGAAATGCTTCTGACAGGATTTGCCTTTCTTGCTCTTTATCAGTTTATACTGCATGTTAGGTTTATTGGTAAACTTGGCTTGCTTGAATTATTTTTATGCACATTTTCACACCATCGTGTCCATCATGGCCGTGAACCAAAATATCTGAATAAAAATTATGGGGGTATTTTAATAATCTGGGATAAATTTTTTGGAACATTTCAGGTTGAGGAAGAAGAACCGCTTTATGGTATGCCTGAACGTTATGATTCATCAAGTTTATGGTATGCAAATATTCATTATTGGGCTGAAATGTATAAATTAATAAAAGGTGTTAATTATTTAAAAGATAAATTAAAAGTTTTATTTATGCCACCTGGTTGGGTACCTGAAGGTTTTGGATTAAAACATAAAGAACTATTTTTAAACATTGATGGAGAGAATAAATTTGGTTTTAAAATATATATTTTTATCCATTTTCTATTGGGTGTTTTTGGTTGTGTAATAGTTGCTGAAAGTTATAAGAGTCTTACATTAGGAAATTTACTCTTTTTTTCATTTATTACTCTATTTACTTTGATTAATGTCTGTTCTTTGAACGAAAAGAAAACCTGGGTAATTAAGTCCGAAGTAATCAGGTACTTTCTGATAATTTTTTATTTAATATTTTATACTTTTGGAAGTTTTAATATTTTATCTGTTATTTCAATTGCTATTACTTTATTTTTTATTGGATATATTTTAATTTTAGGTAATCAATTTAAAATTACCAGGCAAACTATAACCTGACTATTTGTAGATACATGCCATGGCATGTATCTACAGTTCTTTCTTATCTGTTTACCTGAATCAAAAGATTACTAAGGCTAACATCATTAAACCCCGATGAGCTTACTCTCTGTCTTCCCCAGGCTCTGACAAAATCAGAATATGGTTCTTCAATCATTGTTCCATCCATCGAATCATTATAGTAAATTAACTCTTTATAATCGTTGTATCCAACAACAACTACTACATGCTGAATTTTTAATTCATCAAAGGCAACTATGCAAGGATGACCTTTATCAACACAACTTTTTAAATTAGCCAGATTTCCTTTATAAGATTTTGCCTGAAGATTTTTCCGGCGAAAATACCAAACAATCTGCTCTGGTGTCATTCCAGCAGTCATTGTCTGATTACTGGTTTCGGCAATAATATCCTCATAAGTAACATGATAGCCCCAATAATTCAGAATACTGGCCACACATGCCTGAGCACATGTCCCTGTATTTCCCTGGTGATATACGGGTACATCCTGAATAACTCTGGAACCATCATCATAATCAATAACGCCCATACAAAAACTCCTTTAAATATTTATTTTCTTGATTATAAAATATATTGGCAATAAAAAATATATTTGTTTTTGTTAGAAATTAAAAAATAATTTATTTACAAAAATATTTTTGTAAATAAATTATCAAGATTGCAAATAAAATTTTTATTAAACCTACCCATAAATAAATTATTCTATTTATTTTGCTAAAATTACTAAAGACATGGATGGTAAGATTTTTTATTGCCAGCAAAGTCATATTGAGATTTCTTTGTTTGTAACAGGTAAAGAGTATAAGTCTGGAATGGAAATTAGACGAATCAAAGTCTTATTAATAGAAGACAATCACAACCAGTTGGTTTTGTTAAAAAACAGACTGGCAGAAGTACATGAATTTGTAACTTTTGAAATTAAATGCGCAGAACGGATATCAGAAGCCCTTACTTGTACCACGAAAGAATATTTTGACATTATTCTATGTGATAATTCTTTGCCAGATGGTAATACTACCAGTTCTTTAGCTAAATTCAGAGATAGAGTAAAAGATATCCCTATAATAATTATTTCCAATAACGAAGATCAGGGTTTAGCGGCTCAGTTGTTTGATATGGGTATAGCCATTAATTATCTGATTAAAGATCATAATTCCGGATTTTTAAATGGCCAGCTATTAGTCAATACCATTTTATATACCATTGAAAAAAAACAACTTCTTGAGCAGGTAAAAAGAGAAGTCTCCAGAAGGGAATCTGCTTTTGATGCAAAAAAAGTAACTGATGTCACTCTTCAGGAAACAAGATTAAGGTATGAATCTATCCTTGCCATGGTTCAGGATATTATTATTGAAACTGATACGAAAAATATCTGCACCTGGATAAACAGAGCTGGAGTAAAATTTTTTGGCAGTGGCATATGGGGGAAAAAACTAGAGATTTTTTATGATATAGAACAAACCTTTTCCAGTATTTTTTCTAATGATGATGGTATTTATAGGTTTGAAAACTGGCAGCAGAGAAAAGATGGAGAAAAGCAGTTACTTGCCTGGAAACGTAAAGAAATTAAGGATAAACATGATTTAAAGGTTGGTTTTCTTTATGTTGCTCATCCAATCGACAAAAATATTTTGCAGGTAGCCTCTGATTTAAGCGAAGTTTCAAAACTTGGACAAATCTTAATTCAAATGGGAACGATAACCCAGAAAGAGTTGGATAAAGCTCTGATTATTAAAGAAAAAGGAACTGGAAAATTATTGGGGGAAATTCTTGAGGAACAAGATTACTGCAGTAAGGATGAACTTCAGGAAGCATTGGCGAGACAACAGGTAGATAAATATATCCGACATACTCTTATTCGTTCAGGTTTTATCAGTAAATCTAAACTTGATGAGTGCCTTGACGAACAGCGCAAAACATCAGAATCTTTGGGAGCAATATTAATAAAAAAAGGGTATTGTACTTCTGAAATGCTTTCATTGGCTTTAAAACAACGCGAAGAAGATAACAGGCTGGGAGCAATGATGCTAAGAAGCGGATATATCAGCCAGATGCAGTTAGATAAGGCTTTAAGGGAACAAGACAGAACCGGATGCCTTTTGGGAGAAGCCTTAATTCGCCTGAGTTTTATTAAGCCACAGGATTTGGCAGAAGCTTTAATAGTTCAGGAAAAAATTAAAGACTATATGTAATTTTCTAAAAAAGTTTTAAAATTTAGATAATAATTTTTTCTGGCAGAGATATTTATGACTACATCCTTATTAATAACCCAATGTTTACAAAATGACTTTGTAAAACCATTAAGTAAATATGAGCCGCTACCGAATTTATTACATATTGGGTATCAAGAAGCAAAAAGGCTATTGGGCGAAATTCCCCAGGAGGGGCCAATAGCTAAAATCATGGAATGGGCTTATCTTCAGGATGAGAATACCTTGGATATAATCCATATTCGGGACTGGCATGATGCAAATGACCCTTTACAGTTAAGTCATCTGGAACAATTTAACTCTCATTGTCTTAAAGATACAGAAGGTGCAGAATTTATTTTTGATAATTTATTGCTTCAAAAAAGAAACACAAATAAAATTATCAATGCTCTTACCTTAAATGATTTTCAGAATACAAATCTGGAATCTTTTCTGGAAATTTATAAAAATAAACCATTAAAAGTTGGCCTGATAGGAGTCTGGACAGAAGCAAAGATCCTCTTTCTTACATATGAATTGATAACACGTTATCCAAATTTTAAAATTGGCATATGTTCAGCCTTAACAGCAAGTTCATCTGTTGCCCAGCATTTTCTGTCTCTTGAAAAAATGGAAAAATTATTTGGAATAAGTGTTTTCCCATCAGTTGGTCAATTTATCGAATTTTTGGGTGGAGAACCACTGGAAATACCTTTACCGGTTAGTAATAAACATTTAAAAATAGATTATCAGAATTTCTCTAATCTGGATGAAACTGATGAAAAACTTATCAGATATCTTTTTCGTGATTGTAGTAATGTTTCTCTCCAATCTCTTGATGGAGGCTTTTCAGGAAATCTTGTACTTGGGAGTAAAAGTACAGATATCTTAGGCCATCAACAGGCTCCTAATGTAATTAAAATTGGCGCCCAGGATTTAATTGGCCGTGAAAGAGCTTCTTTTGAAAAGATAGAACATGTTCTTGGTAATGTTGCTCCACATATTGCTGATTTTGCAGACCTTGGAAGAAGAGGAGCAATAAAGTATCGTTATGCTTCAATGGGAAGCGGCTTCTCAAATACTTTCCAAAAACTTTTTAACACTCTAAGTATTGAAAAAATTAAAAGAATTCTTGATATTGTTTTTATAGAACAGCTTGGTCGTTTTTATGCTGCTTCCAAGGCGGAAAGCTATAATATTCTTGAATACTATGCTTTTTCAGCAAAATTGGCGGCAAGTGTCCGAAAAAAAGTACACCAGATTTTACCAGAACAGGTAAATGAAAGATATCTTAATTTTCCTAATGGCAGGCAGGTAAATAATATATGCCTTTTTTACGAGGAAGAACTGGATAAAATTCCTGAAACCAGAAGGGATTCCACTAATTTTTCCTATGTTCATGGTGATCTGAACGGGGCAAATATTATTATAGATAGTCAGGAAAATGTCTGGTTAATTGATTTTTTTCATACACATTGCGGACATATTTTAAAAGATTTAATAAAATTGGAAAATGATATTCTTTACATTTATACATCAATTTCATCTGAAGAAGAGTTTACTGAAGCTCTCTTCTTGAGTGATTATTTGCTTGACATAGAAGACCTTGCTCAGCCTTTATCCTTAAACATTAGTTTTAAAAATTCTGCTCTAAATAAAGCTTTTGAAGTAATAAAAATACTTAGAAGCTATTATCCACAACTTTTAGGTATTTACCGCAATCCGCTTCAGTTATTTGCCGGGCAGATGAGATATGCAGTACATACTCTTTCCTTTGATGAATCTGGTTACTGGCAAAAATTATGGGCTTTGTATATGGCAGCAAGATGTGGTGAAAAAATATCTGCTTATTTTAAAAAAAACAGGTTATTACGGATAGATTGGCTAAAACAAAAATTTACTAGCAGAGGGCACCTTGGTCTGACTATTTTACCAGGCCGAAAAGATTATGAGCGTGAATTATCTGAGGATATTGAGATAATTAAAGAACAAGGAATAACTCATATTATCTGCCTGATTTCAAATAATGAGTTTGCCCACTATGGTGTGGAAAATTTATTTCAGGAATATAAAAAAGTAAATATTGAAATAAAACATTTTCCGGTATTAGATCAAAGTGTGGTAAATAAACATGAGATGGTTACCCTTATTCAATGGATAAAAACTAACCTTGAAAATGGTTCAAAAATACTAATTCACTGTGTTGGTGGACTTGGACGTGCTGGAACAGTTGCCGCCTGTTATTTAAAAAGTATTGGATATTCCTTTGAAGAAGCAATCAATGAAGTTCGCAAAACACGTTCTCCAAGAGCTATTGAATCAAAAGTGCAGGAAGAATTTATAAAAAACTTCTAATGTAATTTTATTCTTGCTTCAGCCAGTATTTCATCATAAATTTTTTCTAAACTTGGATTACAGCCACGAAGACCTGCAACCACTTTATCTGCCCAATTAAGGTAATCTATTTTTCTTTCAATTCCCCAGTCTCCAGGAGCAAAATAAATCATGTCATGAACATTACTGATTTTATCTGCCAATTTTACCTGTTTTGCCCCATGACTTATATGTGGAGCATGTTCTATCTGTAACTTTTTCCTTTCAGATTTTTCTAAGGTTTTGTCATCAGTTACTTCCAATACATAAGAAGCTACTTTTTCACCAAACAGGTTTTTTATCTCCTCAAAACTGGTATCAGTATCTTCAATGGTATCGTGCAAAAGGCCAGCCATAATAACATCAAGGTCTCTTACAGCTCCTTTTTTCCATAAAATTTCGGCAACTTTAACAGGATGATTGATATATGGAGATTTTTCAGTATCTTTTCTTCTTTGGTTACGGTGCTTATCAGTGGCAAAACTTAATGCTTCCAGGAGCCGGGAAATATCATTATCATCAAAAGTCATAAAATTTTAATCCTTCCCTAGAGGGTTTTACATATTTTCTCTTTCTAAATTTATTTTCAATTAAGTTAAATAAAAAATATGTGTTGTAGACGTGATTTTAAAAAAATTCAATTTCGAAAATAATAAATAATTGCCGAAACAATTTAATGATGCATATTACAAATAAATATCAAATTGTAAATATTTATATAGCAATATTTTAGGTAGTTAAAGATCTGAAATTAGTTTCTTTTGACATTGGATAAAAGGCTGGTGACAATGCTTAATCCTGAAGCAACCATTCCAATTGGTTCGCCAATACCTGTTGTTGTTGCAGCAAGAGACACGCCATCAAGAACTACCGTTGTATCGGCAAGTATCGGTGCAATCAGAGGGGCATCGGGATCATTATGAATATCTCTTGCATGTTGAATATCTTTGTACATAATATAACTTTCAGCCCCTGCACCAATTATAGGCATAACTCCTGCCAGTCTGGTTGCTATTTTTACTCCGGTTTTTTCTGTTGCTTTGACTATCGCTTTTTCTGTTGCTTCAGCAATTGTTTTTTCCAGTATTTTCTTTTCAGCTTTTGAGCCTACTGCTATTACTCCCTTTTCAATTGTTTCTGTCTGGGCTTTTGATGTTGCTTTTTCTATACTGTGCTCAAGGATACCTTCACGCCTTTTGATTACATTTTCTTTAGTTACCTGCACCAGTTTCCCAACTGGTCCTGTTTCCGCTCTGGTAATTATTTTCTTTGGTTTGATAATGTTTTTTAATTTACCTACTTTATCTGAGGCTGTTTTGGAAACACCTCCAAAAAAACCTTCTGATAATACATTACTTAATAAGCCACTGGTGGGTTTGTAAGAATTTGGAACTGATTTAATTATTCCATCTTTTGCCAGGGTTTCAATCCCTTTACTCTGGCCTTTTGCAAAACCGTGTGAAATAACAATCTTTGTTTCAGCATTTACTTTTGCAACAGTTTTGGGTAATTTATCGGCAATCGAAATTTTCACGTCAGCAAGAATTGTTGATTTAATCTTACTTTCTAAATACATTCCTGGCAAAGCTTCACCAGCTTTGGTTACGATACCGGCAAAAGTTCTGTTTCCTGATCTTTGGACATAATTTGTGGCTATCCGGTCAGAATTTTTGTCGCTAAATCCCAGCGTTGAACTTACATTTTTTACAATTTTGTATGTATCAACTGTTTTTACAATTTCTTTGGTTTCATGTTTTCTGATGCCAAAATTACTGAAAAGATCCGGAAGATATTTTAAACCCAGTTTTGTTTGAATAGGCATTTTATTTTCATCTTCATCATTATCTTTTTTTTCTGTGAGAGGGGCTTTTTTGTTAAGATTTTTATTAAGGGTTACATTATCTTTAACTGTATTATTTGGTGATGCAGAAACAACCAGTGTATCTACCCTTTTTAACACCTGTTTGGGTTTGATTCCGTCAGTATTTATTAAGCCTGAACTATCTTTAATATCCATATCTAAATTGACTCAAAATTCACTTTACTAATTAATCGTTTTACAATAATGAAAACTTGCCTTTGCTAACTTAATTTAAATAAAAGTTACCCTTAAATTAAATAAATTTTATAAATTATTTAATCTGTTTTTATTAGATGCTGACAGATTTAAAATTTCCTTTGCATAAAAAACAAGTTTGTATATAATGATAAAGTTAACGGGCTTTAAGAATGTATATTTAAAATTGTCTTTGGTTATTAATTAACATAGTTGTAAAAAGATTTTGTTATTTGTTTCATATTACACGCAAATATTTTAGTAGGTTTATGTAAATGATAAAAAAAAATAGATTAAGTCAGTTATTTGTTTCATTATTAGTTATATCTTCTGTTAGTTCAGTCACCTTGCTGGCTAATCCGGCAGAAGCCAGAACTTCAGCTGATGATCTTAAAGATGTAAGGGCTGACCACTGGGCTTATAAAGCGATTAAAGAGCTTGTGGACAAATATGATATTATGAGTGGCTTTCCTGATGGTACTTTCAGGGGGGCAAGAACTTTTTCCCGTTATGAAGCAGCTGCCGCCCTATACAAGGTTATGCTTAAAGTTGAAGAGATGATGGGCAGTCAGCAAACCTCACAACCAACACCAACACCACGTCCTCAGATAGGAAATGATGATTTGAAAGCGATCAAAGACTTAGTTGAAGAATTCAGAAGAGAACTGGATGCTATTAAAGCAACAAATTCCAGTCAGTATGCCAAACTAAAAACACTTGAGGAAGAGCTTGAAAAAGTAAAAAAAGAATTTGGTAATATTCGTTTTGGTGGTGATTTTTCATCAGGCCTTGATGATACAATTGAAGATACTTTTCGCCCATCATACAATGCCAGTTACGGCCTGGATATGAAAGCGACAATAAGTGAAGAAACTTCAGTTAGTGCCAATATTGGTGGCTCATTCAGCAGTGAAGTTGAAGAAAAAGATGTAAATGGTGTAAAAAAGAAAACCGATGCGGAGAAAGCAGAATTGAGTTTTGGTTCAGCTAAATTTACATATTCTCCGGCAAATACATTTCTAAATCCTAAAGTAAAGTTTGGATATATGGGGATGGGTGGACTTATTTCATCAGGAACAAGTGTTACTAATTATTTTGGTGGTGCAGCCGGACCAGCTGGCCCAAATCTGAACAGTGGCGCAAAAAAAAGGGGATTAAGGCTTGTAAGTTCGGTAACAGGTGGTGTTGAACTTGGATCCGGCCCATTTACTTTTGCTATTGCTGCCAGCCCTAATACTGTAGCAACCGGGGTTAAAATGAATTTTGGATTACTAAAACTAAAAGTAGCGGCAGACGCTGATCAGGCTTTATTTTTTGGTGAAATAGTTCAGGATCCTATCCATAATGAAGCAATAATTGTAGATATTGGTAATGATAATTTTGGTACATCTTTTCAGGCAAATTTCCGGGGTGTTGCAGATGATTTTTCCTGGAGAGCTGCTTCGGGTTTACTCTATTTAAACATAGCCGGGTTTGAACTTGGTGGCTCTGCAAAGTTTGAAAATGAGTCTTCACAACAAATAATTGCTGGTGGATTTTTAAAAACACCCGATAAGTTTGGGACATTAAATGTTCCTTCACTGACATTTGCATTACAGGAACCTCTTACCATTTTAAACGGAACAATTTTTGAAGGTTCAAACCTTGGTGATAAAGCAGGTATATCTGTTTCTATTGGTTATGATAATCCTTATTTACCCGGATTATCAATTTATTTTGATCAAAAAACAAATATACTATTCAGTGATGATCCCAAGGATTTAATTTCTAACAGTTATGGATTGAGTACCTCAATTTCTTTCTAATGAATCTTCCTGGGTTTGAAATAAAACCTATTGGTATTGTAAAATCAGATGCCAGGGAAGCTATAGATGAAAACTGGGGCCAGGTTGTATCCGAAATCCATCTTCAAAATGACTTAAAAAATGGATTAGCAGGGTTAGATAACTTTTCTCATGCAATAATTATTTTTTTTATGCACCAGGCTACTTTTAATTCTGCCACTGATCTAAAAAGGCACCCAAGAGGAATTTTAAATATCTCAGAATCAGGTATTTTTGCCCAAAGAGCAAAACATAGGCCAAACCCTATCGGTATTACTACAGTAAAAATTTTAGAAATTAAAGATAATGTACTAACTGTCCAGGGATTAGATGCAATTGATGGAACACCTGTAATAGATATCAAACCCTATTTCCCGGTTTTTGATAATGTAAATAATCCAATATTTCCTGGTTGGGTAAATAACTTTATGAAAGACTATTTCTAGGTATTTCGGTTAAATATTATAATACTATGTTTAAAACATGCTAAAATCAAATATACTAGTCGTGATCAATTTAAATACTATAATATTTGTTTGAGGTATAACAATGAAAAAAAGAGTTTTCCCACTTTTTATTACTTTAAGTTTATTTTTATCCTCATGTCCGGCACCAGCTCCTTCAGCTAGTAATTCATCCAAAGTTACTAAAGTAGAAACAGCTCCACTTGATAATAAAGAAGAGATTATTCTTTATAATTATTTAGGCCCCAATGTTCCAATTGTTACGTTTAAATCTGGAGATGGGAATATAACTACCTATTTTGGTGAAAAAAACTCAAATAATGGTGAAATAGAAAAATTTACTCAAGCTGTATCAGAAGGAAAAAATTCAGAGCAAAAATTTAGAATTTGGTTCAATGAAACTGGAAAAATACAAAAAATAAAAGATGAAAAAAGTAATTATGTAATGTTTTTAACATATTCAACAAAATTTGGCTCACCAGTTCCTACTAAATCAGAAGAATATGCATTTGTTGTTATAGAAATTTATGAACCAAAGGGAAATTTGGTATCTGTTTCAAAACAAATAGAATTACCTAAATTAACCGTTAAATCTTTTATGATATCATCAATTTTGTTGAGTTCTGCAATAAAAAGCCTTCAGTTAGCTAATAGTAATCTTTTAGGATTATTGGATATAGAGAATAGGGAAGGTACCACAGTACCAAGTATTACTGGAGCACCAATAATAGAAATGAGAAAAAATTTTTTAAAGTCAGCTAGTGGTCTACTTGAGCGTTTAAATACCAACGGTCTTAAAATTAATAAGGAAAATAAAATTGTAGGATTTACGCAACATATTGACTCACCTGATAAACCCCCATATTATAATCTAATTTATGATACAACGGATGTCTCTCAAGAACACTCTAATTTAGCTTCTAAACCAGAAAATAAAATATACATCCCTCAACCTAAATTGCCTGGTAGATGTGAAGGTGATTGTGAAAATGAGTATGGAACATATACTTATGAAAGTGGTAATAAATATGAAGGTTATTGGCTAAATGGTAATAAAAATGGTTTCGGGATTTTTACCTGGGCTAATGGGGATAAATATGAAGGTCATTGGCAAGATGATAATAGAAATGGTGAGGGTACTTTTACCTGGGCCAATGGGATGAAATATATTGGTCATTGGAAAGATGATAAGAGAAATGGTAAGGGGACTCATTACTTTGCCAATGGTGATGTTTTTGTTTCATATCAATGATAAGATGGAAACCTTATAAAATGTGACATCAATAATAATTGTGATAACAAAGAAACTGCCACACCTACTCCAAATCCATCTTAAGACAAATAGAACATTTTTAAATATTTGTAAGCATATTTGTAAGCAAAAATTATTATTATATAAATATCAGGATAATTATTATTGGTATTTCTTTTTGTATATACTTTAAAAGTAATTTGTTTTAATTATTAAACTATGTTTTTATGAAATCAAAGAAAAGATCAATTATTTCTTATCTAAAAAAAAATCTTCCTGGAAAAAAATTAAAGTTATTATGTTTTTGTATTATAATATCTGCTTTTAACTCTTGTTCTGGAAACCCTTTCTTTAACCCCTTAAATGATAATTCAGCCACAAAAACTATCCCTTATAAAACAGGTGTTGATGAAAAAATAAATGAAAATGTTTATAAATCAGTTATTTCCAATGTTGTAAGTATCAGTGTCACTTCTGAAAGTAGAGGACGATTTCACTCTGTTCCTGTTAAAGGTGAAGGCTCAGGGATTATTTTAAATAAAGATGGTTATATTTTGACAAATTACCATGTTGTTGAAGGCTCTGATACATTGGATGTAACTTTATCTGATAAAAGAGAATTTTCTGCCAGAGTTGTCCTGGAAAATAAAGAGAATGAAGTTGCTATTATTAAAATTACCGGAGATTTATCAGGAATCCAACCAGTAAACTTAGGTGACTCTGATAATTTACAGGTTGGGCAGAAGGTTTTAGCCATTGGTAATTCATTTGGCCTTTCCGGAACACTGACAACCGGTATTATTAGTTCTTTACACCGCGATTTAAGCCTTGAAGGTGGCACCTCTCTCAAAGATATTATTCAGACTGATGCCGCTATTAATCCTGGTAATTCGGGAGGGCCGCTTTTAAATTCAAATGGTGAAATTATTGGTATCAATACAGCTATTTTTTCACCTAATGGCGCAAATGTTGGTATAGGCTTTGCAATACCAATAAATAAGTTAAAGGATTTAATAAATAAAGCTGTTCTGGAATTGGAAAATCTTGATTAACCCTAATAGTATCAAAAAAAAAGAGGCAATAAGTTGCCTCTTTTTTTGGATTTGTTTATTTATAATCAGCCATTATTTCGCTTAACTGTTGTCTGCTTGGTCTTAGGTCTTCTGCATTTAGTGCATAAAGAGGTATTTCACTCATTTTCAGGGTTGAGTTAAGGTCTTTCTTACTTTCATCGATATAAAGTAATCCTGTCAAAATGATTCCATCTTTTTTGGCCCCTTCAATAGCCATTAAAGCCTCATTTTTGTTAGTTGGGTCAAAATCTCTGGTCAGCTTTTTTAACCTGAGTATTGAACCATCATGCAAAGTTACTTCCTTTAAGTCTCCTGAATTGTATTCAGTCTGAATTTCTGTTTTTTCAGGAACAAGGCCCTTTTGGATAAAATCATAATCAGAAATTCTTTCATCATGATCTTTTACATAAGGATAGCTCTTGGTAGAACCAGGATGATTATTAAAGGTTACACATGGACTGATTATATCAAGAAGAGCCAGACCCCTGTGAGAAACGCCTCCTTTTAAAAGAGGAACCAGCTGTTTTGGATCTCCGGCAAATGTTCTTACTACATAACCGCAGCCAAGCTCAATCGCCATAACACACGGGTCAAGGGGGGCATTTTCATTCACAGCACCATGTTTTAATTTTGAACCATAATCAGAAGTTGCGGAGAACTGACCTTTCGTAAGACCATATACACCATTATTTTCAATGATATAAACCATATCAAGATTTCTTCTGACAATATGAATAAATTGCCCAACCCCAATATTTCCAGTATCACCATCCCCACTTACGGCGATCATGACAAGATCTTTATTTGCCAGTTTTGCACCGGTTGTAACTGAAGGCATACGGCCATGAACTGAGTTAAAACCATGTGACTTATT
>CAYRDV010000068.1:0-8832 GCA_964422885.1 uncultured Candidatus Sericytochromatia bacterium
TCAATTTCTACTTCATTTCCTACAGTATCAACCGTTAATTGTTTTTTCATCAGAGTGGCAACAGGCTTAAAGGCTACACGAAAATAAATATCTTCACCATTGGAAATGCCACCCTGAATTCCGCCTGAATAATTTGTTTTTGTTTTTATACTTCCATCCTGATTATAAAAAAGATCATTATGCTCAGAACCCTTCATAGAAACACCAGAAAAACCAGAACCATACTCAAACCCTTTTACAGCATTAATACTCATCATTGCTTTTGCCAGGTCTGCATGTAATTTATCAAATACAGGTTCACCAAGCCCTATAGGCACATTCCTTATGACACAGGAAATAATGCCACCAATTGTATCACCTGCTTTTCTAACTTCCTCGATTTTGGCGATCATAAGTTCTGAAACCGATTCATCAGGGCAACGAACAATATTGTTTTCTCCTGCTAAAAGGTCTAATTCATGGTAGTTTTTTTCCAGTTTAATCTCTCCGACCTGTGAAACATATGCATTTATAGAAATGCCAAGCTTTATAAGTAATAATTTTGCAATAGCTCCAGAAACAACCCTTGCAGCTGTTTCTCTGGCGGAAGAACGGCCACCTCCCCGATAATCTCTATAGCCGTATTTTTCCTGATAAGTAAAATCTGCATGAGAAGGGCGGTATTTATCAGCTATATGAGAATAATCTTTGGAACGTTGATCTGTATTTCTGATTATTATGGCTATAGGAGTTCCTGTAGTTTTGTTTTCAAAAACACCTGATAAAATCTCAAATTTATCATCTTCTTTTCTCTGTGTTGTAATTCTTGATTGCCCTGGTTTTCTTCGATCAAGCTCATTTTGGATAAATTCATAGTTAAGCTCTAGTCCAGGCGGGCAACCATCAATAATAACCCCTACAGCTTCACCATGTGATTCTCCAAAAGTTGTAATACGAAATACCTGACCAAAAGAATTACCACTCATCTTTTTTATTGTTCCTAACCTGTTTTCTCATAAAAAATATAAACCACAGATGAGACAAACGATGAATACAGATTAACACAGATACTAAACATAAAATTAAATTATTAAAAAAATTTTATCTGTTTAATCTTGACCTTTATCTGTTATATCTGTGGTGAATAATTGTGAAATATCAAAACCAAAAGAAGATAAATCATCCCAGAATGCAGGATAAGACTTTGACACAACTGCAGGATCCGTGATAATAATATTTTCAGTTATCATTGAGAGAGGGGCAAATGCCATTGCCATCCTGTGATCTTTATAAGTTTCTATATGGACTCCGCTTTTTAAAGAATGTCCCGATTGAATAACCAAAGTATCATTTTCTGATTCACTAATATTAGCACCCATTTTTGAAAGCTCATTTATGAGAGCCTGTACTCTATCCGTCTCTTTAATTTTTAGACTTTCAAGGCCCATTAATTTTGCTGGAATATTTAAACCTGAACAAATTACAGCAACTGTTTGAGCTATATCGGGACAATCGGAAAAGTCAAAACTAAAGCTATTACACGTTTTATTAGTTTTTGAAAGATGAATTTTATTATTTAAATAATTGGTTTTAATCCCAAATTCTTCCATAATTGTCGCTATAACTGAATCACCCTGTAAACTGTTTTCATTAAGACCTGTTAATGTAAAATCCACTTCATCTGAAAAGGCTGCAACTGTATACCAGTAAGAAGCCGAACTCCAGTCACCTTCAATTGTATATTCCTTTGCATGATAGGATTGTGGTTTAATTTCAATTATATTATTTTCCCATAAGGCATTAACACCAAAGTATTCAAGCATTTTTAAAGTCATATTAATATAAGGTCTGGAGGTAATTTTACCTGTAAGCTGTAAATTTAAACCATTAGGTAATGTCGGTGCAATTAGCAGTAAGGCTGTAATATACTGACTGCTTATACTTCCATCTATTGATATTTCATTACCTGTTAATTTTTTCCCTTTTATTTTTAATGGTGGGAAGCCTTCTTTTTTAAGATAACTAATCTCTGCACCAAGTTTATTCAAAGAATCTGTTAATATCGCAATTGGCCTTTCTAACATTCTTTCTGAACCAGTAATAATTTTTTCGCTATTTTCCTTATTAGCCAGATATGCTGTAAGAAATCTCATTGTAGTACCTGCTGGGCCTACATCCAGAATATCTTTTGAAGAAGATAAAAGTTTTAGTAATGTTTTTGTGTCTTCTGCTTCAGCAAGGTTATTAATCTGAAAAGGCTCCTGACATAAAGCCTGGATAATTAATACTCTGTTGCTTTCACTTTTTGAAGCGGTTAATTTAACCCTCCCTTTTAAGGTTTTATCTTTTTTACTTATTAAGTATTTCATTTCTGATAAATTTTCCTGTAAAAATCGAAAGCTTCTAAAATATCTTTTTCTAAGCAGTTCTGATTTATAATAACCGAGCCAATTCTATTTATAAAAGTAAAATTAATATTTTGGTTTTCATTTTTTTTATCATGATTCATTAAATTGATTATTTTACTGACATTATCATTTTCTATCTGATAATAATTAAATTTTGCACTAATAAAATCTGAAATTTCTTTTAATTCTTTTTGTGATAATCCGGTAAATTTTGATGATAAATATGATTCACAGATTATGCCTGCTGCAACAGCTTCTCCATGAAATAAGGGTGATTTGTCAGCCATCATAGAAAAAGTTTCAAGGGCATGGCCAATTGTATGACCAAAATTTAAACTTTTTCTAATACCTTTTTCCTGTGGATCAATTTTAACAATTTCATTTTTAATTTTTATGGAATTACTTATCAGATAAAAATAATTTTTTTCATCAAAAAGGTCCTTATTTTGTATTTCCTGCCAATAATCAGGATCAGCAATCAGCGCATGTTTAATTATTTCAGCATATCCTGAAAGCAATTGTCGTAAAGGAAGAGTATTAAGGAAGCCAGGAAAAATAAAAACTGCTTTTGGGTTTGCAAATAATCCTACCTGATTTTTAAGGTTATTCAAATCGATACCAAGTTTACCACCAACAGACGCATCTACCTGAGCCAGCAAAGTAGTTGGAATATTTATAAAATCAATACCTCTTTTAAAAGTAGAAGCAATAAACCCACCCATATCCCCAATTACACCACCACCAAGATTTACCAAAAGTGATTTCCTGTCAGCACCTAACTCAGATAATTTTTCCCAAACATAAGAACAGGTCATGATTGTTTTATGTTCTTCTCCGCTTTGTATCTGAATAACATGATAATCATCAATGTTTTTAAGGTGTAAAAGTAATATAGGAAGACAATGTATACGAATATTTTCGTCAACGAGAATAAAAATTTTGGAATAGGTATGTGAATCAATATATTTTTTTATTTCAAATATTGCATTTTCACCAATTAAGACATTATAATCAGACGTTTCGATTGTTATACTCATTAAATCAAACCCTTATAACAAAATGAAAAAGAAGCTATGAAATAGCTTCTTTTTCATTTTAAAAATTTTTTCTATTTTAAAGCTGAAGCAACATCAATACGACCATTACCAAAATACTCATCATAACCTCTTTTGCCAAGATCAACTGCAGTAGCTTCAATACGGGCTTTTATCTGTTTTGGGGTTAGGGTTTTATCTGTACTTTTCAATAATGCAGCAAGAGCTGCAACCATAGGTGAAGCCATTGAGGTTCCACTTAATACCCCATAATTTTTACCAGCTTCTCCTGTTAATTCAACATTATAGGTGGGCATTGTAGATAAAATCTTATCACCAGGAGCTGAAACTGATATTTGCTGTGCATAATTGGAAAAACTTGCCAAACGATCAATTTTGTTAGTTGCTGAAACTTCTATAACTCCTTTAATCATTGAGGGTAAATGTATTTTTGAGCTTTTTGAATCATTACCAGCAGATGAAACAACAACAACATTTTTATTAAGAGCATATTTAACAGCTCTTTCCATTGCAGTACTTTTTGTATAAAGGCCAATACTAATATTTATAACATCTGCACCATGATCTGTTGCCCAGACAATTCCTTCGGCAATATCAACATCAGAACCTTTACCATCACGTAGTACTTTTACGGGCATCAAAGAACAATCAGGGGCGATACCAGCAACTCCAATACCATTATCAGCAATTGCTGTTGCTATCCCGGCAACATGTGTTCCATGTCCATTATCATCAAGAGGAGGTCTCTTGGGATCAACAATATTCATTCCATTTACAATTTTTCCCTTAAATTCTGGATGATTTAAATCTATTCCTGAATCAACAATTGCAATTTTTACTTGTGGTTTACCCATTGTTGTTTTCCAGGCACCATCCATATTTACTATACCTAAATGGTATTGATTTCTTGATTCGGGATCATTTATATTAACAGCTTTTATCGGGGTTATTTTTTCTAAACGGACAAGATTTAAGGGTTCGGAGTCATCAATCAGGCTTTCTGATTTCATTGATGTTTCTATTGACTCTATTGAAATTGCGTTGTTTAGCTTTTCGGCTACAGCTATACCAATTTGTGGTAAAATTCTTTCAATTTTTGCACCATGTTTTGCTTCTAATTTTTTTAATTCGCTTTCTGATAAACTTGGTCTAAAGGAAATAGTAAATTTTTTTGTTGATTGTCCAAAAGTATTAAACTCACTGGCAAAAACAGCTCCTGGTGATAACTCATTCTCCATTTCTATAGGTGTGAAATCATTTCTACCGCAGGCAGTCATAACACTAAGAGCAAAAATACTGGATAAAGTGATATTTACGTACTTTTTCATCTGCTGCTTCCCTTAACTAAAATAACTCTCTTTCTCAAATTTTTATATATAG
Source organism: uncultured Candidatus Sericytochromatia bacterium (assembly GCA_964422885.1). Lineage (GTDB taxonomy): Bacteria > Cyanobacteriota > Sericytochromatia > UBA7694 > JACMQJ01 > CAYRDV01. The sequence goes on from CAYRDV010000068.1 coordinate 4,823, forward strand.
TAAAAATTTATCTCTTACTTGTTATAATTAATTAAAACTTAGTTTAAAATAAACCTTAATTTAACTTTGGCTTTTTTCTACTGTTTATCGTAAAATAAGGATATAGAATACAAATCAATGTACAAGGTTACTGTGATGAAAATAAAATCATTTTTAGCTATATTCTCTTTTCTATTAATAGGTGCCTGTTCACCAGAACAAAAGGTCTTTTCAACAGAGCAACCGCAAGTAGTTGAAAAAAAAGATATTTACTTAATACCTCCAAGTGATACAAAAAAAAATGACATTTCATTAATGCCACCCTGGGATATGCAAAAAAACATTATTGTTCCTATATTTGAAATGGAAAGCACTCAAGAACTGGAATCATTTAATTTTTCCAGAATTATAAATGTAAATACAAAATCTATGTTGACAAGGCTGAATAATTATAAAAAAGAAATTCAAAATATTAATCTTGAAGAGCTGTCAAAATGGTCAAAAGAACAAATGAAAGGTTATAGATTACCCGATAACTTTATGGATACACTGGTTATCGAAAAGGCTTCAGAAGCAAAAAATATTACGGCAATGGAAATTAAGGTTACTGATTTACCTTCCCATTCACCATTGGTAAAAAGAGCTCTTTATATTATCCCTGTTTTCGGAAATACCGAGAATGATAAAGATGTCAAAAAGATTTTTATTACTATTCGCGGACATGTAGAAGAATAATTTTTCTACCGTGGTACAATATCAAGATAACTGAAACTTTAATTTCAGATTTTTTGTCTTTTCTTTCAATTTAATGGTATCTTGCCCTTAATAAAGGTAATTGTGCAAGTTAAAAATAATAATAAATTTAGTAAATATCCTTTTGGTATTACGAAGTTATATAAAAAAATTCAACAGGAAAATTCTTATCTTGCAAAATATTTCTTTTCCTTGGATTTATATGATTCTATATTAAATTATTTATATTTTTTAGCAGCAAGCTTTTTGGATAATTCAGAGAATAATAATATTTATGGCACTGATAACAGTATAAAAAGAAGTGAAAAATCTTTATTGCTCTTAAAAAAGAATGGTTTTAACCTTATTCCTGAACTTACTAAAATTATTGATAGCGAGATTTGGGTAAATATAAAAAAATTTGAAAACAAAAAAAATATTGAGCTATCAAAAGATGTTATTAGTGAAAGTTATTATAAAAAAATTTGGGCTAATACCTTAAAAGATATAGAAAAAATATTAGCAGATTTAAGTTTTTTAGAAAAATATCAGTTAATTGTTCCTTTTCAAGTAAAGGAAAAAGCGAAAACATTTAGTTATATTTTGCTTCAAGGAAAAAAACCAGCATTAATTAAAAAAATTTATCCTCAAAATATAAGTATTAATCTTCAAAATTTTTATTTAAAATGTTCTGAGAAAGAACATTTATATGAATTAAAGACAAAAATTTTAAGCAAAGACCACATCCATATTAATACATCAGGGCCTAATTATTCTGCTGAATTTTTAATAAACTCACTTAGTAAATTTTTAACTGGGGGTGATTATATAAAGGTAAGGTTGGAATTTTCTGAGTCTGAGGTTTTGTTAGGTAATAAAGTATTTATTGAAAAACCTGAAAAACATGAATTATTTATTGAAAGACCAAATGTATATAAGGCTTTGGATAAATTTATTGATGAAAAAGATTCTGGTTATATCTTTTTCGTTGGAGCATTTGGCGCTGGAAAAACCACTACATTACACCTATACCAAAATAGAAGTGAAAACAAAAATTTTTATTTTACAACTGCTGCAAAAGGAATTCCTTTTTCAGAAAACCTAAATTATATAATTAATAAGTTAAGTGAAAAATATAATTTAAAAAATTATTCTTTTAAAGATAGACAATTTAGCCTAAATTCTGAAGAAAATTTTAATAAAGAGCCTGAACTAGATTATTCTCAGGATTTCATTGATAATTTTCTGGTAAGAATAAGTGAATTTGGTAACAAAGAAGTAATAATTATTGAAGATATTCATTTTTTTTCTGATATTGTAAAATTTATCAATATTCTTCCTTTCAGTTTACCAAAAAATATTTATTTTATTTTTTCAATGCCCGCTCAGGAAAGTTTAAAATTGCCTTTATTTGATGAGGTACAGGTTTATTATCTTCCTTCTTTGGCAAAAAATGAAATTCTTGAACTTACAGAAAAAACTGGTGCATTAGTAAACCCCTTTACAGTTGATTTGTTAGAACAGCTTTATCTAAATTGTTTTGGATTACCTCTTTATTCCAAGCTCTTTATTTATAAAATACTAAAAACTAACCAGGAGTTTATCTCTTTTCAGGAAACCCTTTTAAAGAATAAATTTATTCAATTATTGGATGAAATTGAAAAAGAAGATCTAAAAAAAGGCTTTCCCAACGATCAGGCAAAAAAATTTATCTGCCTTTTGGCTATTTCCAAAGAAGGGTTTAATAAATCAGAGATAAATAAAATATTTTCAAGCCTTTCTGAAAATATTATTGAATATTATATTGACAAAATGAGTGAATTTTTAATTAAGATAAATGGTCGTTATAAACTAATTTCTCGAATAATTGAAGAAATATGCTTATCATCGGTAAAAAATGAGGAGATAAAATTTCTCCATAATCAAATAATTAATTTTTGCGAACCATGGGACAAAAAAATTTCTTCTATTACCCTAAAATATTTACCATATCATTATTTGTCAGCAGGTAGAATTGAAGATGTAAAAAATTTATTTCAAACAAATTTTACCAAATCAAAATTTAAAATTTATCCTCAGGAAATGCTTGATGATGTCAAAGAAATTATTGATTATTTTATTGTTCATTGTCCTGAAAATCTTGCTGATATTACCAAATACTGCTTTATGTATTTAAAATTAAAAGAAGAAACAAAAAAAGAATTACTGAAAATTGTTGAATGGTGTAACTCTCAAAAATATTCCAAAGCTTTTAACCGGGTAGAGTATTTAAATAAACCGATGGAAAAATTTTATCAGTTATTAATGATAACGGATTTAATTGCAGCTAACAAAAATCCTATTGAAGCAAAAAAAATTTTAAAAAATTTGTTATTGGTTCCTGAAGTTTATATTAATCAATATAATTCAGAATTAATTTTTAAATTATGTGCTGATATTGCTGGAAATGGAGTATTTGATGTAATAAATATTCCTCGCTCAAAAGAAGATGGGATTAATCTGATAAAAAATTTAAAAGAAACACCATATACAACTAAATTATTAGAAATATTATTAAAGCTTCTGGATGCAATGACTATAGAACTTGATCGTTCTGTAATGCTTGAAGCTTTAATTTCAAAAGCTTCAGAATTTAAAACAGTTGAAACAATTGAAAAACTTTATAATGATATTATCCCTTTGATCGAAAAAGTAAAAAATCAAAATTTGAAAGATAAGCTTTATTATGTTTATTTATCAAATGTTTTAAAACATCCTGTTTTATATAATAGATTATTAACTTTAATTCTAAGCAAAAAAGATGAGTTGCAGGGCCCACTCTTTAAATTTCTTTTTTATGGAAATCTTTCATTATTATTTTTACATTTGAATCAGGAGAAAATTAGTAAGGATTTTTTATTTGGAGCAATTGATTTTGTTAAAGATGTTGATAATCTGACCTATCAGAGCTTTATTTTTTCAAGTATTTTAACTAGTTTAAAGCTTTTTGAAAAAACTTCTTATTACAAAGAATTAACAAAAAGCTACTTTAATCTGATTGACCAACTTTCATCAAAATACGAAAAAGTGGAGAGAAGTCTTAATCTGCTTAATTTAATAAAAAAATATGATAATGAAATTCCTTTAATTAAAAACTTAATTAAAGATTTTTTGGAAATTAATAATAAAAATCTTATTCCTTTGATTCAGCCATTTATCATAGCTGTAGGTAAAATAAAAGATAACAGAATTAAAAAACCTATTATCAAAAAACTTTCTGATTTTGGCTCTAAAAACACTCTGGAGTTTCGGGCTCATTT
>CAYRDV010000068.1:8842-20403 GCA_964422885.1 uncultured Candidatus Sericytochromatia bacterium
GAGGCATAAAGTATTTGAAGCAGTGTTGGAAAATATTTCATATTCAAAGGAAAAATTATTTTCGGAAAAATTATTAGAGCTGATTCTTAATAATATCTTTTTATTAAATGATGAAAATATAATTAGTGAAATAATTTTAAAAGTATTATTTACTTTAAACCGGGAAGCTAAAATAGATGAAGTAAAAAAAATTATTGATAAAATCTTATTAATTTCTAATAACTTACCATTTTTACCTAAGTCAAAGATCTTAATACAGATTTCAATTGTACTTTTAAATATAAATGAAAGATTAACTGCTTTAAATGTTCTTCACAAAACATTTAGCCTTATAATTAAAGAAAATGATGAAAAAAGATATTATATACTTAGTTATATATATATAAATATCTATCTAATTAAAGAACATGTTAATTTAAGTTATTTTTTAGCTGACTTACTAACAAATACCTATAACTTATTTGATTATATAAAAAAGGAAGATTTTCTTTTAAAAATTATTTCGGATATTTTTGAAAACTTATCTAAAATCCAAAATTTTTCTGGCTATAAAAATGTATTTTATAAAACATTGGAAATTGCAAATAAAATAAATAATGCCGTAAATAAAGAAAATATTATAGGTATTATTCGTTATCATTTATCAAATATTCAGGATAGAAATATTTTTATTGATATTTATCAAAAAACAATCTTAGTTTCCGAAGAAAACTTTAGTCAGTCAAGTATAAAACTATTAAGTCTGATAAGTATTGCCGAGCTAAATGAAATTCATGGAAATACAGAGTTATCAAGTCGTTTGTTTAGAGCAATATTGGCCGAATTAAGATTTTACAGTTATGAAGAATATACTTCAGAAGTTATTATCAGTCTGGCAAATGCTCTCAGCAGATTTAATAATAAGGAAAAAGCAGCAGAGCTGTTTAAAAGTTTGATTATTTCGGATAATAGTTTACAAAATGACAAATATTTAAATAGGAGTTATTCTGAAATAGCTAATAATCTAACAAAATTAGGTGATATTAATTTAATTTTACCTCTTTTTGAAATACTTTTGAGTAAAGCTTTAAAAATAAGGAATGAAAACTTAAAAGTAGATTATCTGATAAAACTTATTTCAAATGTGACAACTTTTGGGCTATCAGATGAAATAAAAATTTTTATCAATAAAATACTTAATTTTAAGGATATTCTTAAAGAAAGTGAAGCATTATGTAGCTTTTTTAAAGCATTGATTGTTTCTTTAAATAAACTAAATACAAAAGAAATTTGTTATTATCTTGAAGTTATTGAAAAGAATCTAGATAAAATTATTGATATTTTTTATAAGGGTGAGTTGACAGCAATTCTTGCAACGGCTTACTTTAAATATAAAAATAATAATCAAAGTAAAAAACTTTTTGATGATTCAATTGAATTAGCCTGGCATATAAGTGATTTACCAAAGCAGCTTGATTTTATGGCGAGTCTTTCAATAAAATTATTGTCTGTAGGCAAGCAGGATAATGCCACCTCAATTATTGATTATTGCTGCAAAAGTATTAATAATATTAAGGACGATACTGAGCGATATAACTACTCTTCAAGATTTATTTATAAATTTAATCAGTTGAGAGCAATAAAAAAATATCGTGAATTTATTTATTTGACTTTTGAAAAAATCAGCAAATTTGAAAAAATTACAAATCAACTTAAAATATCTTTAATTTTGCTGCAAATTTATTCAAAATTTAATGAAAATGAATTTTTTGAAGTATATTTTAATAGATCTATGGAAATAATAGATTCATCAAGCCCGGCTATTGATAATATTGAAAATATGATTAGTCTTGGGGTAAGTCTTATTCAATGTAATAATAAGCGAAATGGGAACTCATTATTGATTAAAGCCTTGAATAAAATAAAAAGTAAACCCAAAAAGATTCGGATGGAACTAAGTATAAAGTTTTTTACTTCTTTGGCACATATGGGTGAGTTGCAATATGATAGAGAGATATTAAATTCTATCTTAAAAATGGTAGATGAAATTAATCTTGGAGAGCTTAATGACAATGATTTATATAATCTAGGCTATACTTTTACCTATAAAAATAAAATAAGTAAATTTTTTACCATTTTAAAATTGCTTAAAAGTAGAATTTTGAGAGAAAAGCTTTTAAAAACTATTGTAGGTATCTTTAGAGAAAGAGAAGATATTATGGTATTAATATCTCTTATCCCTGAAGTACTTGATGATTCAAAAACACTTGATTATATTCTGGCCTCCCTTCTTAGCCTGGTAAATGATCCAGAGCAAACAAAAAGAATAACAGAAACTGTAATTACATACTAATTTATAAAAAATAAAACTACAGGGCTAGGGCAGCCTGTAGTTGAAATCAGGGAGGGCAATAGTTTTAACTATTGTAAGGAGGAATTATCTTATTTTTATCGAGGTTATTGTTTCATTTCTGATAGATACTGAAAAATTATTCCAAAAAGCAGTTGAGAGAGATCTTATTCGTGGTTCGCCGTAAAGCTCTACCGCTTTTTCTATTGAATTACCAATTTTTAATCCAAACAGAGTTTCTCCATTAAAAGGAGAACTAAGTACAATTTCTTCAACAACATCATCATCAACAGAAAAATTCAGGGTAATACCTAATTCTTCTACTTGAAAATAATTTGTTGTTACTTCAAAATTTAAATCTTTTTTTAGAACATTTTTTAAAATGCAAATTATTTCTTTCTTTTTGGTCTTTCCTGCTTTAATACCAAAAACTGATTTATTTGCTTCATGTATGATATTTTTTACAACCGGTTTTTCCATTTTTTGTTCAACCGGTATTTTTGTTAAAAGCTCAGAAACCTGATTACTTGCAGTTTTATCAAGGTGCTTGTTAATCAGACTGATAAAGTTAATCTTTTCTGAATCAATTTTTCGACCATTAATATAAATAAAACATTTATTATTAATTGCCAAATTTGGATTTGAAGGATTAAGTTGCCTTGGTTTAGTATTTTTGTTAGAGCCAACAGTAACAGTTTTTGAGTAATATCCTTCACTCTCTAATAGCCCTTTACTTCGTTTCATATCCTATCTTCCTTGTTTTCAGTTAATTAAACATTTGTTATCTTCAATAGTATATTAACAATTAATTAACATATAGTCAATGTTTAAATACTGTAATTTAAATGGAAAAACCAGATAATTATTGAAAAAAAGTTACCTTTGCATCACCTTTTCTATTTCATCAATCGTTTTTGGGATTCTTTGAGATAAAACTTCATTACCGTCTTTGGTAACCAGTACATCATCTTCGATTCGGATACCTATACCAATATATTCTTTGGGCGCACCCTCAACATTTTCCTGAATATAAAGACCTGGCTCAACAGTTAAAACCATTCCAGGCTCAAGAACTCTTGACTCTTTGTTAATATGATATTTCCCTACGTCATGAACATCCATTCCAAGCCAATGCCCTGTTCGGTGCATATAAAATTTCTTGTAAGATTCATCTTTGATTAAATCATCAACATTCCCGTTAAGAAGGCCTACTTTTACCATACCTTCGGTTAATACTTCAACAGCCCGGTTATGTACATCTACAAATTTTGTTCCAGGCTTGACCATTTTTATTGCTTCAAGTTGAGCTTCAAGAACAATTTCATATATTTCACGTTGAGGTTTTGTAAATTTCCCGTTAACAGGAAAAGTTCTGGTAATATCTGAAGCATAAAAACCATACTCATCACCTGCATCAATCAGTAATAAATCTCCATCTTTTAACTGCTGGTTATTTTCCACATAATGAAGAATAGTGGCATTAACTCCGGTACCAACAATTGAGTTATAGGCAACACCATTAGCACCCTGTTTTTTAAATTCATTTTCCAAAAGAGCTTCAATTTCATATTCATAGATTCCTGGTCGGGAAGCTTTCATTGCCTCTATATGTGCCTGCTGGGCAATTTTATTGGCCTTTCTCATAATTTCCATTTCTTCATCGCTTTTAAAAAGCCTCATTTCATGAAGAATTTTTCCGGTTTCAATAATAGTAGTGGGCGCATAATCACCAGATCTTACTTTTTTTCTTAAATCAGAGAGCAGATGAATTATTTTCTGATCGAAATCAGGGTAGGTGCCAATTGTATAATAAAGAGTATCAACATTTTTAACATATTCTGGTAATTTTGCCTCAAGTTCATCAATGCTGTAGGCGATATCAGCACCATAGGTACTTACTGCACCTTCAATTCCGGCTCTTTTACCATCCCATGTTTCTCTTTCAGGATCTCTTGGTCGGACAAACATAATGAATTTATGTTCCGGATGCTCAGGAGCAAAGACAATGACTGAATTTGGTTCTGAAAAACCGGTAAGATAATAAAAGTCACTATCTGGTCTGAATTTGAAATGAGCATCATTATTTCTGATAACTTCGGTAGAGCTTCTGAAAATAGCTACTCCACCATTCATTTGTTCAATAAATTTTTTTCTTCTCTGTTCAAACATAAAAAAAACCTTAACCTAAATAATTTTTGGCAAGCTCTACTTCATAATTACTTCCCATATAAATAGGAGACCTTTGATGAAGTTTTTCTACCTGTAAATCAAGTATATTTTGCTTTCCGTTAGTTGCCATACCACCAGCCTGTTCACAGATAAATGCCAGGGGCTGAAGCTCAAAAAGCAATCTCAGCTTACCATTAGGTGCATCCTGAAGTGCCGGATAACTGAATAAACCACCTTTTTTCATTAAAATTTGATTTACATCAGGAATTAAACCACCACTATATCTAAGTTTATACTCTTCATCTTCAAGTTGATTGATGTATTCTTTATGTTCTTCAACCCATGATTTTTTAAGACCTCCAGGTGAATAAATCTTACCTTTATCTTTTATTTTAATATTAGATTGGGTAAGTATGAATTCCCCTTCGGGATTAAGTACAAATTCACAGACACCCTGACCAGATGTATAAACCAGAGTCGTAAGAGGTCCGTATAATATATAGAATGCGGCAGCTAAATTTCTACCATGTTTTAAAACGCTTTTTCCATAATGAATACTAACAATTGTTCCGATAGAAAGGTTTACATCAACAAGTGATGAACCATCAAGTGGATCAAGGGCAACAGAGTATTTGGGGTGTGGGCGATTATATACCAGAGCTTCTTCTCTTTCTTCAGAAGCATATTCACCTACATAATCAAGCTCACCGATGGTATCAGCAAGTATCATATCTGAAACTTTGTCGAGCTCTAATTGCTCCTCGTTTGAAGAATTTGTTGTTCCGGCAAACTTTCTGTTTGCTTCATTAATTTTTCCGGAAATATACTTTGAAGCAACAGAAATTGCATGAACTAATCTTCTCAGATCTGGATCAATACCTTCATCATAAAGGTATTTTCTAAGTTGTTTATCTTTATGATCCATAAACACTACCTCCTAGTAGTTTTAATAGCTGTTAAATTTTCTTCTTGGCATCAAATGCGTCTCTAAGACCATCACCAAAGAAACTAAAAGCAAATACAGACATTACAATTGCAAAGCCGGGAATCAAAAGCCATGGTTTGGTTTGAAGTACACTAATATTCCTTGCTTCCTGTAACATTAATCCCCAGCTTGACTGAGGGTCCTGGATACCAAGTGAAAGAAAACTTAATGCAGCTTCACCTAAGGTATATGCCGGGATGGATATTGTAGCGGAAACGATGATCCATGATGACATCTGCGGAAGAATATGTTTGGTAATAATCTGAAGATGTGGGGCACCCATTGCTCTTGCGGCTTCTACATACTCCATCTGTTTTAAGCTTAAGACCTGGCCTCTGTATATCCTGGCCTGACCCGCCCAGCCAATAAAAGAAAGAATTATTGTGATTAAAAAGTAACGCTGGAAGGATGTTAAACCCTGGGGCAATGTTGCTGATAGAGTCAATAACAGGTATAAACTAGGAAATGTAATAATTGCTTCAACAACTCTCATTATTACTGTATCAACCCAGCCACCGAAATACCCGGAAATACCACCCATCAAAAGGCCAATCGGATAAGAGATCATAATTGCAATAATCCCGATTGTCAGAGAAATTCTTCCACCATATAAGATTCTTGAAAAAACATCTCTTCCCTGTAAATCTCCACCCCATAAATATAATCTTCCTGGCGCTTCAACACTAAAAAAGTGGATGTCAGCAGGAATTAAGCCAAATAATTTATAAGGTTCTCCTCTTGAGAAAAAACGAATTGGAATTGGTGTTTGCTTATCATAAACTTTTTTATTTGTAAGAGTTTGTTGATCAAATGATTCTTTATAGTCATAAATAAATGGGCCTGTAAAATGCCCTTTATGGAAAAAGTGAATTTTAGAAGGCGGAGCATAAGGTTTTGATCTTTCAGCAGAAGCCTGTCCATAAGGGGCAAGAAATTCGGCAAATAATATCGAAAGGTACATTACAGCCAGAATTGAGAGCCCAAAGATAGCGAGCTTATGCCTTAAAAATCTTTTTAAGATTTTTTGCTTTGTTGATACAATTGGTGGTAAAGTTCCGGTTCCTGAAGTAACTGACTGAGAGTTACTTACTGAATCCACAAAATCAGCGTCTAAAGATCTTGTTGTCATTTTTTTAAGCCTCTAATTTAATTCTAGGATCTGTCAAAGCTAATAATAAATCTGCCAGCAGGTTTCCAAACAACAGCATAACAGAGCTTATAATCAACCCGGCCATAACAAGGTTAAGATCCGAGCCAAGCAAAGCTTCAAGCATCATCTGCCCCAGCCCGGGCCAGGAAAACAGAATTTCAACAAATGCTGCACCACTTAATAAACTGGCAAGCTCAAAACCAAGCAATGTAATCATTGGGTTCAAAGCATTTCTCACAGCATGTTTATAAATAACAACATTTTCAGGCAACCCTTTTGCTCTTGCTGTCCTGATATATTCATCATTTAAAACGTCAAGAAGATTTGCTCTCATTCTTCTTTGTAATGCAGCAATACTTATAATAGATAATGTAATTGTTGGTAATACCAGGTGAAAAAGAACATCTGGTATATATTTACTATAATGATAAAAAATACGATTAATATGCTTAAAAATATAGGATACTTTATCGCCAAAACTATAATAGTTAAGCTTATTCAGTTCAGTTTCCACTTTTCTGCCAAGCTCCAATGAAATCAGCCCTTTTTCTTTACTTTCATTTTGAACCTGTGATGTTAAATCCTGAGGAATTTTATCAAGATTAGGTAACTCACTTGCTAATCTGGTTGATGTTGAAGCTGAAACAGAATCTTTATTATATTCTAAATCAAGTGCCAGATCCTGTTTTAACGATTTTAGCAAAGCATCTTTGGCTGCCCGATCTCTGGCCTCAGTATCATATTTTATATGCTCATCAGAAAGTTTTGCCTGCGGATTATGCTCATATTTACCAGCATAAACCGAATCTATCTTTGACATATGATTGTTTTCAATTGACGTCATTCCTGAGATTGGGAATAAGCCTGTACTTGCCGCAAAGAGCAATAATAGTATTGCCAGGAAAAAGTCCGGGAATCCCATAAAAAAGTAAGATAGTGACGATAGGACCTGATCAATCAGTGAATATTGCTTGACCGCCAGATAAATACCCAGAGGAATTGCAATCAGCCAGGTGACGACTAACGAAGCAAGACCCATTACTAATGTATTACTAAGCCTCTCTATAATCAGACTGTTTACAGAAGTTTTATAGTAGTAGGATTCTCCCATATCACCAACAACAAACTTTCTTGCCCAGTTAAAATACCTTACAGGTAAAGGATCATTTAAGCCAAGTCTTTTAACTTCCCGATCAATAGTCGCTTGAGTTACAGTTGGGTTCATCCGGAGTTGTCCGATTGGATCTGCTTTTGCATATACTTCAGCAATCCTGATAATTCCAAAAGAAATCATAGAAATGATAATGATTAAAGGAATCATTTCAATAAGCCTTTTTATAATGTACCTGAACATCTATTTCCCTTCTTATGGACTAAAATAAATAGTTATCCGATTAGAGATATGAAATTTTAGCAGAGATTTAATTTATTCTATCACTGCTAAATCATTTAATCTTTAATAAACTGTTCAAAGCTGTTCCAGTTTACTGTATTTAACTGACTTCCAGCAGCAATGTTGGGGAAAACATTACCAATATTATTTCTTGCTGTAACCATCGCAATTTTATTAACTGTATAAAGGAAAGGAACATTATTAGCAACCAATTCCTGAGATTTCCAGTAAAAATCTTTTCTTTTTACCGGGTCGAATTCCTGGGCAGCCTGTTCCCACAATTTTATTACATCTTTTTCCCAAGGTTCAAAAGATGTCTCTCTTCCTTTCCACTGAGGGTTTTGCTCTGCATTTCCCATATTAAACATATGCATACGACCAGATAATCTCCAGGTATTAATGCCACCATGCGGTTCAATACTACTACCAGTCAGACCAATCATCATTGCTTCCCAGTCTAGTGTTTCATCAATACTTTGTACCATAGAATTAAACTGAATTGGTTTATAATTAATTTTCATTCCCAGCTTTTCCCAGTCAGCCCTGATAATACTACAAGCTGCGTCTCTGGTTGTGTTTCCGGTATTTGTGACAAGGTTAAATTCAACTCTGTTGCCTTTTGCATCAGTTAACTCACCCTTATCATTCTTTTTAAAACCAGCTTCAGCTAACATATCAGCAGACTTTTTCAGATCATATTCGTATTTTGCTACATTCGGGTTATAAAATGGGTTTTGCTGGCTGATATCTGAAATCTGTGGCGAAGCAAGTCCTCTATAAACACTGCGGATCATTGTTTCTTTATCAAGGGCATGGGCAAGTGCCTGACGGAATTTTACATTTCTGAACCATTCAGATTTAATAGGGTTAACAACCTGCTTACCTTTATCATTTTTAGCTGTAGACATATTAAACATAATAAACAGGGTTCCATCATCAGGACCAAGATTATAAATTTTGAAATTTAATTTTTCTTCTTCAGGCTTAAGTATTTCATAATCCTGTCCGCCTCTTAAGAAAAAGGCATCAGTTTCCTTTGCCTTAAATTTAATAACTTCAACTTCCTGATCTTTTACAATTTCGGTAACATAATCATTTAAATAAGGTAATTGCAGTCCCTGTTCATCTTTTCTCCAGTATTTATCATTTTTTGTCAAAATTACTCTTTGACCAGGAACATATTCTTTTAACTTAAATGGCCCATTACAAACAATAGTTTTGGGATCACTACCCAGACTTCCCCACTGATTAAACTGTATTTTACCGGAGGCGTCTTTCTTAACCAGACTACCCAGAATATGTTTGGGAACTATAGCTGAACCAATACCATTTCTTAAAAAAGGAACAAATGGTTTAGGAGTAACAAATTTAACTGTCAGTTCATCTACTTTTTCAACTTTTGGAAAAACACCTTCTACCAACAGTCCATCTCTTGAGTTAGTTGGTATATCGGGATTATTAATAATGTCATTATAAGTAAAAACGACATCATCTGCTGTTATTGGCTGCCCGTCAGACCAGACTAACCCTTTCTTCATTTTGACAATATAAGTCATTTTATCCGGTTTTACTTCCCATGATTCGGCTAATTCTGGCTTTACTTCAGTAGTAAATGGATCTGTATAAACAAGCCCAACATACATTTGTCCAACTATATCAGTTGATGATGTTTCTGCTGCCAGATATACATTAAATGTTTTTGGTGGTGAAAAACTTGTAATAGTTCTTCTTCCGCCTGGTTTACCAGCAACAGGGCGATACTCTGTTTTTGAACCTGTGGGGTTCGTGGTTTTAGAACTTTCTGTAGAAGAGGCATTAGCAGCTGGTGAAGGATTTGTGTTTTTATTTTCTTCGTCACCTTCTTCTCCGGGACAGGCACTTAATAAAACCGAACAGGCCAATCCTGCTATTAATAATTTTTTACCATTTGATAGTAGATGCATTTTTACTCCTGACCTTATACATAAAATATTACTTTATATATTATTGTGATTACTGATTCATGATTGACGGGGTAGATAATAATACTGAGACTATTCCCCAAATTGCTGCTATTATTATGGTTATTCTGTTAAGCCCTTCTTCGGCTCCTTTTTGACTGCCAAAAATTTCTGAAGGTGAACCTAACCCTCCCATTCCCATAGTTTTTGCTGGATGTAAAAGAACACTTAAAATTAATGAAATAGATGCAATAAACTGCACAAGATATAGTATTGTTTTCAAATTAAATCACCTTAAATAAATAATAACCGGAATGAAAATCCTGATATAGTATATTATGCTAATTGAAACAAAGTCAACATTTGAGTTAGATTTTTAAAGAACAAAACCCGATATATAATACTAATTAATATAGTATAGCAATCAGGTTTTTAATTTCACTAGATTTTATATTTGAGGTTTATTAATAATGAACTTAAGGAAATATCATTTTTTTATCATTTTTTTATTCATTTTTATATGTTCATGTGCAACATCAGTTAAAGAAAACAAAGAAATTGATCTTTGGTCTGATGACCCATTAAAAAAGAATGAAATTATAGAACAAATAAAAATCAGGGAGAATAGCATTAATTCAACTCAGCAAAAAATTCAAAAACTGCAAAATTATAATCAAAAATTTAGACCACAGCTTAATGATGATAGCTTTTATCATAGGGACACTGCTGTCCTTCAAAGGATAATAGCCAAAAATAATGAGATTATTTCTGAATATAAAATTTTAATTAGCAGATTGAATAAAGAAATTCAAATATTAAAAAGAAAATTTAAATAATTAAGTAATTTTATGAATGTTAAATATCTTTTAATTTAATATTTTTATTTTATTTAGTCAGGAAATTATATTTTTATATAAACTATAATGAACTTAAGTTAGAGTTTTGTCAATTTAAAATTAAAAAGGAGATACATAATGGGCCAAATTAAGGTAGATGTTACAAGTCAAGTCGTTTTTCAGGAAGGTCTTAAAAAGTCTGCTCTAGCTGCACAAGAAGCTATAAAGCCACAAGTTAAACCAAGTAATAATGTTACTATTGTAAAGCCTGTTACAGAAACAGCAGCTCCTGTAGACTTAAGTGCAAAAAAAGCGGCCTTTAATGCTGCTAAACCGACTTCACTTCCAGATGATAGTGCTAAAAACAATAGCATTATTAATAAAGTAAAAGTTTCTCTGTTAGATAGTCAGTTAAGTACTGCACCAAAACCAGCAGTTGATGCCCCTAAGCCAAAAGTAGTAGCTAATGATCCTAAGCCTCCTGTTGATGTTCCAAAACCAGCACCTGTCACTACTGCAAAAGTAACTACAGCTCCAACTACGACTGGAAACGTGATTAATGAGGTTAATGCTGCAGTTGGAAAAACTGAGGCTATTAAAAATGCAGCTTCTGAAATTGCTAAAGCTGTTAGTGCTCTAAAATCTGCACAAAAAGCTGCTAAACCAGCTGCCCCAGTTGTTGAAGCACCAAAACCAGCTGCTCCTCCTGTAGCACCAAAGCCAGCTGCTCCACCAGCTGCTCCTCCTGTAGCACCAAAG
>CAYRDV010000069.1:0-20305 GCA_964422885.1 uncultured Candidatus Sericytochromatia bacterium
AGAATCCATATCTATTTCAAGGGTTGCCTGGATAAAAGTATCTGCATTTTTCTGATAATAATTTTTTGTTGTATTCATTTCTATTTAAACCTTTACCAGATTATTACCTAAAACGTTTTAGGTAACTCAATAATAGTATGAAAAAGCTTGTGAATATTATAAAATGTAGATATTAATTAAATATTTTTTCTATAAAAAATGAATTAAATAATTTACTTGGATAATAATGCTACAACTAAATTAGAGCCAAAAGTTCTTGAAGGCATGATGCCATATCTTACAAACCTTTATGCCAATGCAGCCAGCAGGCACATTTTTGGCTTAGATATAAATGACGCTGTAAAAATTGCCCGAAGTAACGTAGCTGATTTAATTAACTCTGAAAATAACGAGATAATTTTTACTTCAGGCTCTACAGAAGCTATAAATTTGGCAATTAAGGGAATTGCAGAAACCTATAATCAAAAAGGAAAACATATAATTACAGTGACTACAGAACACAGTGCCGTAATTGATACATATAAATATCTGGAACAAACTGGTTTTGACGTTACTTTTTTACCTGTCCAATCAGATGGGTTAGTAGATTTAGAGGTTTTAAAAAATATTATAAGAAAAGATACTATTTTAGTTAGTATAATGTTTGCAAATAATGAAACTGGAGTGCTTCAACCCATAAAAGAAATAGCTGAAATATCTCATTCCTCTGGTGCTTTTTTTATGACAGATGCAACACAGGCATTTGGAAAGATTACAATAAACGTAAGAGAATTGGGAGTTGATCTTATGACTTTTTCCGGGCATAAAATCTATGGACCTAAAGGGATTGGAGGCTTGTACATACGAAGCAGAGGGAAAAATAAACCAAAATTAAATGCTCAAACGCATGGTGGGGGTCATGAAAGAAATTTCAGAAGTGGAACTTTAAATGTTCCTGGTATTGTTGGATTAGGTATTGCTTCTGAAATTGCTAAACAGGAAATGAAAAATGATAGTACTAGAATTAAACTTTTGAGGGATTACCTGGAAAATGAATTATTAAAAATTGAAGATTCTTTTCTCAATGGTAATAAGGAAAATCGTCTCTATAATACTTCCAATATTTGTTTTAGAGGAGCAAACAGTGAAGTAATTATTATGGGATTAAAAAATATCATTGTTTCTAATGGTTCAGCCTGTACATCAACTTCGATTTATCCATCTCATGTGTTAACAGCTATGGGCTTATCGGAAAAAGAAGCTTTTTCCTCTATTCGCTTTAGCCTTGGAAAATTTAATACTAAAAAAGAAATTGACCAGGCTATCAAAAAAGTACAGGAAGTAGTAAGTAATTTAAGAGAAATGAGTAAAGTTTAATTTCAAAAAATTAGTATTTTTACAACTTAATTTTCTTTTATATTGTTATATAATAATATTCAGCCGAAATTTTTTAAATCTTTATTATATAAACTATAACTGATATATGAGCAACGAAATTGCAAATAAAATTAAAGAACCTGAAGAAAAATTAGAGTACTCTGAAGAAGGCGAAGATTTAAAGTATTTAGATGATACAACTGTAATACCACCTGATGATGTTGTTGCATATAATGAGCTTCGTTCCTGTGCAGATATATACAGAATGTATGATAAAAAACAACTTCAGATTGATCCTGAATTTACAGAAGAGCCTTTAAAAAGTGGGAATAACAAAAAAGATAACCTAAATAAAAGATTAAATTTATCTACTTCAGTGTTTCAAAATTCTGAAAATAATCTTATGCTTGTAAAAAGTTATATTTTAAATTAATAAATTATATAATAAATAATGTCAAAGAACACTAAATATGAAAAAATTTATTTAAAAAAGTTAGAATTAGATAAACATAACCCACGATTACCTAAATCAATGGGAAATAAGTCTGATGAGGATATAATAAACTTTTTTTTATCAGATACTTCACTAGTAGAATTAATGTTGGCTATTGGTAAAAATGACTTTTTTGAAGGAGAACAATTACTGGTTGTTCCCAATGAGCAAAAATTTACTGTGATTGAAGGTAATAGAAGACTTGCAGCAGTTAGGTTATTACATAACCCTGAGATTGCAACTATATATAAAAGTAAGGTTGAGCAAGTAATTAATGAATCAGAATTCTTTCCAAAAGAAATACCTTGTTTAATATTTGAAGATAAGGATAAGATTTTAAAGTATCTAGGTTATAGACATATAACAGGTATTAAATCATGGAAACTACTTGAGAAGGCACGCTATATAACAAAATTAAAAGAAGACTTTTATAAGGACTTAAATATTCAAGGGGCAAGCCGTGAAATTGCAAAGATGATTGGTAGCCGTAAAGATTATGTAAAACGAATTTTAGTTGGTTATAAAATATATGAAACAATTGAAAATAATGGTTTTTATCAAATAAAAGACCTTGATGATACAAGTTTTCATTTTAACTACATTGCAGATAGTTTAAGCTGGTCAAATATTGAGAAATTTCTTGGAGTTAATTTAGAAAAAGAGGCTCCAATAGAAAATTTGGAGTACAAAAATTTAAAAGAATGGACAAACTGGCTCTTTAATAAAGAACTACCAAACAAAATTATTGCTGATAGTGAACATTTGAACGCTTTAAACAGGGTTATAAGTTCATCAGATGCTTTGAAAGCATTTAAAAATGGAGAAAACCTATTTAAAGCTTATGAAATGACAGAAGGAGTTAATGAGCAGTTTCAGAAATCTATAAGTGAAGCAGTAAATCAATTGGAAAGAGCAGATAATCTTACAAATAAAGTTAGTAATTTTTATATGGGTTTAACTGAGGATTTGCAAAGTATTAACAGAATTATAAGAAAAATTAAAACAATACAAAGCGAATTTGAATCAGGTAATTTTGATGATCAATTTTAAACAAAAATTAGAAGAACAATTTAAATCTTTTAATATTTCAGCTTTAAATGAAACGAAGAATTGTTATCATCTGTATGCTGATTATGTAGAACTTATCTGTTTATGTACAAATGACTATATATCCCCATCAGATATAATTGATAGGTTAAACGACAGTGGTATTCAATTTTCTCTTGAAGAGGAAAAATTAGATGGGGAAATAGGTTCAAGAGAGACAGAAGTAAATGATACTCAGGAAAAATGGGTTAATATAATATTTGATTTATTAAGAGAAAGAATTGTTATTTTTGGTGATTCATATCCATTTATTATTGATAAACAAGGAATTAAGCTAATAAATGGTCATAAGAAATCAATACAATTATTTTATATATTTTTATTAATATCATCCTCTTTGAAAGATTTTAAAAAGGTTCAAAATTTTTTGACCAATGATTTTGAATCATTATCAGAAAAGGTTTTAAAGGAATATTTACCTAAAAAAGCTTTGACTAAAGCTTTTGGGGTTAACACTAAATACAAAGGTAATGCTAAAACCAAGATTTTAACTTTGGCTAAAGAGTTAAATATAGATACTAAAGATCGGTATATTGAGCAAATATCAGAAAAAAACAGTAAAGAAGAAGGATTAGATATTATAGGTTGGATTCCGTTTGAAGATAAGAATCCTAACTCAATAATTATTTTAGGGCAATGTGCTTGCGGTAAAGAATGGAAAAATAAACAATTTGAAACAAGACGTTATGAAAATTTTCTGGAGTTTTATAAACAACCCTTTATTCACGCTCTATTTCTGCCATTTGCATTTTCAAACAAGGGAAGATTTGAACAAGACAAGGATATAACTAATAATATACTTATATTTGAAAGGCGAAGGATTTTAGAATATTTACGAGAGAGCAAGTTTGATAATTCATTTAAATCAAAGCAAATTGTTGAAAAATGCTTAAATTGTCAAGAGGATATTGTATAGCTTTTTTAAATCTAAGATTTATGTAATAAAGTATTAAGCCACCTTTCTTCCTCCCGGTCTTTCCTCTGATCATTGGTAATCCAGATTTCTTTTAATTTTAAATCCGGTATTTCATTAATTATTTCTGAAAAATCTTTCTCTGTTAAATCAGTGAAAATACGTCCATTCCGTTCACCGGAAAAATTTCCGTATTTAAAGGAAGCATAGATAACTCCATTGGTTTTTAATGCTTTGGAAAGCTTTTTAAATACATCAGTTAATTCATTATGACTTAAATGTAGTAAAGAGGAACACGCCCAGATACCATCAAATTCATTATTAAAAGTAATTTCATTAAAAGGAATACAAAAAGCCTCTACACCAGCATATTCACTTGTAAATTTTACAAATTCCTGGCAACTATCAATAGCTGTAATATTGAAACATTTATTTTTAAAGTAAAGGCTGTCTCTTCCTGAGCCACACCCTGCATCAAGAATTTTTCCACCTTCAGGTAATAATGGGATAAATTTTTCATACATAGAATCCATATCTATTTCAAGTGTTGCCTGGATAAAAGTATCCGCATTTTCCTGATAATAATTATTTGTTTGATTCATTAAAAATTTTACCCTATATTAAAAATTGCCTTAATTTTTTCTAAATCATGAATACCACCTAAACCATCATAATATTTTATTAAATCGTTTATCATGATTTCTTTTATTAGTTTAAAGTCGGTGTTATTATTTTTTAGCTTTTCCCATAAATTATTACTAAAACTTATCAAATTTAAATCAGTACAATGATAAACAAACCTTTTTCTTTCAAATTTTTCAAAAGGATTTTGTAATAAGCTCCTTTTCATAATATCTTTTTTAATCAAATATTCAAAATTATTGTATGGAGAATTTTCTCTATCCACAGGTAAACTATTTTTTAATCTTTCAATATAGAAACTCATATACTCGTCAGTTAATATATCAATGTTACATTCTCCTAAATTATCAACGTGCTTTAATAGTGATAAAAGAAAAATTATTTTATAAGAAAATGTATAATCTCCTTCTTTTATAAATTCAAAGAAATCTTCATATTGAGTTGATTCATCATGAAATTTTAGCTTTAGCTGATTTCTAATTTCATTCAATCTTTCATGAGAAAAATAAAAAAGCTTTTTATTACCAAATGGAACTTCAACATCAGGTTTTATACTTTTATTTTTTATTCTATTTAATATTGTTCCGGTTGAAACAAATAATTCTCTGGCTAATTGTTCAGGGCTAAGGAAATCCTTATATTTTGATTCAAAAGTAAATATATTAATTTCTTCAATTTTTCTTACTTCTTCGTATAACCCTGCTAAAATAACTTCTTCAGAATCATGAAGGGTTCTTTCAGGTTTTATAATTGTTGACCAAGGCATATAAGATGATAAATTGAAAATTGCATGAGCTGACCAGGGAGCATTAAAAGCTCCATAATTATCAACAATATCAATTACGTACAGAGATTCTTTACCAGGATATTTTCTTGTACCACGTCCTAATTGCTGAAGGTATAAAACTTTAGACATTGTTGGTCTTGCCATTACCAAAATTTCAGTTCTTGGTGAATCCCATCCTTCATTCAATAGCATACAGGTACATAAAAACTGGATTTCTCCTTTCTGATAATTTTTGATATCTTCTATACTTGAATTACTTTTACCACTAACAGCTTTTGCACTTATTCCATTTTTTTGCATTAATAAGGCCATATTCTCTGCATGTTTTACAGAAACGCAAAAAATTAAGCCTGATTTACTCTTTAACTCACTATCTATAAAAAACTTTTTTATGATATCAACAATAAGCTGATCTCTTGATGGGATTATTATACTTTTTTGTAAATCAGATGATACATAATCTTTACCGTTATAGCGAACGGAGCTTAAATCAATATTGCTTTTTACACGAAAAACCCTGATTGGGGCTAAAATATTTTTTTCAATTGCTTCCTTTAAAGAAAGATTTGCTTCATACTCTCCAAAAATTGTTTCAAGTTTTTGTTGATCAAATCTCTCGTTTGTAGCTGTAAGGCCAATTAAACTACTAGGCATGAAATAGGACAGAATCTTTCTTATACCAGGTGCTATTGCATGATGAGCTTCATCAACAGCCATGTATTGAAAATAATCCTGTTTCAATTCATAAAAATGCCTTGCCATATATTGATAAGTTTGAATAATAATATCTTGATTTATTTCTTCGCCAATTGATAGATTTTTTAACTCAGTTTTTCTCTCCTTAAAGCGGTTAATCATTTGCTCCTTTAAAGCATTATTTGGAACAATAACTAAAATTTTAGGCTTATGATTTTCAAGCAAAAAATTTATTATATCCTGAATTAATATTTCCGTTTTACCTGTACCAGTTGGTAATACAACAAGAAAGGCGTTTTTTCCGGTTTTTCTTTGTTCATTTATTATTTTTATAATTTTGTCCTGATGTTTATATAATGAAACAAATTTCCTTTCAGCTTTAAATCCCGTTTCACTTATAAAGTCTTCTTTTTTACCAAAATACTTAATTATTTCTTCAGCACATATTTCCCTATTTTTGACTCCATAACTTGACCAACGGTATACTTTATAACCACTGGCAATAAGAGAATTTTGCTTGAATAGCTGACTTTTGTAGTTTTTTTTAGGAATAAAGCCAGGATGATGAAATCTTTCGCCATTGATTTCTATTGCTATTTTCCCTTTAATAGTATGCAAACAATAATCAATCCACCTGTTATTACCTTCGTAATCAATAAAAGGGACTTCTCGTTTTAAGTAACTAAGGCTATCATGCCCATAAACAGATTCAAAAATATTTTCAAAAGTAAATTCAGGTTCAGTAGGGTCTGGATTATTTGTATCTCTTGAAGAGCCATAATTAGTTAATTTTTCACGTACAACACCATCATTTAAAAATGCATTAAGTTCAAACTTAGCTTCTTCCCATTCTTCTATAGAATCAATATTAAATCTTAGAAGTTTGTTATGAATATGTACAAAATAATTTTGTTCTTTAGTATATTCAACGTATTTTAAGGATTTTGCGCTTCTTTGAATATTACAGTCAATAATAATCCCAATATTTGTATTTTCATTTACAAAATAAAGACTACTAAATAATTGCTTTTTAAAATTGAAAAACTGAGATTTAAGTGCATTTAATATAGAATCATTTATTCGCACAAAATTGTTCGTATCCTGAATAATTTTTCTCCCTACAAATATTAATAATCATTATATCTTTTATTACAAAATGAAAAAGCTCCTGAAAAAGGAGCTTCTTTAAATTATCCGATTAACCTTTACCCTGCAAGCAGAGCCTCGATTTCCTGTACTTTTTTCTGTATGGTTTCTTTTTTATCCTGTGGAAGATTATTAAATACTTTAAGTTTTTTATTAAGGTTTTGAAAAGGGTTTGGCTTTTCGGCGATTCCAAGTATAACCTGTACTTTTGCCTTTATTTCCTTGATAGAAAGATGCTGATCCAGTACTTCTTCAAGCAGTTCCTTTTGCTTTTCTGCATCCTTTACCCTGTTTATTTCCAAAGCAAAAGTATAATGCAAACCTTTGTACCTTACTGCATCAACCAATATTGGGCTAACATTCATAATTCTCATTTTGATAATAAATGAATTAATTTTTGTCCGGCCAAATTTTGCCAGTATTTCTTCAATCTCTTTTTCAGCATTCTGGTCGTCTGTTGAAATAGTCTGAATCTTTCCTTTTTCAAAATTATCAATCCGGTTAAGAATTGCCTTTATTTCTTCTTCTGTTTTATTAAGTACAATAACCATAAGGTGAAGCAGCGAATTAACCGCATCAAAAACATTTAAATCATCCCGGTTAAGATTATCCGAAATACCTATAATAAGAGCCTGTTTATCATCTATATCTTTTAGAATATAGGCAGGTATTCTTTCTTTACCCATCTGCTGAAACACCATAGTTCTTTTTACACCAGAAATAATTTCCCATTTATCATTTTCCATTTCCCTGACAAGGACAGGGTTCAGTAGACCTACTTGCTGAATATTGGTATAAAGATTCATTAGTGATTTTTGGTCAACATTACTCCGACATTTAAATTGTGGAAAAGTCAGTGAGGATAGTTCAATCTCTGAAACTACATTACTTTCCTCTCTGGTTTTAATAAAAGATCTTCTCATAAAAATAACTCCTGTATTAAAAAATATTTATGTAGGAACAAGCTTAAAATTTAATGGATATCACGTTTATCCTTAATTACTAATATATTTAGTTATGAAAATTAAAAATATGATTAATTTGGTGTATTTTAAGAAATTTTATTACAAAATATTGCAGATTTTTGATACCCATAACGGGTATTTTACCTAAAACGTTTTAGGTAACTATGATTAGGCATAAAGATTTTGAAACTGATGATATTGTAGGAATTTGGGCTGACAAATATCCTGAAGAAAAAACATCAGAAGAAATCCAAAAAGAATGGAGAACTGAAAGGCACTAAAAAAATTTGACAAAAAAGTAAATGGCATTTACAATGTAAACATGATTTACAAAAAAGAAACTGATTTACCAAAAAACAGGAGGCGAAAAGCTCAGATCGAGAAGTTACTTGATACTGCAATGAAAATTGTCAGTATTGATGGGGCTGAAGCTCTTACTATGCAGAATTTAGCCCATAGGCTTGATTTTACGCCTGGTGCTCTTTATCGTTATTATTCATCAAAGGATCAAATTATTGCAGAGCTGCAAATTAAATGTATTCAAGAATTCAATAATGTTTTTGAACTGGCAAAAAATAAAATTAATGAATCAGTAAAAAATAGTGAACTCAGAAGCATTGTGTTTATAGTTACTATAGGAGAAATTTTTGGTAATTTTGCCTTTGAAGAGCCGCTGAAATTTGGTTTTCTGACAAATATTTTAGTGGAGCCTAAAGTAATGGTTGATGATATTAACACTTCAAAAGTAGCTGACGAATTTAAAAATTTATTTCTAAAAGTTTCTTTTCCTTTTTTTGAAGCTGTTAATAAAAAAATAATGAATCCCGGAAATCCTGCCGAAAGAGCCTTGATCTATATAGCTTCTTTGCAGGGTATTTTACAGCTTAGGAAATTATCAAGAATTGATTCAGGATTATTTGATCCTGTGTTGTTGAGAAAAAACCTTACAAAATCTCTACTTTTGGGATGGGGTGTATCTGAAGAAAATTTTAATAAAGCTCAGGAGTTTTGTTTAAGCTCTTAAACCATTTAAAAAATATATTTATTAGGTAATTTTATGTTAATTAAAAGTTTGATTTTTTTTATTTTAGGTGGATTTGGCTGGACCTTTGGTGAATATGCTTTACATAACTGGTACGGACATAAGGCCAAAGGAAAAAATGAGTTTTCCAGGGAGCATCTTGCACATCATAAAGATACCGCTTATTTTGCCGCAAACTGGAAAAAAGCTTTAGCAACAGTAAAAGTATCTCCTTTGATTTTTCTGGTCATGTACTATTTATACGGAATATTTTATGCAGGGATTTTTATTTCCGGTTTTTTAATCACCTACCTAATCTATGAATTAATACATAGAAGAATTCATACTCATGCACCAAAAAATTTTTATTCAAGATTTATAAGAAAGCATCATTCATATCATCATTTTTCCAACCCAAGATATAATCATGGAGTAACAACTCCTATCTGGGATATTGTTTTTGGAACTTACAGGAAATCAGATATTGTAAAAGTTCCTGAAAATAATGCAATGAAATGGTTACTTGATGAAAATGGTAATATCAAACCTGAATATAGCAATGATTATATATTAATTCACAAGAAAGCTTTATCTATGAAAATGGAAGAAGTAAAGGTTTAGTCTTACATTTTTCAACTATAATAAAGTTAAAGATATTTTTTGTAAGGTATGAAAATATGCAGACATTTGAGTTTAATGCTGATGTAAAAAATGGTTTCATTGAGTTACCTGATGAATACAAGGATAAAGTAAACAAAAAAGTAAAAGTTATTTTGTTACAATCTGAAACTGATAAATTGAACGAATTTAATAATTTATCTATAGACCTTGAAGAAAGAAAAAAAAGTATACGAAAACTTATAGAACTTTCTAAAAAACACAGAATAAAGGTTGATAAGCTTGAAATACCAGATAGAAGTACGAGAAATGAACGATAAGTGTTTTTGTGATACAAATCTTTGGGTCTATTTATTTTCAGACTCAGAATCAGATAAAGAAAAGTCCAAAAAATCAGAAGAAATTATTATATCTGGTAAATTTTTATTTATCTCAACTCAAGTTATTAATGAGCTTTCAAATGTATTTATAAAGAAGTATAAAATTAACGAAGAAGATCTTAAAATACATATAAACACTATGCTAAATATAGCAGAATTGGATTACATTACAGAAATACACATATTTAAAGCTATAGATTTAAAAAAGAAATATGGTTTTAGCTTTTATGATGCCTTAATTGTAGCTTCAGCATTAAAATCTGATTGTAAAATATTATATTCTGAAGATATGCACAAGGGATTGATTGTTGACGATAAACTGACAATAATTAATCCTTTTATTTGATATAAACCCTAGCCTTTTACAGAACCTTCAGCAGCACCACTGATAAAAAACCTCTGAAGGAAAACAAAAAGCAGGATAATTGGAATGATTGAAATCAGAGAACCAGCAGCAATCAGTCGCCAATTTGCCGAAAAAGTCCCGGCAAGATAAGAAATACCGACAGGTAAAGTATATTTATCAGTATCTTTTAATATAATTAAAGGCCATAAAAAATCACTCCAGGAAGCAACAAAGGAAAAAATAGCCAGTGTGGCAAGGGCAGGCCTGGTTAATGGCACCATTATCCGCCACCAGATATCAAAAAGATTACATCCATCAATCAGGGCAGTTTCCTCAAGCTCACGGGGAACTGCAAGATAAGCCTGACGCATCAGAAATATCCCAAAAGCACTGACACTTGTTGGTAAGATAACCCCCAGATAAGTATTGGTCAGATTTAGTTTCATACAGATGATAAAAATGGGAATCATAATTACCTGAAAAGGGATCATCATTGTACTGAGTATCAGGTAAAAAATAGTATCTTTGCCTTTAAAATTGATCCTTGCCAGGGGATAAGCTGCCAGTGATGAAAAAATCAGGTTCAAAACAATGCTTATCACTGCCACAATAATACTGTTTATGAAATATCGACCCAAAGGAATAGCATTCCATACTTCAGTAAAGTTACTCAGAGTAAATTGCTCCGGTATCAATTTTGGTGGATAACTAAAAATATTTTCTGCCGGAGATTTTACTGCTGTAGATAAAAGCCAGAGAAAAGGACCAACAAAGATGATCGCAAAAAAGATTAAAATAAAATAAATAGATATTTTTTTTATTGCATTTGCCATTTTTTTATTTTCATCAGGATGTAAGGACAGAACACTGTTCTGCCCTTACATCTCACATAAAATCAATCTCTTACTACTTTTATTGTATGTAATCTGATATCTTCTGGTCCATTAATAAAGGCACCATGATCATAAATAATCTGAAGATATTCTACAATAGTTTCAGTAATTTCTTCACCTGGAGCCAGAATAGGAATACCAGGTGGATATGGTGAAACAATCTCTGCACAAACCCGACCTACAGAGTTTGAAAAAGGCACTTTTTCAGTGGTAGCAAAAAAAGCATCTCTGGGGGTCATTATTGCTTTTGGTATAGGTGGTATTGGCGGTACTTTGGAATCTACTCTGAGATCTTTTTCAAAATTATTCTTTTCAGCCATATCCTCAACTGCATGTACAAGCCTGTCCAGATCACTCTGATCATTTCCAATAGTAACCAGTTCAAGAACATTATAGAGAGTTGCCATCTCGGACTGAACATTATAACGCTCGTTTAAAATATCCAGTGCATGAAAGCCTGATACACCAAGACCGGAAAAATTAATAACCAGCTTAGTCAGATCAAGATCATAAATCCCGAAATTACCACATTTTTCCCTGCCAAAACAGGTTATTCCCGGAATATTATTGAGCCGCCTTCTGGCATCTTCTGCCAGATTTATTGTTCTCTCCAGCAATTCTGTACCATGAAGAACCATTTGCCTTCTGGCAACATCCAAAGATGCCATCAGTACATATGAAGGGCTGGTGCTGTGTAAAAGCTGAAGAACATTTTTTGCTCTTTTGGAATTCACCCTGCCTTCTTTAATATGAAGTATGGAGCTTTGAGTCATTGCACATAAAATTTTATGAGTAGACTGAACAACCATATCAGCGCCTGCACG
This sequence comes from uncultured Candidatus Sericytochromatia bacterium, assembly GCA_964422885.1. Classification (GTDB taxonomy): domain Bacteria; phylum Cyanobacteriota; class Sericytochromatia; order UBA7694; family JACMQJ01; genus CAYRDV01. Next base: position 12,188 of record CAYRDV010000069.1, read on the forward strand.
CAAAGCAGAAGTAGGTAATGATTCATGAAAATGAAAATGAGCACCATGAGCTTCATCTACCAGAACCGGGCGATTATATTTGTGAACCAGATCAACAACCCTTTTTATATCAGTAGTGATTCCATAATATGTAGGATTAACCAGTAAAACGCCTTTTACATCAGGATGAGCAATTAATGCTTCTTCCAGGGCAACAATGTCTATACCATGAGAAATGCCCAGCTCATCATCCCACATTGCCGGAACATAAACAGGAATTGCCCCACTGAGGATAATTCCTCCCAAAGCGGATTTGTGGATATTTCTGGGGATGATTATTTTATCACCGGGATCACAAACAGTCATGATCATTACATTATTCCCAGTTGTAGAACCGTTTACCAGAAAAAATGCCCTGTCAGAACCGTAGGCAGAGGCGGCCAGTTCCTGAGCGTCTTTGATTACAGTGGTTGCATCATGTAAATTATCTACTTCCGGCAATTCTGTCAGATCCATCCGAAAAATATTCTGGCCAACTAGCTCCAGAAATTCAGGGGAAACACCTTTTCCCTGTTTATGGCCTGGGGTATGGTATGCAGCCATATCCTTGGAAATATAATCTCTTATCGCTTCAAAAAGGGGTGCCTTTTTGTGCTGTTCATAAAATGTATTTACTCTGTTTTTACCGTTTAACACTTGCGCTACCATTGTTTACTCCATATTTTCAGCTCAAAATAATATTATAAAAAATAATATGTAATTAATACACTTTCCTTAAATCCTTAATCAAACTTAAAAAGCCTTTATTAAGAAAAATGAAGTAAGTATATTTTAACTTATAAATTAGAAGTTTGATTCCCTAAAAAGACAATCGTAGACTTATATAATTTAAGTTAACTTTTGTACAAAGCATCGTAGATTATTTTTTATATTTTCCAAAGCATTTCTTAAACCTAAAATACAGGATTTTTTTTAAATTTTATGTAACAGGTGTACATTGTTTTGTTAAAGTAATTACAAAACTATAGGCACTGAGAGATTGTAAATCAAATTTTAGATATTTTGATATCAGGGAAAGTATTTCATTATACTGATACTTTTCTGATCTAAGAGAAATCTCAATTTCATCTTCAATTTCCAGATTTGCCTGATTAAAAATTTCATTTAACCTTTCTATTGAAAAATAGTTGATATTTTTTCTCTGCTCAAGTCCATAGCTAGAAAAACCCCATGAGTCAGTTATTAAATCACCAAGAATTTCGATAAATTGGGTATTATAGACAAATAATAATATTTTTCCGTTTGGAGAAAGCTTAGGAGAAAGTTTTTTCATAAAATGCTCAGGATTTTTTACCTGTTCTAAAGTATGATTTAAAATGATAAAATCAAAATTATCCCCGATTTCGGTTAAATCTTTATCAGGTTTTTGGGAAATTAAGGTAGCCCCATCAGGTATATGCTTATCAAGCTCAAAATAATTAGGAGAAATTTCCAATATTTTTGAAGCATTTACTGGTATAAGCTTTATTATCCTGCTATATACGGACTGGTTATAATTACTTTGCCCTTCTTTTCCAGGAACATTATTTTTACCCAGAAAACCATTTTTCTCTACAGCTCCTGAATTTATAGAATTAAAATAATCCTGCAAATCCCTTAATTTATTAAAGTTTTCCTGAAAAAAATCAAATGAGTAATGTTCATTGAAAAACATTTTTTCATTGGTACTGCTAAAGCCAAAATCCAGATTATTCCAGTTTGTCTCCACATCATTCACAACACCGGCTTTCAGGCCATAATCCCACATATCAGTTCCTGGTAAGGGGGTAAGTTGAGTAAGGCTTATTCGGCTTATCCGCTCACGATTATTAGAAATAAACCAGTAAGTTTTGGCAAAATCAGCTTTAGTTTCCATTGGGTAGCCGGCAATAAAATAGCCATTTACATTTAAATTTAATTCTTCGCAGATATCAAGAGCTTTTTTATTATCATTCAGATTAAATTTTCCTTTTACTTCTCTGACAATATTTTCCGAACCAGACTCAAACCCAAAACTGACATACTTTACATTCATATCTTTTAATAAAAGGCCAAGTTCCCGATCAAAAATATTAGCTCTGGCATGGCAGGTAAAAATAAACTCTTTATCCAGCTTTTCCTGTTTAACCAGCTCTACCAGCCTAAAAAGTCTTTTATTTTTTAGAGCAAAAATATCATCGCTTATATGAATGAATTTTTTATTTGGGTATTTTCTTTTGATATCAATAATTTCTTCAACAACCCGTTCAGGGGAATGAAACCTTACTTTTCGGGAAAACACTGAACAAAAAGAGCATGTATAAGGGCAGCCTCTTGAAGTATGCAGCAATGGTTCAAAATTAGGAGATAGCTGTTCCAAAAGCCTCCTGTCAGGTTTCGGAATTTTATCAACTTCGATTAATTCTTTCTTTCGATGCGTAACCTTGGGTATTCCGTTTTCATGGTAAACAATACCACTGAAACCGGAAAAATTAAGGTTTTCCAGTGAATCTTTTTCCAGAGATTTTATCAGATCCAGAAAAATTTCTTCTCCTTCACCAATTACTCCAGCATCGATCTGAGGCGGAAGTGATTCAGGAATACCTGTAATATGATGCCCACCCAATATAATAGGTATATCTAGTCTGGATTTTATAACAGTAGCAATATTACAGGTTTCCATAAAAGTTTCGGTATATGAACTAATACCAACAACATCAGGCTTTTTAGTAATTAAATTTTCTAAATCTCTCTCAATAAAAATATCATCATAACCGCCATATTCCTTGAGATAGCTGGAAATATACGAAAGACCAAGTGGACCAAACAGCTTTGCAGTATATCGGTCTTTGTCACAAACCTGAAACAGACCTATTTTCATAAGAAGTAAATGTAAAAAGTAATACTTAATTTCTATTATATTATAATAAACTGGCTGGGAGTTAAAATTTAAGATTAGCGGACAGAAAGAACACCATTATTTTTTTCCAGTAACAATCTTAAATTTGCCAAAAAGTTTACTTCTTCATCATCAAATTCTTTATTTTGTTTGTGTGGAGCGGCAGCTCGAACTAATTGATCAAATCCGGCTGTAGTAAGTTTTCCATCAGTTGTAACATTATTCCAGGCGGTTTGTAATGTATCAGGTACAGTAAGCGCAGTCTCTTCCTCTGATTTCTCAGTAACTTCTTCTTTTGGAGCAACTCCATCATTATCAAAATTAAAAATAACCTCATTAACTGGAACACCACCAGTAGTAGTCTTGTATTCAGGGCTTTTTTCCAAAGTTGTTTTTAATTTATTCAAAAATTTCTCTTCATCAGCATCAAGCTCTGCATCAAGTCTGTTGGGAGCAGCATCATTAACTAAGATTTTAAAATCGTTTTGGCTTATCTTTCCATCTTTTGATAATTTATTCCAGGTATATTCAAGTGTTTTTGGAATTTCCATTATAAAAATGCTCCTTATAATCAGTTCAAAACCTACTAAATATTTATAGCCGCATTCTAACTCTGACTTGCTAAACAGAATATTTCATAATTTTTACCACAGATGGCTCAGATAAAGTCATAGATTAACACTGATAAGAATTTAATAAAATATATATTTTTAATTTTTCTATCTGTTTTTATCTGTGGTCAGATATTTTTTGTGAGTAATACAGACTAATTACTATCTGAAAGTATAAAATTCCAGAACTGTTCTCCAAAAACTGAATCACTGGCTTGCTTATTCCATTTACTGATTACTTCATAATATTCTTTTCGTTCATTTGTATATTTTTCCAGATCCATTTTTATTTCTTCAGGATCGTTAGCATTATTTTTAATTGTATGAGCACAATATTGGGCGATAAAATCCCTGTCATTTTTTGACCAAACAATTTTATTATCAGTTTGCCTGAGGCTAAAAGGCCATACTTTACAGGCAAGTGGCTTAAATTCATGGATTGAACAATAGTTATTATCTGTAAGAAAAATACAGTCATTACTGTTTTCTTTTTTCTCCAGAACCAGCCAATGTCTTTTATTACCAGCAGAAATAAAAAACTCTTTTTCATATTTATCCGGTAAAAAAGACTTATTTATCGGCATAATTTTTAAAAAATCATCCGGTTTTAAATCTGGGCGGTTTTTTAAAATATTTTTTATGTCCTTGTGTGAAATATTGATTAGTTTTGTGCGACAGCAATTTCCACAGGTTTCACAGGAAAAATTAGTTTCATCAGGGTATCCAGACTGTTTCAGGTCTATTTCCACTACTTTTAATTCTTCTTTTGCATCTTTAAAACCAGGCTCTATTTCCAGACAATATTCAAATGACTCACGTGCTTTTTCCAATTCTTTCTGGGCCCGGTAAACCTTTCCTAAAAAATAATAAGCCAGATAACCCAAATTACTTTTTAAGAAATCAAGATATCTGTAATAATTTTTTGAAGCGCCTAACTGAAGACATTTTTTAAAACTTTCTTCTGCCTGTCTATATTCGTTTTTCTGATAAAAAAGAAGGCCAAGCTGAAAATTTATCTGGACAGAACTATTAAATATTTCTCCGGCTTCAGTTAAAAGCTTAATTGCCCTAGAATCATCATACTTTAAAGCTAATTCATATGTTATTCCTAAAAATTCAGGTTTTTCTTTAGCCTCAAATGGTAGGTCTTTAATAATTTCTTCTAAATCTTCCGGTTTAAAATAGTTATATTTTGAAAGAAAATATAAGGTTTTAAGATTTTTATCACCATTTTCATATTTATTTTTAGCATGGTTAAATCTTAAATTTAGCAATTGAGGAAATATGGACTGATAATTAGTTAACTTAATCTCTGATCTTTTTCCAACCCGTCTTTTCCCATTTTTATTAAATAATCGAAGGCTATTACAATATAAACTGTCGTTTTCGGTTTTGTTATCAAAAATAGTAATTTTCGGTATTTCCGAAAACAGAGGTCCCACCTTGTGGGGAGTTAATTCTGTACTCAGAATCAGGGGCCCCACCTTGTGGGGAGTTATTATTTCTGCCTCATAGTCTCCTGGTAATAATGCTTCAATATTTCCCATAGTCATTATTTGCTCTTCTGGCTTGATATAAAGAATCCAATCGGTTTGGGCCAAAGTAAAAGCATCTTCTAATATATCTGTTATTTCTTTTTCCGGGGTTTCTAATGATATTTTATCATCATCATTTTTAGGAGTTATTCCGTTATACCACAAAATAATTTTCAGGGGCATTTTCAAAATAGGGCTATCTTTAAGTATTTCCAACTCTTCATCATGCTCTATTTCTAACAGGATAGTTAAATTATCAGAAAACATTTTAGCCTCTTTTAGGATATATCATAATAATTTACCACAGATAACTCAGATGGAATAAATACCAACAGATGATAATTTAATAAAAATTTTAATATCTGTGAAAATCAGTTTAATCTGTGAACATCTGTGGTTATATCTTTAATTAATAAAGTTAGCCAGTTTTAGATTTCTTTCAAAAATATCATTTAAATTTCTTACAAATTTTATCTGCTCATCATAATTCAAATTAAAATTCCTTATTGAAAGTATAAATTCACAAAGATCTTCTGTTTTATATTTCAAAAAAGGAATTTCTGAAAAGACAAAAGTACACTTATTTAGCCATATTATTAATGAAGAAAGAATTGAATTAACAGTTGAATTTAAAATAGAATATGAATTTTTAAAATCACCTTTATCTATTGCAATATTCGCCTGATTAATAAAATATTGAAATTTTTCCTCTAGTTTTTTTATTTCTATTTTCAGCAAAAATTCAGAGGGTTTATGATGAATCTCTTTTGCCAAAGGATTATATAAAACAGTTGAATCATGATGTATAGGGTTATTTAAAAATTTAACCGGATATATGTATAAATTCAGAAAAATTCCATCAATTAAAAAATTATATGTACTAACAGGTAAAATCGAGTTGATATATGATTCAGCTTTTAATTTATGTTTTAAATTTTCCAGATTATCTTCTTTAAAAAACTGAGAGACCATTGAATTTTCAATATAGAGACCAATAGACAAATCATTATCGATAGGAGGAAAATAAATCGAAGCAAATGGTGAATCAAGGATTAATTTAATTCTTGGATCATTGGATAACACTTCAATTAGATTATTTAAAATTACTTTTTTCTTTTCATTTACTTTATTAGAATTATTGCTAAACAAAAAATTAACTAATTTATTCTCCTTTTGTAATATATTACTATTTGACTGTTTAGTAACTTTCAAATTCCATTTATAAACAAGATCGATAAATTCGGCTCTTTCCTTTTCAAATTTAACGATAACATCTTTTAAATCATCTTCTTTATAAGAATTCTTTACTAATTTGTGTGCACAAAGCCTCTTTATGAAATTTCTGTTACTAATTTCCCAAACTACTTTTTCATCAAATTTTCTAAGAGCAAAAGGCCAGGTTTTACAAACCATGGGTTTAAACTCATTAATTGTGCAACGGTTATCAGCAGCTAAAAACACACAATCTTTACTATTATCTTTCTTTTTAAGAGTTAATAGTTTTTCTTCTCCATTATTGAAAATAAAATAATTGTCTTTTGATAAGTTTAGTTTTGACTTATTCATATTTTCAAATACAGCAAAATCATCAAATTTTAAATCACTTCGTTTTTCAAGAATTCTGTTCACATCTTTATCTGTAATATTGACATAAAAGTTACGGCAGCAGTTTCCACAACCCTGACACGAAAAATCCATTTCATTCAATTGGTTCTGCTTGGATAGTTCTGATTCAATCTGAGCTAAAAGTGTTTTGCCAGCAACATTTTCCGGCTCAAAAAAAATACTGTTTTCAGCCGCTTCACGAGCTTTTTCAAATTCTCTTTTTTCTAAAAAAATTTTCGAAATATAATAATTTGTTTGGGCAGAAATTTCCTTGATATTTAAGGGATATAAACGAAAATAAGTTTCTGATTTTTGTAAATCAAGACTACTTTTAAAATAAAAGGCAGCCTGCTCATAACTTTTTTCTCTAAAATAAGTCTCGCCCAAAAGAAAATTTACTGTTAGTGAATTCCTAAAACTATCCAGGGCATTCAAAAGGGTATTTTTAGCCAGTTCCAACTCATTTTCCTGAATATACCTTTTTGCTAATATACAATATAAACCTAATAGTTCCGAACTTTGCGATTTTTCGCCCCGAAAATTACTGATACAGGTAGTTATTGTCAGATTATTTAGATATTTTTTTTCTGCAAGATATAAAAGTAATGAAAGCCTTTTATCCCCTTTTTCAAAAAGCTGAACAGATTTATTAAATTTTTGCCTGTCAAGTTCTGGAAAACCATTAGAATAGTTGTTAATTGTAATATCGATTGTATTATCTATATCAATTTTAGGTTCAAAATCACCTGATAAAATTCTATTTCTGTTAAATATTCTCAATTCATAGGAATCAAGGTAAAAATCCTTATTTAATAGGGTTTTTATATTAATAAAATAAAAAGGTCTTTTGAGGTTTTCCCAATTATCAAAAAATATTATTTTTTCTTCTGGTTTTAAGTAAACTATCCATTTATATTCTATTTGCTCTAAAATTTTAGGTAATGCTAACTCAAAACAGGGCGCATTTGTTTCCAATATTTTTCCCTTAAACTCTTTTGGCTTTATTCCTGAATACAGAGCCAGGGAATTATAATAATCCTTTAAATGATTTACCATCAGAAGCTTCTCCTGATAGTAATTTTCAATAAAAAAGATAATAACTACATTGTCTTTAAATTGCATAGGATATTAACCTATATTTCTCATAAAAAATATTTAACCACAGATGAATACGGATATTAACAGATTTACTCAGATAAGAAATTATAAAATTAATTTCTTATAATTATTATCTGTGTTAATCCATGATTTCATCTGTTCCCCATCTGTAGTAAAACTTACGATTTTATTTCAATATTATTTATCATATTCTCAAAATTTATAATCAGATTATCAATAAAAGGTTCATCAACATTTAGGTTAGCCATTTTCCAGTTTCTTTGAAAAATATCTACAAGAGATTTTATAAATTCAACCTGAGAATTTAGATCAGCTTTAAACCCGGAAAAATTAATAAGGAATGTTTTTATAT
>CAYRDV010000070.1:0-20097 GCA_964422885.1 uncultured Candidatus Sericytochromatia bacterium
AATGACCTTTATTAGAAAATTTACTTCTTTTTTCACCATTAGACTCCCACTTGTCTATCCGGCCTGAACCTACCACACTGACTAGAGTTCCCTTTTTTACATATTCTCCGGCAATTTCTGCCTGTTTACCCCAAAACTCACAAGAAAACCAGTCAGTGATATTGTTGCCTTCTGCATCTTTGGTTGGTCTGTTAACTGCAACATTGAACCTTGCTACAACTTTGTTGCTGTCAATGTACTTCATTTCGGGATCTGCCCCAACCCGCCCAACAATCATGATTACATTATTTGCCTGAGCCATTTTAAATTTTCCTTTCTGTAAAGAAAATAACAATTGTTGAATTCTTTAACGTTTACTCGTTATTATCTTTTGATGCCCTAAATTTAGCAATATTAGCAATTTTAGGCTTATCATCCTTTTTGAGCAGATCTTTTTTGGAAGCATCTTCACGTATAAGATTTTGAACTGAATCATCGATCATTTTTGAAAACACAAAAAATTCGTCCATCTCAAAATATAGGGCAACTTTACCAATATTTACGACAACTTTATTTTCACTGGCAACTCTCCAGGTATAACCTATCTCGCATTCACCTATAGTTTGAAAGTCATTTACATCCATACAAAAAACCCTTTGTTAAAATTTCTGTATATATATTAACTCTTAATGTAGTTTAATGCAAAACTATAATTTAAATGCAAAATAAAACATTATTCCTATGAAAATAAATAAAATTACCAAATTAGCAAAAAATAACCGTAAATGTTAACGATTTAAATTCATATATAAGTAATTATACCATATAAATAAAATATACAAAAAAATTAGAGTTTTTTTTTGAACTTTTTTTATTATTTTTTTATCCATAATTTTGATAAGTTTAATCTGTTAACTTAACAAAGAATAGTGTGCTTTCTTTTGGGTTTTTTGTAAAATATAGATTTAATGATTTAATTAACATTTTAATTTAGATATCAGGTTATTTTTAAAGTAATAATTTATGGAAAAAAATTGCACAATAGGGATTGATTTGGGTGGGACAAAAATATATTTTGCTATTATTGACGAAAAAGGTCAGATAATTTCTGAATTACGTAGTTTAACTGATACAACCGGTGGTGAAAACCTGTTGGAAAGCTTATTTAGCGGTACTCAAAAGCTTCTGGAGCAGGCAAAAGATTTAAATTGTGACATAAAAGCAATAGGCATTGGCTCTCCAGGTAGAATTGATGCTAAAAACGGTATTGTTATGGACTGTACTCCAAATATTGCCAGCTGGGAGGGAACAAATATCAAAAGCTCTTTTGAAGAGCGGTTTAAACTGCCAGCTTTTGTAGATAATGATGCGAATGTTGCCGCCTATGGTGAATATTATCTTAGAAAATTAGCCGGGCATGATGAAAGCACAATTATCGTTTTAACATTAGGCACAGGTTTAGGCAGCGGAATTATTTATAATGGCAGTTTATTCAGAGGAAAGGGTCTTGGCTCGGAAATAGGTCATATGCTTCTTTATCCTGAAGGCAGAGCCTGCAATTGCGGTCAGAAAGGCTGTTTTGAAATGTATGTTTCCGGCACTGCTCTTGAAACACAGGCCACACAAAGATTGGCCAGGTATCCTGATTCTTTGTTAAATACAATAAATGGAAAGATATCAAGCTACAATATTTTTGAATTCGCAAAAAAAGGAGATCTGTTTTCAGGGATTTTAATTGATGAATTAGCAGAGGCTTTTTCATATGCATTAATAAGCTTAATAAATATTTTTGATCCTGAGCTTATCTTGCTTGGAGGCGGTATTTCCAGACAAACAGATTTTTATATGAAAAAAGTTTTAAAAATTATCGAAGATAATATAAATTACAATAGTTTTAATAAAAATATTCTTCAGGTAGCAAAATCTGATGATAAAGCAGGATTAATCGGAGCAGGTTTAATCGCTTTTTACGGTTATAACAAAGGGGAAATATAATCTTGAGTTCAGAAACAAACAATGTAGTAAGTGAGACTAAATCACCTTCAGGTTTTCTTGAGAAAATAAAAGAACCGGAAACTAAATCATTACTTATTTTATTAGGGATTGCTCTGATTATAAGGCTATTAATCAGCCTGATGTTTAATACTGGCCATCCTACTGATATAAATAATTTTCGGGCCTGGTGTATGGAAGTTGCCAAAAGAGGAATTCATGACTTTTTCCAGCCACCGCCAACCGGAGTCTGGTGTGATTATCCTCCAGGATATATTTATATTTTATATGTTTTAGGAAGTTTCTACAAATTATTTGATCCGACAATAGCCAGTTGGAATACCAGCGTATTTACCACGTTGGTAAAATTGCCTGGTATTGTTGCTGATATTTTCAATGTTTATCTGATTTATCATTTAACCAGAAAATGTGTTCCTTTTCAGGTTGCTATTGGTGCGGCAACAATTTATGCTTTTCATCCTGCTATTTTTTATGAATCTGCAATCTGGGGACAAATGGACTCAGTCGTAATGATGTTTTTATTACTAAGTGTGATGTATCTGATTGAACACAAATATGCTCTTACCATTTTTGTTACTGCTCTTGGATGCCTGATGAAGCCACAGGGAATCCTTTTGATCCCATTTCTGGCCTTCGTTATGTTATATAATAAAGCTTTTAAACAGATATTAGTAGGTCTTGTTGGTTCTTTGGCATTCATCGTTCTCCTTACTTTACCGATAACCGACTCTTTATCCGAGGTTTTTCCGTGGTTATGGGAGCATTATATGGCTCAGGCAAACCTTTATCCCTATAGCTCAATTCAAACCTTTAATTTATGGTCTTTAACCGGTGTCTGGAAAAATGATTCAAGAGAGATTTTGGGAATTACTCATAAAGTATGGGGAATAGTCTTTTTTAGTGTCTTTTATCTTTCCTGTCTGGTTTATTATGTTGTTAAATCAAAGGAAAATGTGCCAAAGAGCGAAAAAGAAAAAGAACAAATAGAATCAGAATTAAAAATAAAACAATTTAAGCTTGAAAAACAAAATGAACTTAATAGTATCAGTCTTGAACTGGAAGGAATAAAAAAATCCGGTTCAACTGACAGAGAGTTGAAAATGAAAGAAGTTCAGCTTGAAAAATTAATGAAGTATAAAACTAAAGATATTGAAGAAGCTGATCTAAAATTTAATAAGTTAAATGATGAAAGGAACGTTTCTATTGAAACTAAAAGTGAAGCTTTAAGTATAATTCATGCTTCTACTCTTATTCTTTTGGGATTTTTCCTTTTCCCAACCAGAATGCATGAACGGTATCTGTTTGTTGGGTTATCATTTCTGGCTATTTCCACGGCTTTAAATTTTAACCTTAAAAATCTGTATTACATACTTTCAGCTACTTTTCTAATCAATCTGTTTTTTGAATTTCCCGGAACTAAAACTGATTTAGGAGTGCCGCAATTTATTACGAGCTGGAATAACTTACTAAGCTCAGGACGAATGTATACTGAAAACTTTGGTTTTTTCTGGTTTACACCTATTGCATTGTTAAATATTTATATTATCTTTACTATTATTTTTAAATTATGGAAGCAACCATTATTAAATTTAAATTTTATGGAGTTGTTGAACCATGATAATAAAGAAAAAATAAATGGTGAAAAAGTTAAAACAGGTTTTAGCGTACCATTCATTCAGAAAATAGATAAAACAGATTGGCTAATCATCCTTGGTATGTCTATAGCTTCATTTTTACTTAGAATCTTTTATATCAAGTTTCCCGAAGAAATGATCTTTGATGAAGTTTATCATGCCAGGGCAGCAGGGGAGTATTTACGTCATATAAATCCTTTTGAGTGGGTACATCCGCCATTATCCAAACTTATTCTTTCAGCCGGAGTCTGGTTATTCGGACTTAATTCTTTTGGCTGGCGAATAATGCCTGTAATTTTCGGAACTTTTTTTGTCCCGGTTATGTATATATTTGGAAAAACATTATTCGGCAAAAGAGGATACGCTATTTTAGCTGCTGTTCTGGTATCAATTGATGGGGTCTATTTTGTTCAATCCAGAACAGCTATGACCAATATTTTTGCCACTTTCTTTCAACTGGCATCAGTATTATTTTTCTGGTTGTATTTTCAATATGATTATTACCGGGAGAAAAAGTCAAAAGTTTATACTCTCCTTACTTTGTCAGGATTCTTTATGAGTCTTGCCCTTGCTTCAAGGTGGACTTCAATGGGCGCCCTTGCTTTTATTCTTGGTGCTTTATTCTGGTATAAATTTTTATTTAATTTTACCTTAAAAGACTTATTAACAGCTAATTTTAATCCTATTTTGGAACGGATAAAATTAAAAGAAATTCCTTTCTGGTTTTTGGTGGGAATTAATTTTATGGTACTTCCGGCAATTGTCTATTTGCTCGCATATATACCATATATGAATCTTAACCATAATATTCATGATGTTGTTGAAATGCAGAAGGGGATTTTCTCTTATCACAAAAATCTTAGAGATCCACATCCTTATTATTCTGAATGGTATACCTGGCCATTTTTAACCAGGCCTACCTGGTATTATTTCAGAGATTTTAAAAATGGGGCAATGGCTGGTATTGTAGCTTTGGGTAACCCTGCTATCTGGTGGGCATCCTTATTTGCCAGTGCTTATGTGCTTTATAAAGCGGTAAAAGAAAAATCACTTGGTTTATTATATGTTGGTTTAGGGTTTGTAATTTTGTATTTACCCTGGGCTGTTTCACCGAGAATAAAGAATTTTAGTCATTATCTTTTTGAAGCTATTCCTTATGCCTGCCTTGCCATAACTTATATTGTAGGAAGTTTTTGGGAAAAAGGTAATATTAAAAAGGAACTTTCAAAAGAGGACCGGAATTTTAATATCCTGGCAATTACTGCAATGGCAATTTTACTAACCTGTTTATTGGTAATAGGAGTGCTTGCCTTATGGGTATTACAGCTTAGACATCCTTTCCCGATTGGCTTTTTAGAACCTTACAGCCAAAAAATGTTTAATTCTGCAACTTATATGCTAATTTCATTAATTGGCATCGTTTTTTATACTTTATATGAGAATTCAAAATTTAGAGCTTTATCGGTTATTTATGTTTGTATCGCAGTCGGAATGTTCGTGTTTTTCTATCCTTTATATTCAGGTTATCCTATGTACTGGTGGTATTATAGCCTTCATATCTGGCTACCAAGCTGGATATGATTTGAGATGGATGTTTATGTTAATGTAAGAAAAAAGTTAAGATTTTCTTTACTTTTTAACGTTAAATTAACCTCTGTAATCTTGATATGTAAAAGATTTGCAACAATTTTAATAAAATTATGATCTAGAACCTATATTTTTTTTCAATTTTAAGTTATTATAATATCAATAATGAGTGTGACTTTATTCGTAAATTAAATAAAAATTTAGTTCTTAGGAGGGGTTAGTGTTACCTGATAACGAGTTGCAAGGACTAGTTATCTCAGTCGGGGGAAAAAAAGTTTCTGGAAATCCTGCTGCTGGGTTATCCCCTGATTTGTCAAATTTGCCTCCTGAAGCAGCAGCTCTCCTTGCTGCAATGCAACCTGTTGTTACCATGACTGTAGCTCCAGAACTTCCTGAAGAAGCAGCAGCTCTCCTTGCTGCTATCCAGGGACAGGCGGCCTTTGAAGCTATTCAGGGTACTTTTAGTCCTGCTTCAACTGCTGCTTTAATGGAAGAACCTTCTTATGAATATCCTCCTGAAGAAACTTTTACCAGGCAGGAAGATTTTGTTCAATATGATTCCGAATATATAGAAACTGAACCAGCAGAAGAGGAAGAACCATTTGGCCTGGCGATGAAAATGCAAGCTTCAGCAGCAGCTTTACTGGCAAATATTAATACCGTATCAGGCGCGAAGATTTCATCCACTTCACCTGGTTTAAGGATAGAAATTCAGAACGAAATAAATTCCATGCCTCCTATTACCGCTGAACAGTTAAATGTCCCTCAAAACACTCGGAATACTATTAATAATTTTTCTCAAAACTCTCCTCAGAAGCAGAGTTCATCGTTTAATTTTGAAGATTTATTATCTCAGGAAATTAACTCTATCCACAAATTAAACCCGATAGCTGGCCCAGCTCCAACTTTAAATGCTCCTGCACCTCCGGCCCCTCCTCCTAAGCACATTCAGCCGGCCCCACCACCTGTACAAAACTATCATCCAAGCATTTATGATAATCCTGAGCCGCCTCCTTATACACCTCATTCAAGTGTTTATGATAATCCTGAGCCGCCTCCTTATGCACCTCCTCCCAGCGTTTATAATAACCCTGAGACGCCTCCTGTATCTAAGGCTCCTCCTCCTCCGGTTCAGCAAATTAATCTTGGGCAAACAACTAATCATCAAATTAACATTGGTGAGCTTTTAGGTGGTACTAACCCATCTACGATTCAAAGTGGAAATGAAATGGTTCGTGCCCGTCCTGAAGAAATTCAAAAAGCTTACGATAAACAACAGGCTTTAGAACAAATCAAAAAAGCTAAAAGTTTAATCGAAAAGCTTACTATATACGAATGTGGTGTTGCTTTGGGTATTGTTGCAGGTGTTTCCACCAAGCAAGAAGTTATTGAAATTATGAAGGAGTTTAGCACGGTTAAATGTCCTTCTGATGATTCTGATTTAATGTTTTATTATAATGATGCCTCTGTTACGGTTTATTATAATGATGATATGACTGTGCGTGAGCTTCAGTTTGGTTCAGATTATAAAGGAAAAACCAGCAAAGGCTTAGCCATTGGCGAACATGTTGATAAGGCTGTGGAAATATATGGCCAGCCAAGAATGAAATCACCCAGAGGTGCAATCTGGAATAAATTTGGCGTATTTTGCCAGAGTAATATTGTTAATTCTATCCGAATCCAAAGTTAATTCTTTTCGCTCTCCATTATTTCTTTAGCCTTTTTCAAAACTTAGTTACTGCTTATGTTTTAAGAAATAATTAGTAATATCTTCTTTTGAATAATTTCCTTTTTTAAAGCAATCTTTTAACCTTTCAATATGTCTATTTCTTTGTTTGGAAAGAATCTGATTATTGAATCCTAAAAAATCAACTAATTCTTTTGCTTCATTGTCATTTTCATTAATTTCAAAATAAATATTATTTGTAAATTTAATTCTGGTGTTTAGTTCTTCATTATTCTGAAAAAACAGTGTTTTAAAAAAAGTAGAATTTTTATATTTTTCATCTTTTTTATATAAATTGGCTTTTCTTACTACTGCATAATAATTAAAGTAATCATCGTCATATTTGATAGCTGAATTAAAATGTTCAACTTCAGTTGCATCAAGACCTTCAATATATTTTTCAGTATAAGCACAAAAATTATTTTGCTCATAAATTAATAATTCAAGTAGTTTCTTATTATTTTCAGCTCTATTTTCCTGATAAACCAAACCTTCAGCTAGAATATCAGAATCCTTATTTTTACTTAAAAATTTCATTAAACCTCAAAATTATATTTATCGCCAATACTGCTAATTTGTGAAATTAACTGATCTTTTTCTTCAATAGAAGTTGCCCTTATTAATTTCTTTTTTAGTTCAACATACTCTTCCCACATTTTTTGCCCTTCTTTTCCCAATAAATTTTTTAAGTCAAAATCCTGGGTTAAAATATGATTAGGATCATCTCCTATTGGAGCAGCTCCCCTATCAGCAGTAACATAACCATTTTTATCAAATTCTAAAATGACTCTTTCACAAGGTTCAAACTGGGCCGCAATAATTGGGTTATGAGTAGCCATGAATAGCTGAGTATTCTGAGTAATTCCACAATATACATCTACCAAATCATATAAAAACTCAGGATATAAGCTATTCTCAGGTTCATCTACCAATAAAAAACCATTGCTTATTTTCCTGTTAAAATAGAGGGCAAAAATATAGCCTAATCTGAAAATAAAGTTCCTGATCCCAGTGCTTAATTCTTTATATCTTATAATTGTATTATTGTCTGATTTGAGCTTTATATATGCTATAAGGTTATCTTTAAGCTGTCTTGGAATAATTGCATTTTTAATATCAAATTCTAAGCCAGCTTTTGCAAGTATCCGATTCCATAATTCAGATAATTTTTCTAAGATTTTGGGATTTATTTTTTCAAACTCTTCAATAAGATGTTTCTTTGTTTTATTTAAATTTTCTTCTTTATTTTCAAAAATTTCTCTTTCATTTTCTCTTTTCTTTACAAGAAAAACTAGCAATTTCCAAAATTCCTTTATATGAGAATTTGATATTTCGTAACTAATCTCTAGACCATCAAAGAGTGATAAAGCTTCATTAACATTGGTTTCTGGTATATCATTTAAATCTAGTAGATGGTTTTCATTACTTTCAGCAGGAGAATAAATAATTAAATCATCATTAGCTTTCAATTGAAAATTTGTCTCTTCAAGTAAATATTTTAAAAATCGATTTTTAAAAGACAAAGTATCTTTTTCTAAAATGTAAAACCAGTCTTTTTCTTTATCTATATCACTCGAAAAATACCCCCTTAGTTTTCTATCAGGTGGATTAACGCCTCTTAAATAAGAGCTATAATAAAAATTAGATTTATTTTTTTCTAATTTTAAAATAATATTATATGAAGCATCATTTTCTTTATAAGACATAGATTGAAGGGATGAATCAATTATCCTTAATAAAGTAGATTTCCCTGTTCCATTTGTACCAATAAAACAAACTTTATCAAGGGGTTTACCAGCTTTCGGATGATCTTCAGGATAAGTCAAATCAAGCTCAAAGTTTTTAAATTGTTGATAATCGGGAACTATTAACTTACAAATTTTCATTTTATTTTTTGTATCTAAAATATATCAGTATTGTTTTTTTATTTATTAGCAATAATTTTCTGAAAGCATTTATTGGAAGTGGATCCCGTGTCAAGCACGGAATGACATTTATAATAGTCATACCATAACTAATTTTAGCTATCTTATATAAAATACTATAAACAAAATTATAAATCAGTTTTAACAATTTAAGTATTGGAAATTCTTATATAATATAAAAAACAATTATTTTAAGCTAGGAGTATCTATGCCAAGAATAACAAAGGTTTATACCAAAACAGGAGATAAAGGTGATACAGGACTTGGCGGAGGGCAAAGAGTTCCTAAAGACTCACCGCGAATTGTTGCCTATGGTACAGTTGATGAACTTAATAGCCATATAGGAGTAGCGATAGCCTGTAACCTTGATCCAGACCTGGAAAGTAAATTAAAAACGATTCAGAATGAGCTTTTTCACCTTGGTTCGGATTTATGCATTCTTGAAGAAGATAAAAAGAAATTTTCAGTCCCGACAATTGAAGAAAAGCATGTACTTGAACTGGAAAAAATAATGGACAATTATTCTGCTCAGCTTTCTCCTCTGGAAAATTTTATTTTACCAGGTGGGACTTCCGGGGCAGCACACCTTCATGTTGCCAGAACAGTTTGCCGGAGGGCCGAAATCGAGGTAATTGCTCTTTCCCGTAATGAAGCAATAGGCGAATTTGTGATCAGGTATCTCAACAGGCTCTCTGATACTCTTTTTGTCATGTCCCGTTATGAAAATTATCAGAAAAATTATCAGGATGTGTACTGGAATAGCCGTGCATAAAAATAGCAGATTTGTTACAACAAATCTGCTATTTTCTTATATTTATTTTCTTTTCAGAACTTTATTTATCGCTTCAACAATATTTTTTGCTTTAAGTCCGTATTTTTCCAGTAATTCATCTGGTTTACCGGATTCAGCATAAGTATCATTTATTCCTACAAATTCCATTGGTACAGGGTGAGTCTGAGTAGCTGCCTGCGCTACATGACCACTTAGAGCTCCTCCGATCAGATGTTCTTCAGCGGTAACAATCGCTCCGGTTTCTCTGGCACATTTTTCAACCATATCTATATCAAGAGGTTTTATCGTAAACATATCCACAACTCTGACAGAAATACCGCTTTTTTCTAATTCTTCCGCAGCAATAAGAGCTTCCATCACCAGCAATCCATTAGCAATTACTGTAACATCTTTACCATCTCTAACCTGTTTTGCTTTTCCCAGTTCAAACTTTTCACCTTCACTATAAATAATTGGAGCTTTGGGCCTTCCTGTACGCATATATACAGGACCATCATATTCAGCCATAAGTTTAGTTACTGCTTTTGTTGAAACGGCATCGGCAGGAACAAGAACCGTGAACTGAGGTAATGAACAGGCCAGAGAAACATCTTCTACACTTTGCTGTGAAGCTCCGTCCTCTCCAAGACTGATACCACCATGTGAACCAACAACTTTTACATTAAGATGCGGATTCGCAACAGACATTCTTAACTGATCAAAGCCTTTACAAATAATAAAAGAAGCAAAACTACTGGCAAAGGGAATTAGGCCGGAACCGGCAAACCCTGCTGCTGCACCGACCATATTTGCTTCAGAGATACCAAAGTTAAAAAATCTTTCAGGATATTTTTTACCAAAATCACCACTTTTTGTGGATTTGGAAAGGTCTGCATCCAGGGCAACTACTTTTTGATTTTCAGCACCAATTTCCACAAGAGCTTCCCCATAGGCATCCCTTGTTGCTTTTCCCAATTTTACTTCCAGACTCATATTTTCTCCTAATCTTTATTTCTCTCAAAAAATTTTCATATGTATATTTAGCCACAGATTAGCATAGATTAGTAGATATAATTATTAAATATTTAAGATGTTATTTTAGTGGAACACTATAAAATAAAAAGTTAAAATATTTCTTATCCTGTTAATTTCTTAATTCGGTACTCCGAATCAGGGACCCACCTTGTGGGAATCTAATTCTGTGAATCCTGATTCTGACTATATTTACAAATAATAGTTTTTGACAAATTCAAGAGTATTTAGTGAAACCATAATTTCATCATTATTATTAGTTGCCAGAGCATTATCCAGATTTAATAAAATTTCTTCAACCAGAAAAATTTTAATTAATAATTGATATTCATCTTTTTTTCCAGGTTTTAGTTTGGTTTCTTCAATAGTATTAAGATAAGAACTCAAAAATATTCCAGCCGTATAATAATATAAAATATTAAGATAATTATTTGCTCTGTTTTCATCCTCTTTGGAAATCGGATTATACTGATGAAAAGTTGTATAAATAGCTCTATAAATTGAGTAAAGCATCGAAGAAACATCTTTGAGAGATGAACGTTTCAGTTTTCTCTCACTTAAAGCATATGTGGAATCTCCTTCAAAACCTGTTACGATAAAATCTTTTCCGGTTGTTAATACTTGTTTTAAATTAAAATTACCATGAATTCTGATTTTGATTGTTTCAAATTTTTTATTTAAAGTTTCTTTTAAAAGACTCTGTAATTTACTTTCTATACCAAATAGGCTTTCTGCATAAAATTTAATATTTTCCGGCCTTTTTTCCAAATTTTTTCGTAAATTGATGAAGGTTTTTTTTGAAAGGCTTCTTACCGATTGATAAATAGATCTTTGGTATAACTTTGAAAAAGGCTCTGGAGCAAAACCTGACTCTAACGAATTAGTAGCCAAAGCGATATGAATTTCTCCAGTTCTTTGACCCATTTTATTAATCATTTCCAGATAAAAAGTCCCAAATAATTCATGAATTTCCGGAAGAATATTATTAATATTTACTTCCATTTCCGAAAAATTTATCTCAGGTGATTTATTATTGGTAGAACTCGCTAATCTCTGTAAGAAATGATTAATTGAATTAATAGTATAATTCCATACATCTCCCTCATTGGGAACAATATTTTCCATTATCGCCAGAATAAAAAAATCTTTTTTACCAATATATTTAATATTTCCATTTAGTGTTGGTACAAAATTAACCTTCCGCTGATTTAAAAAATTAATCATCTCAACATCGGAATTAATTCCTGTTTCCAGTTTTCGGTAAATTTTTAAAAATAAAAAATTATTAAAATTAATGAGAATATTGTTATTTTCAGATTTTAATAAAATAGAACTGGGAGATTTATTAGCTAAAACCTGTTTTTTTATTTTACTCTCTAAATGTAAATGAATGGAGCCATATTTTCCTCTTAATATTTTTTTGTTCAGAATAAATTCTAATAAAGTATTTCTAACTTCATTATTATAAAATCCATCATAAAGTATTTCTTCATCAGTTCCGGTATTTAAAATTGTAATCAATACCTCGGGTGGCAAATAATCAATAATATTTTTTGAATTAGCCATATTTAAAAAAGAAAGTAGTAACTGGTAGGTTTCAGAAGAACTATCAGTATAGTTAACTTCAAATATTATCAGGTTATCTGAGGCTTTTCCCAGATAAATGTTTTCAATTATTTTGACATTTTTAATTTTTGTAGTTATTTTAGACCATTTAACTCTAATAAGGTATTCTGGAAGTATTTTATCTTCAAGTAATTTTTCTTTAAATTCTGAAGGAATATTTTCCCATTTATCTTTAAGATAAATATTAGGAATCAGAGCTTTTCCTTCTTTTAAATTGATCATTTCCAGGTTTTTTTCCAGCTTAAACCAAAAACAGCTAAATGGACCATTTGTTAAAATATAAGGAACATTTTTTATTACCGGAAACTTATTTTTGCTAAAAATTTCTTCCGGTGTAAAGCCTGCATAGTTAAGTAAATTAAGCTCCATAACCTGGGGATAGCTTGAAAGATTTACAATTACCAGGATAATTTCTTCATTATACTTTCTGATAAAAGATAAAATATTGGAGTTATCATTAAAAATAAATTCCAGAGTACCACGGCTAAAAGCTTTAAATCTTTTTCTGGTGGCAATTAACTGTTTCATCCACCAAAGGAGAGATGTCGGGTTTTTTTCCTGATTTTCTGCATTTACGGCTGCAAAATGGTATTCAGGATCAATAATTACCGGTAAATATAATTCATGGGGATTGACTGCTGAAAAACCGGCATTACGATCCGAACTCCACTGCATAGGAGTTCTTACACCATTGCGATCTCCAAGATAATAATTATCCCCCATACCAATTTCATCACCATAATAAATAATTGGAGAACCTGGCATCGAAAATAAAAGGAAATTCATTAATTCAATTTTTCGGCGATCATTATTCAGCAGAGGGGCTAAACGCCTTCTAATCCCAAGATTGATTCTGGCCTTAGGATCTCTGGCATAAACTCTGTACATATAATCTCTTTCTTCATCTGTTACCATTTCTAAGGTAAGTTCATCGTGATTTCTCAGAAAAAGTGCCCACTGACAATTATCAGGTATTGGCGGAGTTTGTTCCAGAATATCAATAATCGGAAAACGATCTTCCATTTGTAAGGCCATAAACATACGAGGCATCAGAGGAAAATGGAAGGCCATATTACACATATTACCCTGACCAAAATAGGCCACAGAATCTTCAGGCCACTGATTTGCTTCTGCCAGCAACATTTTATTTTTAAAATTACTGTCAACATATTTTCTAAGCTTTTCCAGAAATTGATATGTTTCCGGTAAATTTTCGCAATTTGTACCTTCCCGGGCATATAAATATGGAATAGCATCCAGCCTGACTCCATCAACTCCCATGTTAAACCAGTATTCTGTTATTTTGAAGATTTCTTTTTGGACATTTTGACTATCAAAATTTAAATCGGGTTGATGAAAATAAAACCGATGCCAGTAATATTCATTAGCAACAGGGTCCCAGGTCCAGTTGGAGGCTTCAAAGTCTTTAAAAATAATCCTTGCATCCTGATATTTTTCCGGGGTCTCATTCCACATATAAAAATTTCGGGTAACACTGCCTTTTTTTGCTCTTCTGGCTTTCTGAAACCAGGGATGCTGATCTGAAGTATGATTGATTACAAGTTCGATAATAATTCTGATACCTCTTTTATGAGCTTCATTCATGAAAATTTTAAAATCTTTTAGATTGCCAAAATTGGTATTAATATTCAGGTAATCCGCAATATCATATCCGTCATCACGCATTGGTGAGGGATAAAATGGTAAAAGCCAGATAGCATTAACCCCTAAGCCTTCAAGGTAATCTAACTTATCTGTTAAACCTTTAAAATCACCAATTCCGTCTCCATTGGTATCATAAAAGGTTTTTACATGTAACTGATAAATTATTGAGTCTTTATACCAAAGTGGATCATCATCCAGATAAAAATTATTATTCATATTTACTCATATCCTTCAGATAACTTTGTAGAAACGTCACTTAGCTCCCGGAGCTCCGGTGGCCTTGATTCGACATGCCTCTACTTTATTAAACTCTTCCAGTAAACTACGAACAGCAATATAACTAGTGAGATTAAACCGGGCATAGGAAGAAGAAATGCCAACTTTAATCGTATAAGCTGTTTCAGGTAATGCCTGAAATAGATCCTCATCTGTCCAGTCATCTCCAATTGCCAGGATAAAATCATATTTTTTCTCTGATACCCAGTGCATACTCGCAATTCCCTTATTTACACCAGAATTTCGTATTTCTATTACTTTATTTCCCTGTAATATTTGCACATCAATATTAGACGTAAGCCCAACAAGATCATCCATTAACTCTTTAGATCTTTGTGAAGCTAACTCCTGCTCTGCTTTACGAAAATGCCAAACCAGTGAGAATTCCTTTTCTTCAATAAATGCTCCTGGTAATCTGTCTACATATACTTTTAAAATAGGCAGTAATTGTTTTTTCCATTCAGAGTGTAAAGGTTTTAACATTGACCAGTCTTCCCCTTTACCTTTTAGCCAAACTCCATGTTCGGCAATAATTCCTATATCCAAATCGCCAAAAAATTTTCCTAATGTTTCTTTATCACGCCCGCTTATTATTACCACTTCTGTATTGGGTAACTTTGATATCTTAGAAATTAAAGAAAGCAACTCGCTATCAGGAATTGCCATTTTAGGGTTCACTACAAAGGGAACAAGGGTACCATCATAATCAAGGAAAATTATTTTTTTTGGGGAATTAGAAAATTTATGTAATATCCGTTGAATCATATAATAGTTTAATAATTTTGTTTTAAATTTTTCCTGTTGCTTTTTTATTGCCAATAATTGTTCAATAAAATCGTTTCCCCATCTTGTAACATCATAACTGGCAATTCTTTCCTGCATGGTTTGTAATCTTGTTATTTGTTCATCTTCAGGCATTTTAACTGCTGATTTCAAGGCTTTAGCAATTTCTTCTTTATGATTTGGATTAACTATAATTGCTTCTCCTAACTCTCTGGAAGCACCCGCCATTTCACTTAATATTAAGACTCCATGCTGATTATTTCTACAGGCAATATATTCTTTAGCGACCAGATTCATTCCATCTCGCAAAGGTGTCACCAGGCAAATATCACATAAACTGTATAAAGCGATTAACTGATAAAAAGAAAAAGCCTGATAAAGGTATAGAATGGGGGTCCAGCCAATGCTACCAAGTTCACTATTAATGGTACTTACCAATTCATCAATCTGTTTTTTCATGATCTGATATTGTTCAACACCAGTTCTTGATGGCACTACAATCATTACCAGAATTACTTTTTTTAAATATTCCTGATTATTTTTCAAAAATAGATAATACCCCTGTAATCTGTTAACGATCCCTTTTGTATAATCTAATCTGTCGATCGATAAAATCACTTTATAGTCTGATATTGACTCCTTTGCCTTTTCTCTTTCTTTCTTAACTTTTTTATTATCGGTATAAGTAAAAAATTTATGAAAATCAATACCCATCGGAAATGTGTCTGCTTTTATTACCCTGTCTTCATAAATAATTCTGCCAATATTATGTTCACAACCCAGGATCCTTTGAACAGAATGTAAAAAGAACTGCGTATAATCATATGTATGAAAGCCTATTAAATCTGCTCCAAGTAAACCTTTAAGGATCTCCTTTGCCCATTCTTTGGGTAATAACCGGAACATTTCATAAGATGGAAAAGGAATATGTAAAAAAAAGCCAACTGCTGTATCCGGTAATTTTTCCCTTAATAATCCTGGCAGTAACATCAGGTGGTAATCATGAACCCAGATAGTATCATCAGGTTCTAATATTTCCAGTAATTCCTGGCAAAAAATATTATTTACTTCTTTATAATCGTTCCAGTTTTGTTCAATATAATTTGTATAAGATGGAAAGTAGTGGAATAAAGGCCAGATAGTATCATTACAAAAGCCTTCGTAAAAAGTTTCCTGGTATTTTTCATCAATAAAAATAGGATATGCGTTGTATTTCTTTAAAATTAGTTTTTTAATTTCTTTTTTTTCATTTTTATTTGCTTCAATAGTTCCGGGCCAACCTACCCAAATATATTCATTAGTTAATGATTCCAGGTAGGTTCCTAATCCAGATGCTAATCCACCAGAACTTGGATTAAAGGTAAATTCACCTTCACTTTTGCTTATCGTAAAAGGTAATCTATTTGATATAATTATTAATCTCATAACTTAACAATAGTTGCAATATCTTAATAATAGTTTACCAATTAAATATATTTTTATGATTGAAAACCGAAAAACTAAAGCTCTTGAGAACATCAATCCTTAATTTTTATGAAAAAGACAAACCATACTCCTCATCTACTCTATAACCGCCACATTCCAGGGAATCAGAAAAATAACTGAGAAATTCAGTAAAATTTTCTGCCTGAAGGGAACGTAAAGCGTCATCATGCCATAAAAGAATAATCTGACCATATTTGCCATCCTTGTCTGGATCCAGATCAAGGCAATGGTGGTCACTGTTCCCGTTACTGGTAACTGGTATCCATTTCTGATTGAACCAGTTATTTTTTATGCCTTTTTTGGGTTTACTATACGGATTATTAAATTCACCCATATCAACCCAGACCTGCCATTCAGATATTATATTTTCCAGGGAAAGAAAATGCCAGCCATAAGTAAAACCAAGATTATAATTATCTTTCTGGCCATTATGAATTTTGTATGAAGCTTTAAAATCTTCGGGAAAGGTGATACCCAGAATTTTTTCTGCATTGGCAATTTCTTCATCAGTTGCGCCATCAGCCAGACTTGAAAGGACATTCTGAGCATTAATAGCCAGCCAGTTTTCTATTTTTTCCCATATATCTTTCATTTTAAATTGCTAACCTTCTAAGTTAAAGTCTAAGTTTTTAATTTATACTATAGTATTTTTAAAATGGCTATAAATTTGAAAAAAAATGTAATGTGATGCAGCCAACACTCCTGTAATGACCTACATCACACTTCAGTTTTATTGTTAAAATGCTGTTAAATTAAACAAGGGCTTTGGAATATTTTCTAAAATATAATATATGAGTAATATAAAAAAATATTAACCTAAGTATTGGATATTAATGATGCTTAATTTTAAAGAAATTCAACAAAGCAGGCAAAAAGCCGAAATAAATACTGAAAAATATGAGCATACTTCCGAAAACTTATTTGCAGAAGCAATGAGTCAGATTAAAAATTTTAATTGTATTCCTGGTTTTAACTACAAATATTTACAGGAAGCAGCCAGATTACTTGCAGAAGTTATTAAATTTAAAAAAGCTAATCCTGAACCTTATTTTTATCTGGCCTATATTTTTTATCTGATGGAACGAAATGATCTTTCCTTAAAGTATTATAAAATAGCCTATAGTATCAGGCCTGATTTACCAGGACTTTCAAAACTAAGGGCATTGCTTTCCGAAGGAACTGGTAATCTGGAATATAATCAGCGTTTAAAAGCCACAACCAGTCTTGGAGCAAAAATAGGAAACTTGGGTAATAAATCCCCTAAAGGGGCCCCTGTTAGTATAACTCCCGGAAATACCGGGTCCCTGATTCTGAGTACAGAATTTAACTCCGGGATAAATCCCGGCCCCAAAGAATTTGGGGGAAACCTCATAAGAGGTATTCTTAATACTAATAAATTACCGGAGATAGTAAGAACAGAAAAATTATCAATGAAAAAAGTGCTCGAAAAAGATAATTCAGAGATAACTAAAAGCAACAATATAAATGCAAAAGAAACCGGATATTTGGAATTTACTGGTGATATTAAAACAAAAACAACTCTAGGCAGTAAGTTCAAAAAATTATTTTAAATCAGGAGAAACCTCATAAATGTGTATTTATTTAAGAAACAATTCAATAAAAGCAGAGCTAGAAGTGAGACAGGTAAGTAGCATACCTGCCCCTGTTTCTGTAGAACCGGATAAAAAAGTAGTTACTCCGGTAAAAACATCAACATCTGAACCACCTCATAAACAAAGTGAATATGTTTCTTCAGCCGAAGTTCATGATGATGTAGCAGAAGCTTTTTCTACATCTACATTAAATACCGATAAGGCAAAAAGAACACAGGAAATCGGGTTAATTAACCCTGAATTATTAGGTTTAAATTCACAGTTGACAGAACAGCTAAAAAAAGATAAAGAAGGCATAAAGCAGTTTGATTCACTGGAAAAAGCTTTAAGCTATGCTAATAAACATGCTGGTGATGAATCGGTTATTCAGACTAAAGATGATAACGGAAATGATGCTTATCTGGTGATTAATTTAAAGCCAGGAACGAAAGCCAATGATATTTTTGAGCCAACGTCATCTCTAAAATTTCCTACAGCTTTGGTTGTCAGAGGAAATGAAAAAATTGAAACTATTGCAGGTAAATCAGATAATGATGAAGTTACTCAGCTTCAGGCTGCAACAGAGTTATCCAGCCTTGCCATATCTGATAAGGTGACAGGTTTCAAGTGGAGTGAAACAGGAAATGTTAAAGGGGCAAGTGTTTATCAGAATAACCTGAAAGTAACTCTGGAGCAATTAAGCAGTACTGAAAAACTTTTACTTGATAAAAAAGGAAAACTGGAAGCAGAATTAAAAGCTCTGGAAACTCCGGTAAAAGTTCGTAATTTGGTTGGTGCAGAGCGTGATCGGGAATCTGAACTGGTTGTACCCCATCCTGAAAAAATTAAAGCGAAAAAACAGGAAATTGAATTATTGAATCAAAAAATCCAGGAGCTTGATACACATAAGGGAATATTGCATCTGAAGCTTGCTGTTCAGCCGGTCAGTACTGAAAAGATTCCCGGAACAGAGTTAAAAATTGGTGTCTTCAGGAGAACTCCTGCCCAGGCGATAATTATGTTAAAAACAAGAGTAGCAGTTCTCGAAAAACAATTAAAAACTGAAACAAATCCCGAAAAAATTACCAGTATAAAAAAGCAAATATCCTTATTGAATAATGAGGTTGGCTTTATAAATAAAGCGGCTGGTGAAATTAATGTAGCTGCAGTTAAAACTAATCTGAGGGTAGGTTCTCTGGCTTCAATGAATGCCTCTCTGGATAAAGCAAAAAATGATCTGGAAGGAAAAATGCAGAATTTGAAAAACCTGGAACAACAACTAAAGGATAGTCCAACCGAAGCCGCAAAAGATAAATCACTTGAAGGGCAAATCAGAAAAATCAGAGAAGAAATAAACCATATCCGCCTTGATTTGGTTACAAAAATGAAATCCGATCTGAAGACCTTTGAGAGTAATATTCCGGTAAAAAATAATGAAGCCGGAAAAAATTCAGTAGATCTTTTAAAACAGCAGATAAAATTACTTGAGGAATTACCAGCTACTGACAGCCAGGAAATCCTTGATACAGTAAAAGATACTCATAAAAAACTATTGGGAAAAGTAATCGAAGGAGCAAAACAGTTTAAGGGAATAGAGCCGAAAGAAGCCGAAATGATAGGACAGATAGTGACAAAAACCAATGATTTTGTGAATACATATAATGAGACTCAGACTTTGGTAAAAAATCTGATAACTGATGTGGAAAAAGCGAATACATTACCTATCTTTTTATACTCGCCAAATCCTGCACCATCCCTTAACCCGGCTCAGCTATGGACTGCCGGTACAACCGGAATGACAGGGATTGAAGCCAATAAAACAATCAATGAAACTTATCATCATCTGAATTTAGAATTTAATAATTATCTGGGAAATCCTCCAGTATCTAACTGGATGACTTTTGGAAAATTTGCTTCACGGGAAGCCGGAAGTCAGATCAGAAGTCTTGAAGGAGCTCTGGAAGCAATAAAAACGCTGACTACTATTGATGGAGCGGCAGGG
>CAYRDV010000071.1:0-19851 GCA_964422885.1 uncultured Candidatus Sericytochromatia bacterium
TTTATTTTTTGATTTTAACTGTTGACTTTTAAGACAATCGCTAAATCCCCTCCCTTCTCCATTTCATGTCGAAAGGATGGGACTTAAATACTGTAATGCCATTAGTTTGAGTATTTTCGGTCTTTTGAAAGCTGACTATTACCACGTTAGGACTCATGGGCCAATCATGGGAAGAAGGAATATTGTGGGCTTTATTCTTCATTGACCATCTGAGACCCTCGTTATTAATAATGAATATCAATAAACCGGGAATGTGAAAACTAATGAGATAAATGTTAGTTTTTGAAGATAATTATTGAACTCATTACCAATTGTTTTAATATTCCTCATTTTGGTCAATTATCCCCCCTCCTTTATTAAAGGAGGGGTTGGGGGAGGATTTAAAAGAAAATATTTCCTAACCAATAAACGCTTAAACAAAAATAATTTGATAAAAATATTTAAATATTTTCCGTTGAAAGTGATTCTATATAATCCCTAAGTTGCTGCCTCATATTTACCCACCGGCTTTTTTTCTCAGGTAATAATTCGCTGAATTCTTTGTAAGCAAGGTTGGATAATCTATAAAGCTGCTTAAGACTAACAGTATTACTATTGCTGGCATTAGACAGATTTAAGTATGATTTTTTATCAGAAACAAACTTAAGAGCAATTGATTTATCAGTATATTTTGAAATTATGTTAACTACATGGAGAAGATGCGAATATGGCACCAGTTTATCTAGGCCTGTAAAAGGAACAATCAGCCCCTCATCTATTAAATCCTGAAATACCGCGCATGATTCAATTTCTGCATTATGAGTATTGGCAATCAGTTCTCCCAAAGACAACTCATGCTTTTTTGCTAATTTCTCCAGGATTTTTTTTCTGACACCATTATTTTCTCCTGAATCCAGTCTTATTTCTTCAGGAATGGTTGAAACCTTTTTATTAATATTATTAAGCTTTTTATGTAAATATGTTCTGTACTTACAACCATCAAGCCGTTCCGTTACCATCTTAAGCATTTGCTGAATACTTACATTATCAAGAGATTTATAAAATAACTTTTCACCCTGATAGTCAGTATTGAATTCAAATTCACCTCTGGAATATTTCCAGCAGAACATGTGGCTTATTGCATCAATCCCTGTCAGCTTTCCCAGCTCGGCATGAGTGATATTTCCTTCATAAATATAAATTGAGCCCTGCAATTCTTTATTTAAACGGAAAGAAAGGCGTCCACTACTGTTATTTAAGGATAAAAACTGAATAATACTTGATAATAAAAAGTTATCTTCTGATTTACCTGAAAAGCTTAGCAGGTTTGTATTACTAAGCTGATCCTGGGTAAGGATATTACTTGATGGTTTATCATCTCCGCTACGGTCCTCAATTAGCTTATTAAGCTCCTGCTCCATCTCACTGATATTCTGATAACGATCCTTAGGTTTCTTTTTGATCGCTTTCATTATTATGTCATCAAGTTCATGAGGAATATCAGATATATAAGCGCTAGGCGGCTTGGGATCTTCTTCAATTACTTTTCTTACTACTATAGCAATAGTATCGTCCTGAAAAGGTGAAAAACCAGTTAATAACTCATATAATGTGATACCCAGAGAATAAATATCTGCCCGGTGATCAAGTGTTTTTTCACCCAAAGCCTGTTCAGGAGGTATATACATAAGACTGCCAAATAAAGAGCCGGTTTGGGTAAGAGAAAACTGAGTATCATTCAGCTTAGCCAGGCCAAAATCTGTAAGCTTGGCAAATCCGGAATCTGATAACATTATATTTCCTGGTTTAATATCTCTGTGTAAAATTCCTTTTTCATGAATATATGAAAGGGCATTAGATATTTGTGAGGCAATCGTGAGCACCAACTCAACTGCAAAAGGTGATTTTATCTGTAATAATCTGGCAAGAGATTTTCCCTCAATAAACTCCATGATCATATAATATTGTCTTTTTTCTTCGCCAATATCATATATACCAACAATATTAGGATGAGTTAATCTGGCAAGGGAGCGCCCTTCTTTATAAAAACGCTGAATTACTTTATTGGTATCTTCCTGTTCGAGATTAGGATCGAGCTGAAGAACTTTTATTGCAACCCGCCGGTCAAGGCGTTTATCCCGGGCAAGATAAACAATGCCCATCCCGCCCCTGCCTATCTCTTTTATTATTTCATAATTTTTAGATAGTATGTCCACAAGAAGTTCTTCTAAAGATAAATAAAAATCTATTATTACAATATAACATTTAACTTTTCATTATGATAGCAAAGTTTTAGCAATTTGATATGCTAAAAAAACTTTTCAAAGTATAATTCGATACTTTAATATAACAAAAATTAACTTTTAGTCAATTGTATATAAAAATGTATTTTTGTTAAAAATTCTTAGAATTTTAAAAGTAATATTTAGTTAATTTTTCTGTTTTTTGCGTATAAAATATTGCTTAAGTTGTTTAAAATAGAAATATTGAAATATTGCAGATAGGTTATTCTTGGATTTGAGGTTGAGTTAAAAACTAAGTTACATATTTTTTTATCATTTTCCAATATATAACTGTTATTTAAAAGGAGTTTTCTGTTGATGGCTTTAAAGCTAGATAAACATGATAATGATATTATTGCCAGCTTGATAAAAGAAGGAACTATTACAGAAAAACAACTAGAAGAACTATCTACTAATCATATTAATAAATTTGAATTAATTAAAAGATCTCTTTTTGAAAAGGTTTTTGTTGTTAATAACAATGAAAAAAAAATAAATATTCTTGACAGAAGCTTTAAAGAATTAGGGTCTATAGATCTTCCTGCTAATTCTAAACAAAACTATAATCCTGATGAATGGCAGGTTTGGGGAAACAGCGTAATTGCTTTTGATGCAGAAAACAAAAAAGTTGGTGATTTTTACTGGAAACCTGAAGATAGTTTTGGTATTGCATTTTCAAAGAGTAAAGCTTATCTGTATAATCCTAAATTTGAAGATGATAAATTTTTAGTATCACTGGAAAATTATATTTTTGGAGCAGTTCCCAAAAGTAAAATTGAATCTTTACCTTTTGATCTTTATCTTTCAGACGATTATTCTATCTTGTGTGTTACAGACCGAAGTGCCGGATTACTTCATATAATAAAAGTAAAAGAAAATAAGCTGATAAAAACTTTTCAGATTAGAAGTGTGGGAATTAACAAAACAATCAATGTCAGTATTTCAAAAAAACGAAATGAAATTTTTGTAACTGATAATCAGTCTCCTAACCTTATAATTATTAATTTACAATCCCTGACTATGGAAAATAAAAATCTGGGAATTGGTATTTTGGGAAATATCTTAATTTCTCCGGATCAGGAAAATATTTACTGTATTGTTTTAAAGCCCAAGCAGATACTAAAGTTAATCGAGCTAAAAAACTTTTCATTCAAAAAAGATTTTCCACTTAAAGGCGAATTATTCAGTACTGGTGATATTCCTTATGATCTTCTTGTATCTTCTATAGATAAAAAATTTGTTTATATCATGACTCATATACCTGAACCAAACCCTTTTACTCCTGTAATCACAGTTATTGAAGCGGATAAAGAAAAGGCTGTCCAACGATTTTCTATCAAGGATGAATCAAAACCAATTAATCTGGGCTTTGCAGAACCTAACCCACTTTTTAAAGAAAAGAAAAGTATCGTTGATTTATTGATAGATAATAAAGTTACTGATTGGGATACGGTTGAAGAAATCAAAAAAAACTTACAGGAGCAGATTGGGAATTCAATTTTACAGGAAAGTACCGAATTGGATTTTTCCCAGACTTATTTGCAGTCTCTTACCAGTCAAAACAAAAATGAAAATAAAGATGAAGTTGAATGGAAAATAAAGGATGAACCAAAGAAAATTGGTTATACAAATATTTCACCCGCACTTGATGAAATTCTTTTTAAGAAATGTAAGGATAAAATTTTAGGTGAATATGAAGGGTATCTTAAAAGGATTGCTACTGATGAGGATTGGGAAAAAAATGAAGTAGAAAAGCGTTTCAGAAATTTTGAAGAAGAGTTAAAAAATGCTGATATTAAAACAGAAATAGAGTCTTTTTTACAGAGCAAAGCTTCTGAAGATGTTGAAGCAGAAATTGAACTTAGATTTTTGGCTCTTGAAGAAACTTTAGCCAGAACTAACAGTATGTCAACAATCAGATTAAATGACGCTATCCTAAAAGCGAGACAGGAGCTGGAATGGTATGACATTTCCATAATAAGGCTGGCTGGGTTAATAGAAAAATATAGCCTGGAAGTATTATTTACCAGAGAAGATGCTTTAGAATGGCTTCGTCAGAAAGAAAGAGATGAACTGATTGAAACAGGTCTAAAAACTATTGCTACAAATTGCCCTAATTGTGATGCACAGTTATTGGGAAGCTACACCTGCCGGATGTGTGGTTTTGAAGTTGAGAGACCGGAAGATCAGATCAGAAGAAAATTATTTAGTGTTGCTACCTATGATCCTTTTGAAAATTTAAAACATGGTAACCTGATGGTTATTGATGTTTTACATCATAAAATTGTTGAAGTTGACCACTTTAAAAAAATTGTCTGGGAATTGAAAAAAGATATCCTGCATTCGGATGTACAGGTTGATCTGGAAGTTCCCAGAGATGCTGTAAGGCTGAAAAATAATATCACCCTGGTAGTTGATTATGAAACAAACAGGGTTTTTAAGCTAACCCGGAAGGGAAAATTATTCTGGGAATTTAACCATGATGTATCCCCGGAAAATAAATTATATAAACCGGTAAGTGCTTCTGCTCTTGAAAGTGGAAATATTATCATTGTTGATTCAGGTAATCATCGGATTCTGGAGGTTAATACAGATAGTGAAATTGTCTGGAGATATGGTCAGAAAGGGGTTGACGGTATTGGTGATAATTTGCTGAGATACCCGATGTTTTTTCAGAGAACCCAGGGTGCTACTAATCTGATTACTGATACCCAAAATCATAGAGTTGTAGAACTGGAAGGAAATAAAGTAGTATGGCAGTATGGAAACGAGAATAATATAGAAGGTGAGGGAGCTGCCGGAGATGGCCTAAATGAGCTATACAAGCCTCTTTCTGCCTGGCGTTACGGTGATGGTTATACCTTGATTCTTGATGCCGGAAATAACAGGATTATTGAGGTAGACAGAAATAATGAAATTCTTTGGGAATATAAAACCAATGAAGGTCCTGAAGACGGGCAGGTTGAAAACCCGGTCCGAATTTACCGGTTAAGAACCAGTAATATTGTAATAGTTGGAGAAAAGAAAGTTGTTGAAATTGATCATTCAGGTAAGAGGGTGATCTGGTCAAGCTCGATTTCTGAATTGGCTAAAGATGAAAAAAGTCAGGATGTTTATGCCACTATTGAGAATATTAAGAAGACAAAAATAAAGCATGGAGTTGTCAACCCTTATGCTAAAAAGCAGGCAATTGAGAGCTTTGAAGAAAAGGCCAAAAGAGAAAAAATGCAATCTTATCTGGCAAGTAAGAAGTCGGAACTTTCCAGCCGAGGCTCTGCTTTATCTAACAGGTCTCCTGTCATATTAACCCCTGGTGCCAATGTATCTGATATTGAATTAATGATAGTTGATAAAAATAAAGGAAATATTTACCGGTTAAACAGAAAAGGGGTTCATACCTGGACTTTCGGGGAAAACCAGGAGTTAGCCAAACCTCAGTATGTTTATTATAACCCTCCTCATACTGCTTTTATTTGTGATAGTGAAAATAAACGGGTAATAGAAGTTGAGCTGGAAACAAACTCAATAATCTGGAGTTATGAAGGTAGTGAGTCGGAAAAACTTGCCTATCCCAGGTGTGTTGAAATTACTCCCCGGGATACTATTTTGATTGCTGATCAACTTGGCGGAAAAGTTATCGAAATTAATAAGTCAGATCTAAATATTGTCTGGGAATACAGAGGACTGGATTTCTTAAAGACTCCTTATCATGCAACAAGGCTAAAAAATGGTAATACATTGATTGTTGACTGGAGTTCAAATATAGTAATAGAAGTATCTCCTCATAAAGAAGTTGCCTGGTCTTATGGTGTATCAAAAAAATCAGGCAGTGAAAAAGGGTTTCTTTCGTATCCTGAATCTGCTCAAAGATTGGACAATGGTAATACATTGATTACTGATACAAGAAATGCACGAATTCTGGAAGTATCTCCTGATAAAGAGATTGTCTGGTCTTTTGAGGGTCAGGGATTGCAAAAAATAATGAGTCCTACTTATGCTGAAAGGTTAGCTGATGGAAATACTTTAATTGTACATAGTAATAATAAGCAAATTATTGAAGTTGATTCTAACGGAAAGGTTTTGTGGAAATATATGCATCAGGATAAAAGGATTTAATTAAATACCTTTACTATTCATAAGATAAATCTACATACCAAAGTACAGCCAGAATCAAAATCAGAAAATTATACCAATTCTCAACCATAAGCTTTTTCTCCCTAAACGTAATGAATATCCGTTTTTAACTTATAGAGATTCAGTATTTTTTTACCTAATAAATTTTGCTCTTCTAACTTAACTCTCTATAAAAGGGTTCATCCTTAATTTCTAGTTCTTTAAACTTCTCGTTAATTACTCTATTTTTATTATAATTTATTTTAGGTCTAAATTAGTGTATGCCTTTATTTACACCTGTTAAATATATGTTATTTAAAGAGAAAAAAAGTCTGTTTTTTGAGGTAAATTTGTAAAATAAGTAAGTAATTTACAAATTTTAATTATTAAT
Source organism: uncultured Candidatus Sericytochromatia bacterium (assembly GCA_964422885.1). Taxonomy (GTDB): domain Bacteria; phylum Cyanobacteriota; class Sericytochromatia; order UBA7694; family JACMQJ01; genus CAYRDV01. The sequence goes on from CAYRDV010000071.1 coordinate 6,766, forward strand.
GATTAAGTAAGGTAACAATATGTAACTTTATATCAAATAATTGTGTTTTAAATCACAAAAATAATTAAGAAACTTTAAAGATTATTTTTTAGTTAAATTTTGATTGTATATATTAAGCCGAATTGCCTGTGGTTACTTTTCAAAGGTATTACTATTCTAAATTATTTGGAACTGTTTTTTTTTAATACTATAATAGTTGGTATTTAAATTTATATGATAAATACTAAAAATGAAGAAAAAAAAAATAAGCCTCATATTCTTATCATTAGTTGCTCTTAGTACTTCTGTATATTCATGTGGCACTGATCCTGCTGTTTTTACAGTCCAGAAAGCAGAAAGACCTTTTGAAATAAGTAAAGATATTCTTATTGAAAAGCCTTTAGTGATAACCATGCCTTCAGTTAATTACAACGAAAGGCCGGATAAAACAAAAATAGATACTATTATTATTCATCATACTGCTCCATTTCCTTCTCTAACCAGGGTTGGCTACTTTTTTCAGGATATTAACAGCAGAGTGAGTGCTCATTACACTGTAGGCAAAGAGGGCCTGATTATTCAAAGTGTTGATGATAATGACAGGGCATGGCATGCAGGAGCAAGCTCCTGGTTGGGCAAATATAATGTTAATGACTATTCGATCGGTATTGAAATTTTAAATGATGGCGATAGTAAAGATCCTTTTACTGAGCCTCAGTATGATTCGCTTTCACAACTTGTTGCCTATCTGATGAAAACATATGATGTATCTATTTCCAGGGTTATAGGACACAGGGATATTGGGATACCGATGGGAAGAAAAATAGATCCTGCTGATAACTTTGACTGGAAAGCGTTTAAAGCAAGGGTAAAGATGTATTTAAAACAGCGGCAAAGTTTTTGGGGTTGGGGAGATTTACCACAGGATGGAAATATTTCTGTTAATAAAGTCTTTACTCTTTTATCAAGTTCCAGCATTTCGGAAAAAAGCCTTGGTGTTGATTCACTCCTTACCATACCTCATAAAACTGTTGCTGGTAAAATAAAAGAAGTTTTTGAAAAGGAATCTTTTCCAGATGTAAAAGTAAAATTTTTCCGATTATTTGAAGTTGATGAGAATAGGGATTATATAGGACCTGCCAGAAAAATTCTGGGAAATTATAAAAATGAATCTCCTGTCTTAACTTCTGCTGCAGTTAACTATCTAAATGCTCTCGATAAAGAAAACTCTTTTGAATTATTTATGAAAACTTATCAGGATAAAGAGCTTTCTGATGATGTAAAAATCAGTCTGATAAAGGTAATTAGTAATTACAGGAATGAAATAGGTTCTAAAATCCTGATTGATGAATTAAGGAATGTATCTATTCCAGAAATAAAAAAAGTAATAATCGAAAACCTTTCAAAGTTTGAAAACAAAGATTTTAATAAAGACCTTATTCCTTATCTGGAGTTGATTTACCCTGATAAGATCAGAATAACAGCCATTGATAGTTTAAGAGTTACCTGGGATGAAAATGTGGAAAATGCTTTACTTAAGATTATAAAAAACAAGGATTATAATAAAAAAATCCTTGATTCTATCAGCTCTGTTCTTTTTAGAAAAGACAGTATAAAAGGTATTACTTTGTTACAGCAGGATGAAATATATAATTCATTAAATAATAAAGCAAAAATAGGATTATTTAATTCCATTGGTAAATTAAAAATTGGTGAAGCTGAATCATGGCTTATGCAAAAGGCTGAGCAGGAAAATAATTTTATGCTGAAGTCAGCTATTTTTCTTGCTCTTGGCAGGCTTCAGAAGGATAGTTCATTTTCATTTTTGTCTAAAAACCTCGGTAAAGATGTATTATTAAATATAGTAATTTTAAAGGCTTTAGCAAACTATGACAGGCAGGAAGTAAATTCGGCAATTTCTCATATTCTCCAGGAAAAAAAGGTTCCTGATACCGTAAAACTTTTAGCTGTATCTACAATAAAGGAGAAAAAGATTACAGCACTTTTGCCTTTTCTGAAGGCTTTTTATGCGGAAAATAAGAATCAACAATTAAATATTGTTATTGAAGAAACTTTAAAGCAGCTTGAACCGAAATCGGAGTCTATTGAAAAATAGTTTTTTTTATTTCGCTTAAGCGATTATTGGTTGAAATTTATAGTTTATATGAGGAAATCCATCCCCAGCCCTTCCTTTACCAAAGGAAGGGAGTTCAGAGATTGGCCAAAGATGGAAATGCTCAAACAAGTAATAATGAGTATGTTAATTCTTTTCAATAGCTTTGATATTGAACATTAGTTTGAGCATTTCCAGTCTTTTGAAAGCTACTCATTATCACGAAGGACTCATGGGCCAATCAGGGAGAATGGTTCGTACTTCTTAATTCTTCATTGACCATGCAGGATCTTCGTAACTTAAAATGAATCTCAATAAACCGGGAATATTAAAACTAATGAGATAATTCATAATTTTTAAATATAATTGTCGAACTCATTACCAATTGTTTTAATATTACCCATTTTGGTCAATTATCACCCCTCCTTTATTAAAGGAGGGGATGGGGGAGGATTTAAAAGAAAACATTTCGTAACTAAAAAACGCTTAAACTTAATAATAAAAACATGTATTTATAACGTAATATTATTCGCCTTCAGCTAAAGGTTCCGGTGTAACAACCGGATTTGTTTGTTGCACCTGCACCTTTGGTGCCATAAGGTAATAAACAACTCCTGAAACAGCAAATCCTACAAACCAGGCATAATCAAAAAGGATATGCAAATCTTTGACAACTACTCCTATCCATGACAGGAAGCATCCAGCCAGGGTAGCAATTACTCCTGCCTTGTTCCAACCGGCATACTCACCTTTTGGTAAATAAAGATCCTGTAAGTTTAATTCCTTTTTTCTGATTATCCAGTAATCAATAACCAATACACCCGCAATTGCACCTAAACCACCTGAATAACCAAGTAACCACTGAAAAATATAACCATTGGGATCAGCCAGCAATTTCCAGGGTTGCATTGCAATCCCTATCAACCCTGTTAAGAGCCCGCCTGTTTTAAAATTAATGTATTTTGGAAAAGCATTGGCAAAATCATTAGCCGGTGAAACAACATTTGCAGCAATATTAACTGAAAGTGTTGCAACAACTACTGTAAACATTGATATTGCAACAACTCCCGGCTGGGTAAATTTACCTACCAGCTCTACAGGATCCCAGATTGCCTGTCCATAAATAATCGCACTGGCACTGGTAATTGCTATACCCATTGCGGCAAAAACCGTCATAGTTGTTGGTAATGCAACTACCTGACCGATAGTCTGCTCTTTCTGGCTGCGACCGAAACGGGTAAAATCCGGCATATTTAATGAAAGTGTTGCCCAAAATCCGATCATTGCAGTTAATGATGGAATAAATACTGGTATAAATTCGGCCATTGTTTTAAATTTTCCTCCAGTCTGCATGATCGGCCCTAAACCATTTGCCTTATCTATTGCCCACCATACAAGAAAACCGGTCATAATCAAAACAAATGGCGCTGCCCAGTTTTCCACTATTCGCAGAAGATTCATCCCTTTGAAAATAACAGCAATATTTAAACCCCAGAATAAAAGAAAAGCAATCCATTCTGATAGCGAATGCCCGCTTATTTGCCCACTAAATAGCGTGGGCCAGCCAGGATACATTGAAGTAAAAAATATGTGGAGCGCTTTACCACCAATCCAGGCATTAATACCAAACCAGCCGCAGGCTACAATGGCTCTCATTAATGCTGGCAGGTTTGAACCGATTGTTCCGTACGCAGCTCTGGCAAATACAGGAAAAGGAATGCCATATTTTGTTCCTGGATGAGAATTTAAAAGAATCGGAATTAAAACGATAGTGTTACCCAAAAGAATGGTGAAAAGTGCCTGACCCCAACTCATCCCAGCTCCTATAAGACCTGAAGCCAACATATAGGTCGGGATACAATGTGCCATTGATATCCATAAAGCAGCATAGTTATAGGTATTCCATGTTCTGTCTGCTACTTTAACAGGAGCGAGATCTTCATTATATAGCGGAGATTGTTTTATTTCATCATCAGATTCGAGCTCTACCCGCCCGTCAGCATGTCTTTTTAACATAACATTAAGTTCCCGGAGATTAAGTATTAATATTCAGATTTATAATACCAGAATATCACTGGCTAAAGCAAACAAGGTTATAAAAGGAGTTACTTTATACTTTCCATCATTATTTCCAGATTTTTAAAATCTTCTTTTGATCTATTTGCTGAGTATCTATACTCTTCATAACCATTAATAATTTCGATCAGTTGGTTGCGTAAATTTTCTTTTATATCAATAGACTGATCTATTTTATCTTTAAGTTCCCCAAAAGTCATTGTGTCAGGAAACTTAAGGTAATTTATTTCTAATAATTTTTGAAATTTTTTAACAAGAATTTCTGCTTCCGGATCTTTTTCAGTTTCCATTTTACTAAAAGCTTTTTCCCTGTATTTTTTATAAATAAGGTAAATTATGAAAAGAGCACAAAGTAAATATAAACCAGGTAAATTTATCGGGTTTGTTAGAGAGGTAATAGATAAGCTGCCAAAAAACTCTCTGATTTTTAAAATAAATAGCCTAAAATAAAGGCTAAAATTATTTCCTTTATTATTTCCCAGATATGCATTCATTTGACTAATCGGTGTAGGATCGAATGTTTTCCACTGTCTGTCAGTATCATCATAAATTTCTACCCAGGCATGAGCATCTTTTTCTCTGATTACATAAGCATTAAAAGAAGAATTAAATTCACTTACTATATAACCACTTACCAGATGTGATGGTATGCCAATACTGCGTAGCATAAGGACCATGCCTGAAGCAAAATGAGCACAGAAGCCTTTCTTTTTATTCAAAACAAAATCAACAATAGGTTCATCAGCATCAAAATTTACATCAAGTGAATAGGTATAATCTGTATGAAAGTAGTCTTCTATTGACTTGGCTTTTGTCATATTACCTTTGATATTTTTAGTCAGACTTACTGCCAGAGGTTTTAATTTTTTTGAAAGTTCACTGGAAATATCTATCTGATTATTATCAAAATCTTTTGCTATTATGTAGTCCTTTTTTATCCCATAAAAATCAAATACTCTGTTGGAACTGTTGTTTTCAATAATATTAAATGGTTTTATATAAAGGTTTTTATCAGTAATTGCTCTGGTAAAAGAAGGTAATGGCAGAAAATTATTATTTTTTTCCAAAAGCTTAAGTTTACCATATTTAATTTCTTTAGAGTGTATTAATTGCTCTGAAGTCTGGGAATTATAGCTATAAATTTGTTTATTATTGAAATTAAATTTAAAAGGTTCTTTTGCCTCAAACTGCAAAGGTAGCCAGGTTTTTCGGTAATAGCTTACTAGCACTTCTGCTCTCAGATAATTTACTTTTTTTGTTGATTCAAGAAGAATTACCGGTTTTAGTGAGTTTTTTAATTTTACCTGTGAGTCTATGTCCAGTTGATTTGAAAGACCAACTCTTGAAGATGTACTTAAATTCCCTGAATTTTCCAGTAGCTTATTTAACCTGTTTTCTGCAAAAAATAGAAGCTTATTTAATGAAAAACTTAATAAATAAATAAATATTAACGAAATGGCTAATATAAGTAAATTTTGTTTGGATAATAGTTTTTTTTGCTTTGGTAATAAAAAATAAATTATGCCTGGAGTTAAGAAAATAATCAGATTACTATAAGGGCTTTTATCGTCATCAAAGTTATTTCCGGTAAAAATTATTACCAGAAGGGATAAGAGAATAATTAAATTGCCTGACAATTTAGGATTCTGATAATACCAGAGATATACCATTAAAACAATTACTGAGGCTGCCATTATGTGAGGCCCATTTCCGGTAGCTAAATCAGTAATTATAAAAAGATGGATTAATAAGGCTGCTCCAAATATACCCAGACAGGCAATAGTTGAATTATAAGAGTTCCTTTTAAAATAAAACGACACATAATAAGAAACTATGATCATGAGCAGACTTGGTATAGCCGTGATATATGTATTACTTGTGACTGCCGAAACTACCATTGCTGGTATTGCAATAAGAAGCAGACTTAAAGGAGGTCGTTCAACTTTCATTAATAATTAATAACTCAAAAATAAACTAAACTTAAATAAATTGAAGAAAGATAGTTAATATTAATTCTATAATTTTACTACTTAGAGCGGAGAAATTAATTTAGATTTTAGAGGAAAAAAAATGAAAAAGAGTTTACTGATATCATTATTTTTAATTACATTTTCAGGATGTGCCAGTGATATTTCAGATTTTCCTCAGACAATAGGTCCGGATAATATTTCATTAAATACTAATAGTTCTTTAAAAGAAAATAAAAGCTACAAATATGCCCCCGGAACACAGAAAAAAGTTCGTGCCAGCAATGTAGTCAGAAATAACCCTGAGCTTGGTGTTTTGGGTAGATTCGCCAGAAATATTTTAGCAAATAAACCTGCTGATGTAGCTGATGAACAGGCTTATTCAGATTATTATTTTAAAAATGAAATTTTCAAACAATTGCTGGAAGTACCTAATGCCAAAGCAATATTTTTAATTACCACTTCGGCCTCAATTATTGATAATCTGGAAAAAGAGTCCAGTAAAAGTATTCTGGCTGATGGTTTATTCAGAACAATGGTTAATTTTAAGGATAAAGATTTAAACTCAGGAAAAGCTTTTGTAAATTTTATTGCTAATTCAATAAATAATATTGATGAAGCGGATAAATATTATTTTGCCAAAACCCTTCTTTTAAATATACTAAATAATCCTGGGACAAATCCTGAAACCAAAGAAGCAATACAAGGTCTTCTTAAAGAAGTGGAAAATATCGCTACCTGGGAAGATTCTGTAGCCCACGTAAAAGACTTTTTAGAATCAATAAGATTATAGATTAATTTTTACAATTTCACTTAATTCGACAGGAATTGCTTTAGTTGTTTTTTCACTAAAAACGAATGCTTTTACGCCAATGCCATTTTCCAGCAGTTCCCTGATAATCTGTTCTCTTTGTTCATCCCAATCCAGAAAGATAAAAAATATCGCTGAAAGATTGGCAAGATGTATGGACAAGCTGGCAAACAGCTCTCTGAAATCAACATTTTTTGCTGGTTCAATACAGGCCAGCAGTTCCAGAATATTATCAAAGTGAGCCAGAGCCCTTCCTGCCTGAAAGTGATGGATTTGATTACCAGTAGCAAAAATATCAATTATATAATCATATCTTGAAAGATAATCAGCAATAGATGCTGCCATTGATAAGGCCTCTTCAAAACTTTTGCTTTTAGTTGCCTGAGTATCCAAAATCATCGCCAGCCTTACAAAATATTCTTCCTGAAATTCCTTAACGACAGGTTTTCCGGTTCTTGCCCAGGATTTCCAGTGGATATGTCTTGGATTATCTCCAGATACATAATCTCTTGTACCGATAAATTCAGTTGAATCACCGACATTTGAAGATAAAGCAATACCTCCCGGCTGAAATTTTCGACCCAGAGAAATTTCAAAACTCTCTAACCTTTGATAAGATGGAAATACTACAATTTTTCCTGGTGATGGAATAAATTTTCCCCAGTTAAATAAATTAAAAGGAAAGCTTGAAGTGATAATTATCCCATCAGAATAATAAATTCCTCTTTTTTTAGGTGTAAATTTAACCTCAGAAATTTTTGCGTTTCCTGTTGTAATGATTTCTACAGGGTCATTATTGTCAAAGGTAATATTTATTGACCAGAAAACTTCTTTTATCTTTAGTAAATAAGCATTTCTTTTCCCTTTATTTACTAAATGGACCTGATAACTAATCGGATTATTTGTTTCCATCAGACCTGGCAAATATCTTGTACATGATATGTCAGGGCGATAGATAAAGTTAATAATGAATCCGGTTATTAGTATTGAAGTAATCATAGTAAAAAAGAAATAAGCTGTGGTATTGATAGCAACAAAGCTTAAAGGCGCGGATAACATAGTACAGATAATAAATATTCTGCCTACAGGAGTAAGAAAATCCTGCACCAGATAAAGAGGATATCTTATCCAGGACCTTTTCTTTAAAACTTTTTCCAGTTGTTCTGAAAATGTATTCATCTTGGAACAATTATTTTGGCAACAATTTCAGATATTATGTCCTGCTTTTTTATACCGGAGTATTTTGCTTTGGTTTCCAGTATTATTCTGTGCGATAAAACAAAAGTAGCTGTAGATTTTACATCATCAGGGATACAATAATCTCTTCCGTTCATAAATGCAGAAGCTCTGATCATCGAAAAAAACATCAGTGAGCCCCTTGGACTGACGCCAAGCTTGATATAAGGATGTTTTCTTGTTTCTTCAACAATATTTAAAAGGTAACGGGCGATACTTTTATCAACCTTAGTTTCACAAACTTCCTTTTGCAGATCGCATAAAATATTTCCATCCATTACAGGTTCAAGTGATTCTAATGGGTGAGTTCTTTCCTGGGCATACAATATATTTAACTCTTCTTCTTTATCCGGGTAACCCATGCTTAGCTGGACTGCAAACCTGTCCATCTGTGCTTCAGGTAAAGGATAGGTTCCATGAAATTCAATCGGGTTTTGGGTGGCTATTACCAAAAAAGGCTGTTCAAGCTTATATGAATTACCTTCAACTGTTACCTGGGCTTCACTCATAGCTTCGAGAAGGCTGGACTGTGTTCTTGGAGAAGCTCTGTTTATTTCATCAGCGAGGAGTATATTGGTAAAAACCGGGCCGGGTTTAAAGGTAAAAGTTCCTTCTTTAGGATTGTATATGGGTGAACCAACAATATCTGTTGGTAAAAGATCAGGAGTAAACTGGATTCTGCTGAATTTACCATTTATTGATTTGGCAAGTGCTTTTGCCAGGGTTGTTTTACCGACTCCTGGTATGTCTTCAAGTAAAATATGGCCTCTGGCTAATATTGTAAGGATAAGCAACCGGATTATTTCCGGTTTTCCTCTGATTATTGATTCAAGGTTTTTTATCAGTTTTTCAATATTATTATGATTCATTTGTTTTTCTTTAGCTATTTATACTTATAAAATTGTATCATTTATCACGATAGGACTTATGGGCCAATCATAGGAAGAAAGAATATTGTGGGCTTTATTCTTCATTGACCATCTGAGACCCTCGTTATTAATAATGAATATCAATAAACCGGGAATGTGAAAACTAATGAGATAAATGTTAGTTTTTGAAGATAATTATTGAACTCATTACCAATTGTTTTAATATTCCTAATTTTGGTCAATTATCACCCCTCCTTTATTAAAGGAGGGGTTGGGGGAGGATTTAAAAGAAAACATTTCCTAACCAATCAACGCTTATCCCCAAAAAATTATTTTAAAAAGAAAAGCAACCTCAATTTTGCCTAATTGGAAAAACAAAATATCCAACCAATCAAACAACATTTATACTAAAATTATAATTAAATTTGTTTTTGGAAATTTAAACCTGAACGGAGTTATAAAAACATGACTTTAGTCGACTCAAAAGAAAAACTAAACTCGCTTACAAATAAACTGGAAAATATAAGGAGGTCTCTTTGACCTTGAACAATTAAAAAATAATATCTCTTATCTGGAAAATCAGTCTACCCAGGCTGATTTTTGGAACGATAATATAAATGCCCAAAAAGTATTACAGGAGTTGGCCCTGCAAAAAAATACCTATGATCGGGCCAATAATCTAAAACAAAAATCAGAGGATCTTGAAGTCCTAATCCAAATGGGTATTGAAGAAAATGATGACTCTGTTGAAAGTGAAATTACCCAGGATTTAAAATACCTGGAAAATGAATTAAATGACTGGGAATTGGAAAGAACCCTTGGCGGTGAATATGATCAAAGCCCGGCAATTTTTACTGTAAATGCCGGTACAGGTGGTACAGATGCCCAGGATTGGGCACAAATGCTACTTAGGATGTATACTCGCTGGATCGAGGATCATCATTGCCAGTCTGAGCTTGTTGACCTATCATCCGGCGATGAAGCCGGTATTAAAAGTGCTACCCTGATTGTTAATGGCCCATACGCTTATGGAAAACTAAGTGCAGAAAAAGGGGTGCATCGTCTTGTCCGTATCTCTCCCTTTAATGCTAATGGAAAAAGGCAGACTTCTTTTGCATCGGTAGAAGTAACTCCCTTAATTGAAGAGAATATTGAGCTTGATATCAATCCCAATGATTTAAAAATAGACACTTACAGAGCTGGCGGTGCAGGTGGTCAAAACGTAAATAAAGTGGAAACTGCTGTGAGGATCACCCATCTTCCCAGTGGAATAGTTGTTACCTGCCAGAATGAAAGATCCCAATATCAGAATAAAGAAAATGCGATGAAAATTTTAAAAGCAAAATTATATCAAAAACAAGTTGAAGAAAATGAAAAATATCTTGCCGAATTGAAGGGCGGTTATTCGGAAGCAAGTTGGGGTAATCAGATTCGATCATATGTATTTCATCCTTACAGCCTGGTTAAGGATCATCGGACAAATGTTGAAACCAGTAATGTTCAAGCTATAATGGATGGTGAGATTGATTTATTTATAAATGGCTTTTTACAGGCCAAATCAGATGGTAAATTTTAATGGCTAAAATAATCACAATTCTTTTGCTTTTCGGCTTTTTGTTTAATACTCCTGTTCTTGCTGCTGACGAGCTCTATCAGTATGAAGAAACAAAGAAGATGACAAAACAGGAAATTAATCTCTGGCATTACAAAATGGAAAGAATTACTGTCAGGAATGAGGCGGGAAAATGGCAGATTGTTCAGGGGATAAATACTGAACTTACAGATATGCAGCTTTTAAAGCTGGTAAATAATGAAAATATTGCTACTGAAAGGTTGAAACTAGCTGAAGCCAAACAAAGCATCGGCTCAGGCTTAATGCTTGGAGGTATTGCTTTGGGATTATTAGGCGGTGTTTTTGTTTCCGATATTATTAAAGTAAATAACGGCTTTCTTTATGGGATTGGCGGACTGGCTGGTGGTCTGGCTTTATTGATTGCCGGAAACGCCTTAAGTCCGGTTATTTCTGATGAAGCAGATCATATAATAAATATTGAAGAAGCAAGAAGTGCTGCTGAAAAATACAATGCTCAACTGAGAAAAACCTATAATCTTCCTGATGATGCAAATTAATGATTCCTATTCTAGATTTAAAACGCCAGTATCTTAATTTAGAAGCTGAAATTGATCAGGCAATAAAAGATGTTTTGCTTTCAGCAAATTTCATAAATGGAAAACCTGTCTCCGAGTTGGAAAAAAATATTGCAGAATATTGTAGTGTAAATTATGCTGTTGGCTTAAATTCCGGCACTGATGCTTTGCTGCTAGCTTTAAAAAGCTGTGGTATTGAAAAAGGTGATGAAATTATTACTACACCTTTTACTTTTATTTCTACTACTGAAGTCATTGAACAGATTGGGGCAATACCTGTTTTTGTAGACATAAATGCAGAGACATTTAATATCAATGTTGCAAAAATTGAAGAAAGAATAAGTTCAAAAACAAAAGCTGTTTTACCAGTTCATCTTTTCGGTCAGGCCTGTGAGATGGATGAAATTTTAGCGATTGCCAAAAAATATAATCTTAAAGTAATCGAAGATTGCGCTCAGGCAATCGGGGCAAAATATAAAGGGCAAAAAGTTGGTTCGATAAGCGATATCGGATGCTTCAGTTTTTTTCCCAGTAAAAATCTGGGAGCCTATGGTGATGCCGGGATGATGATTTCAAACTCTCAGGAATATTCGGAAAAAGTAAGGATACTTAGTCAGCATGGCTCAAAATTAAAATATCATTATGAGTTACTTGGTATCAACAGCCGCCTTGATACAATTCAGGCAGCAATTTTAAATGTTAAGCTGAAGTATCTGGATTCATGGACGGAAAAACGCAGAAAAATTGCCGAAACATACACACAAGCTTTTTCTAAATTTGATAGCATTGTTACTCCAAAAAATCTGGAAAACGCTTTTCATGTATATCATCAATATACTATCAGGGTTTTGAATGGTAGAGATGATTTGCAAATGTTTTTGCATGAAAAAGGTATTCAGACAATGATTTATTATCCTGTACCATTACATTTGCAGAAGATTCACCAGCATTTGGGCTACAAAGAAGGAGATTTTCCTAATGCGGAAAAAGCTGCAAAAGAAGTTTTATCATTACCGGTTTTTCCTGAATTAACCATAGAAGAACAAAGCTATATAATCAATACAATTAAGGGGTATTTTAAAAAATTATGATAAATATATTTTGAACCTCCCCTCAATCCCCTTCCTTCCAAGGAGGGGACTTCAAGAATTGACATCACGGATAAAACGGATTAAAAGATAAACACTGATAAAAACAATATTCTTTCTTCCCATGATTGGCCCATGAGTCTTATCGTGACATATAAAGATTTCGTAACCAACTGGAAATACTCAAACTAATGTTCAATATCAAAGCTATTGAAAAGAATTAACGGACTCATTATTACCTGTTTGAGTCTTTCCCTCTTAGGCCAATCTCTTAACTCCCTTCCTTTGGTAAAGGAAGGGCTGGGGATGGATTTCCTCATATAAATGATAAATCTCAATCAAATAATCGCTCAAGCGAAACAAAAAACCTAATATTAAATTGTAAAAACACCTGTTTTATCTTCTTTTAAAATCTAACCGAAACGTTTCGGTTAGATTTTTATCTCTTTACAAATATAGCTTAACTGGCAAGTAAAACCTTTATTTCTTCAATCTTTAGCATTAACTTAACTCTTTTTTCTTTAGGGATTTTATCAAAGTGTTTTAGCTTTTTAATAATATCAAGGCAGGGATTTGGCTGACCTAAATCGCCATCACCATTTACTATTTTTACTTTTTCTGCCAGTAATTTATAAGATGTAGGTTGCTCAAGAGTTTCTTTCAAAAGGCCTTTCATATTATCAATATATTGAATAAAAAGTTCCCCGAAATTGGTATAAAACCCTGATAATTTATTCTTTTTAATATTTAATCAACAGAATTCCTCGGACTTCTAGTCCGGGGTGCGGGGTTTTTAAGG
>CAYRDV010000072.1:0-19785 GCA_964422885.1 uncultured Candidatus Sericytochromatia bacterium
TTTGAAGGGATAGGTAAACGCATTAGGAAATCGGCCCAATAGTTTGAGAATTTTATTGCAAATGGAGTCGCTGCCATCGTCAAAATCGAAACTGAAAGAAATAACTGATAAGCTTTATCATCTAGTAATTTATAATCAACACCAACTTTTGAAAGAACAAAAGCAAATTCACCAACCTGTGAGATAGAGATACCAACTAATGTTGCAGTACGGAGAGAGTAACCTAAAAGACCTGTTGATAAACTACCAATAAAATATTTTATGATCATAACCACAAGAGTAAGTAAAAGAATTGTTCCAACATTTCCAAAAAAGAAGCTTGTATTTAGAAGCATTCCAATTGATACAAAAAAGAAACTGGTAAAAATATCCTTGAAAGGAAGAATATACCCAAGAGCCTGATGGCTGTATTCTGATTCGGAAATGATTAATCCGGCAATAAAAGCACCAAGGGCAAGTGATAATCCCATACTGGAGGTTAACCAGGCCACACCAATACAAATTCCGATCAGGCTTAACAGGAACAACTCACTTATTCTGGTTTTTACTATCTGATACAAAAGCTTTGGTATAAGATATCTTGCACTTAAGATTAATAACCCGATAATAAATAATATTTTTATAAGAAGAATATAAATCGGCTCACCGGAAGCAGGTTTTGTACCTGAAAGAAAAGGAGCTATAAGCATCATCGGTATTGCAATAATATCCTGAAAAATCAGTATTGCCAAAATAACCCGGCCATGAGGAGTATCTACTTCTGCTTTTCCCTGAAGTAGATTTAAAACAATAGCAGTACTACTCAAAGAAAGTAAAAAACCAATAAATATAGCCTGACCAGAAGGAAAACCAGCATATTGAGAAAGACCAAACCCTGCTGCGACTGTTAATAAAACCTGTAATGAACCACCGATAAGGACTGAAGTCTTTATACGTAATAGATTTTCCAGAGAAAATTCGATACCAATTGTAAAAAGTAAGAGAACAATGCCTATTTCAGCAAGCATTTCAACATCATGCAAACCATGAATAAATCCAAACCCATGAGGTCCGGCAAGAGCACCTGTAAGCAGAAAGCCAATTATAGCAGGAACCTTAAGCTTATGGAATAAAAGAATAACAATAGTTGAAAGACCAAAAATAATGCCAATATCGCTAAGTAATGGGATCTGCAATGTTAATTACCTCCTATTGCCAGTTTGGAATTTTATTTATTAACAAAAGAGATAACCTGGTCAAAAGAACTTTTTGAAATTTTTGAATTTGAGCCAGATTTATTTAATTACCCTTCATCTTTTCCCATTCTTCCAGCTTTTTTTTCCAGGTCTCCATATTTTCCATAGATTGCTCAATTGTTTGCATAGTATTGAAAGCATAATTAAAATCCTCAGATTTTACATGAAGCCATGACCCCCCCAAATCGCCATCATTACCATGAGAAATAAATTTTTTGTTTATATTATGAAAAAATTCATTTACTGCACGAACTACATCAGGGTGGTTATGGGTATAATCATGACCCGCAAAAATGCCATCATTTTTTACTTTTGGATACCATATTTCAAGATCATGTTTTATTTCATCATAAACATGGGATGCATCAATAAATACAAAATCCAGCGATTCGTTTAAATAATTTTTAACAGCATCTTCAGAGCGCATTTTTATAGGGTTTATATAATTTATCACCCCAGCTTTTCGCATATTGTTCAAAAATTTTCTATAGGGATAATCAGGAATTTTATTAACATCATCAGCAAAATTATTATGTTCATAATCAGTAAGTGAACCTTGCCACCAGTCAACTACGTCAAATTTTATATTTTTACCGTTACCGCTTTGTTTTATCAGATTAGCCAGAAAACATGTTGATTTACCAAGCCATGCGCCAACTTCGACAAAATGTAAATTATCCTTATTTTTGTAATGACAATGGTAGTTAAAAACATCTAAATAAAGCTGTTCAAAATCAAACCAACCATCAATACTTTTATATGAAAGCATAAAATATCCTGTTATTAAAAATCAAAAAATTTATTATCTGGAATATTATTAAATTATATAATAATTTTTTCAGCAATAAATTTTTTTTAGAAGTTAGAAGATAAATTTAGTATGGTATCTGAATAGCTCTTTGCCAATCACTATTAAAAAATGCATTTTCAATTGTGTTTGTAACACTTGGTTCATCAAGTAGAAAGTTAAACTCTCTTGATTGTTTCCATGTCTGGGTATCCATATTACCCGAACCAATAATAGTAATCTTACCATCAACACTCATATATTTTGTATGGCTGGCATTTGCTTTATTACCATCAACCGGATAGTTACCAGTTTTGCTATACCATCTAAATTGTAATTTGCCCCTCATATCAAAAGCTTCTTTAGTAATCTGTTTTTGTAGTTTTTTTACAATTTCAGAATTTTTACCACCTTGAGTGGGAAGATTTTCAGAAGCATCATTAAAACCTTTGCCTGTGATAATTTTTACCAAAATACCTCTTTTTACAGCTGCAACAACAGCATCCTGAAAACCAGCAGCATTAATATTTGGAGTTTCAATATTGATATAAGTTTGGGCATTTTCCATTGCAGCAAGCCATCCCTGATCTAGAGGATTTGCAATGTCTTTATTAAAAAGCTCTCTTGCAGACTTTGTCAGAGCAATAATTGGAAACCCGTCATTAAAAGGAGTTGCCAGAATTTTTACAGGAGCATGAGGGTGTAAGTTTGGATCACCATCAGTACACTGTTCGCTTGACTCAGGTTCGGTACAGGTAAGATATTTAGAATCATTTTCCCAGGCCTGTTCAAAATCTTTTTGAATAGAATTGGCAATTGGGCCTTCGATATTATAGCCAGTATCATGCCATATATCAGGTGTAAAATTATGAACATCCTGAACATTGGCTCCGGTAATAATTACACTTTTTCCATCAACAACCAGATATTTTGTATGGATTGCACCCAAAGCAGTATGGGGATGTACTGCCAGATCCAGATCTATTTTATTTGGATCTAGATTCCAGTTTTTTCTGGAATTTAAAAGAGCTTTAATTACCTTATTTCCTTGTTCTCTGACCTGATCAATAATAATTTTTACAGCAAGTTTTTTACCAGCAGGAATATTTTGTTCAGCAAGTTTTAGGCCTTCTCCTATTACACGGGCAGCATCTGTTTTATCATTCCATTCAAAAGAAACAAGTTTTACTTCATGTTCTGCTTTAGAGATTATTTCTTTAAAGCCAGGAAATATTTGAGTTCCATCAACAAGAGGTTTTATAAATTTATTACCAAAAGTCAGATATGAATCTTTCGGTATGGTCGCATTTGATTCTTTAGTAAAATTTGGATCATTGATCCGCTCAAAGACTTTTTGGGCAATTGGTGAAAGTAAGCCATCACGGGAGGTTGATAAATTTTGAGCAAAAATTGGATTTTTAAGAGGCTCAGTTTTTGTATTTATAGTTGAACAACTCATAGCAAAACTATAAACCACAGCAGTAACAATAATTCCTGCTTTATTAATTAATTGTTGATTACCTGTTTTTTTCATATTTTATTAAAAAATTTATCCAAAAATATTAAATGAAGTTTCTTTCAGACACTAGACAATTTATTTTATTTTATCAAATCTTTAAATATAGGTAAAGGTGAAGGAGTAAAACTTTTTAATTTGCAATAAATTAATTACTTAATTTTTTCAAAGAAAATTTAAGGTTAATAAATATTTATTTTTTCTTAGCATTATTTTATCTAATATTTAATTTATATATAAATTTAACATAACCTTTGACTAGCAAGATTGTAATTTTTTTTCAGATAAATATTTTTAAGGAGATTATAGTTTAGAGAGAGAAAAAAAATGAAAAGATTACCTTATTTCGTTTTAGGCATAACTTTATTTTCAATACTATCAACAGGCTGCGGAAAAAAACAAAATTTTGTTCCACCTCCGTTTCCTCAACAAAATGTACAACAGACAGCTCAATTGCCACCTAATCCGGCTTTACAGCAGGTAGAACAACCCGCACCTCCAGCAGTTCAGGCTAATGATACAGGTTTGCCGGAAAGTCCTGATGTAAGTACAGTTAGCCCAAATAATGCTCCTGAAAAAGCAGTTAATTCAACAGCAAATAGTAAATTAGCAACTGCAGGTAGTCCTGCTGCTGGTGCAACAGATGATAAATTAATGAATTCTGAAGAGATGGGTGCTTTACCAGAAATTGCTCCAAGTGTTGCTCCATCGGCAGAACCTTCCGCTCCTCCACCAAAAGTTCCCTGGTACAAAAAAGTAGTTTCTAAAGTTAAAAGTATTTTTTCAAAAAGTAGTTCATAGATTTTAAGTAAAAAAATGCCCATGAGGGGCATTTTTTTTTGGAGAAAATAGCATTATACAAATTACATTTCATGAATTAGATGTTAAAAAAAAATGGATCCGGGTATAATGAACCCATAAATAATTGGAGGTTTTCCGTGAATCTTGTTAAAAAAGGCCTTTTGGCATTTTCAAGTTTATTACTTTTAAATAACTGTAATTCAGAGGTGAATACAACTTTAAACCAGGAAAACTCAATATATCAATCACAATCACGTGAAGACATAGGGGGAAATGTATACGAAACATTTCATATCTCCCCTAATTTACCAAAAGCAAAAGGCGAACGATTAGCTGTTAAACTAACCTATCTGATGAATGATGATGAAGCTCATCAAAGCCCCTGGTCAGGGAAAATGCTATTGATGATGGATGATATACAGCAAAAAAATGTCCATAATATTGTTTTTAGGGATGGCGGAAAAATTGGCGATTCTATGCTTTATTATTTACAGGGGGGTAAAGAGGCCGAAAAGTTTGAATCACCATATAGTTTCCTGGCAGACGGTGTAACTGAGGTACAATCAAATAACCCAAGGCTTTTTTCCAGAATTGTTGAATGGACTTTTGATAATTTTCCGGGCAAAAGAAAATATTTACAGATTTATACTCATGGTGGTGGTGTTTTTGGTATAGGAATGGATGCCCACCAAACGGATTTAATGGCCAAACCTCTGGCAAAAGAAGAAAATATTCATCTGATTACACCACAAAAATTTTCTGAAGCTTTAAAACAGGGATTGAAAGGTAGAAAGCTTGATTTGGTATATTTTAGAGCATGCCTGATGGGAAATATGGAAGCACT
The DNA here is from genome assembly GCA_964422885.1 of uncultured Candidatus Sericytochromatia bacterium. Taxonomy (GTDB): domain Bacteria; phylum Cyanobacteriota; class Sericytochromatia; order UBA7694; family JACMQJ01; genus CAYRDV01. The sequence goes on from CAYRDV010000072.1 coordinate 5,184, forward strand.
ATACGATTTACGAGGAGTAGTAAAATTTGTTCTTGCTTCTGAAGATGTTTCTTACTCAAAAGAGAACTCTAATATTGTAATGACTCAAATGTTTGAAGATCTTACCGCAAAAAATACAGAACCTAACGAAATTGCTTATCAAATGGCAATTCAGGGTCATGGAAAAACAGGAGCAAGTGATGGTTATACAACATTTGCAGCGTTTAATATGGACAAAATTGATGAGCTTAAAACAGCTATTAACCAATTAGCTTTAACCCTTAAGAATTCACTGAATACAGAAAAAGACGAAATATTATCCGCTTATGATGCAGTATCAACTATAAAAGGTTTGCAAACACCTGAAAAAAGGACTGAACATATGAGGGATTTATGGCGGTTTACCAGTGAGCTGGAAAAAAGAGTAAAGTCTAGTGCAATTAAGGAAGTAATTCAAAGAGTGAGAACAGCACAAAAGAATTTTACGATACACGCCAAAGACTCACTGGGAAGCTCTGCAAATGGCCTGTCAATTTTTATGCCATTTAGAAATTCTCTGACTCCTGAAAATGATATTTACAAATTCTTAAATGCAAATTACAAAAAAAGAAAATTTGCAGTTGATTCTGTCTGGGATGAATTTATACTTTCATTACCTGCAACAACACAGCAAAAATAGTCTATTTATTTTTTACTGGACTCATCGTATTTAACAACATTAGCACTGCCATGAGCCTGTCTGGAATAATCCTCTCTGGCAGTAGCAGTGATTGATGCATAACCTTCATTCATAGCAGTAACCCAGCCATCATATCCCATTTGAATTACATAAGGGTTAGTAGTACTCCACATTATATTTTTAGATAAAGTGCCATCTTTTAGTTGAATTTTCGCATTAAATTTAAACATCTGACCTTTGCTTAAAGTCATAGAGGAAGGGGAAATAAAAGTATATTTATCTTCTTTTTTAGTATTTTGAGCAGTTTCAATAGCAGTTTGATTTTGTGTAACTTCAGTTTTAGTACAGCCTGTATTGATAAGAATAACTGAAAATAAAATAAAAAAACCGGGTTTAATTTTATTCATATGCCTGATCCTGATAATAGAAATTTCATAAATTTTATTGTAAAACTATATTACTTCATTTTTTTATTTAAGTAAATTAAAATATTTATTTTTCGTTATCATGATAATGTTTTATTCAAGTATAGTAGCAAAAAAATTAGCCAAATCTAAAATATGATATTTCCATACTACACTGAAAACAAAATAAAAAGTTTTATTTAAGAATAATTTTTCATCTCAATTTCTGCTTTTAATAAAATTGAACCTGTAATAAAAGTATTTAAAGAGGGAAGTCTTAGAAAATTTAAAAAATTTTCATTATCAATTTCCAGTGAAGTAAAATATGAGATATCTTTCTGGCTATCATTCATAAAATTCAATATACTACTATTTTTATATTGCCAATAAGATTTATACCAGCCTTCAATTCGCCCTGTTATAAAACCAATATACCTATTATCAATATCATAGATTACTTGCCATGATTTAATTTCATCTATTTTTCCATCTGGATTTGAAAAATTTATTTGCCATTGAATATTTTCAATTTTAGAGTCATCCTTAGCAATTTTTAAGTTAATGCTAATACCTTTATGGCTTGTATCATAAATATAAAAAAGTTTCCCGTTTGAGACTAAATTAATAATATCCTTATGAGCTTTTACATCTAAAGAATTACATTCCTTACAGATTGGCACAAGATTTTTAAAATTAACTGATGAAAGTGGGTAAATTGATATTGGTAAATAATGGTCATATTGATCTCTGGTTTTATCAAATTTTGTTTTTAATTCGCCAATTCCACAGATCGGGCAAAGTGTAATTTCTTTATTTTGATCCCTAAACTCTTCAAAATGTTTTCTTAAATTAGTATTGAATTCCTTTTTAAATGGTTTACCGTCTAAAACCTGATTATATAGATCATCAAATAAGTCTTTAACCAAAACTCTGATATCTGGGTGTATTTGAGAAACATTTAACGGTGTAAACGCTCCATTACAAATATTTTCTATATCATTACTTTCAACTATTTGTGTAATAAACTGTGAACGCTGTGTTTGTGTCCATAGCTGTATTTTTTCATAAATTTGTTTAAATCTGTTTTTTAAAATTGTTCTGTGTCTATTAACTATTTCCTGAAAGTCTGATTCAAAAAAACTGATGTCAAAAGGTTTAGTCTCAAATTCAATCCTCTTAAAAAAAGCAATTATAAATTCGTGTAAACGACAATGTACATAATCGACATATTTATAATTTTTGAGCATTCTTTATCTCATTTTCTTTCAAAATCAGCTCTCTGAACAGAAGGACCTTTTCAGGTGATTCTCCTAAAATGCGTGACTTCTCTTTTGCTATTTGTATATCTTCAAGAGTATTAAGCGGTAATTTTCTTAACCGTTCAATCTCAATTATTGAGAGTTCGGATATTGTCTCTGTTTTACCAAATATTTCTTCTGTTAAAATACTGACAGAGGTACCAGATGTATTAATCTTAGGATTATATGGGTCTTGTCCTTTTTCAAAAATAAATACTCTTTCCCTTTTGCAATCCGAGACAATAAACGGGGAATGAGAAGTTAAAATTATATCCTGCTCCCTTGAGCTATTAGTAACACTTTCGTTTAAGAGTGATACGAATTTTGCTCTCCATTCAGGATTTAGGTGTGTTTCCGGTTCATCAAGAATAAAAAGTGTACCTTCGGTATCCATTAATAATAATGTTCCTATTACCTGTAATAATTGATGTTCACCATCTGAGAGCTGTTTATATGTTACTTCCTTGCCTGATTTTATAAATTTAAGATCATTTATTGAAAAAGCTAATTTTTCAGCTTCATGTTTTGGTAATATATCTGAAAGATTTGCTGATATATCAAGGCTTTTTATTCTCTTTTGCAAATCATTACTTATTAAGTTTAAATTCAATAGTTTTAAAAAGTAAAGCTGGCGGTATAGGATAAAAGGATGGTTAAAAGTGTCTCTGAAAGCTTCTTTAGTTGCTTTATTAACCCAAAAGTAGAACTTATATTCGTTGTATTTCTCTTTTTTCCTGGTTATTGTAGTTTCATCATAAAAAGTAGCGCATCTTTTTAATTTTTCAATTGCCAAAACCAGTTCTGATGGCAAATCTAAAGAATTATCATCTTTTAGCTTAATATTTTTAATATTAATTGAGAATGATTTTAAATCATTTATTCCTAATTCTTTTTTCAGAGGTTCTAAATTAATACCGCCCAAATCACTTGCTGTTGTTCCACCAGAAGTAAAATCAGTAAATTCAAAATCTTTACTATCAAATAAAAAGTTGCAGATTGTTATAAGGTTATTTGAGTCATAATTCATAAAAAAGAGTCGGTTCATTTCAAGTGGTGACTGTAAGATTTTTTTAAAGTCTTGCAGATAATCGAAATCAATTTTTATAAAAGGGTTGCTTATTAGCTCGTTCATACCTGATGAATAAGCGATAACTCTTTTGGGAAGGATAGAATCTATAAAATCATATTCTTTTTCTGAAAGCATTATTTCTTTATCTTTAAAGATAGCTGAAATTATCGGATATTCAGTTTGATTTTTTATTATCCTGATAAAAGGATCATGTGCATATCTTTCCCATACAAAGCTTAATTCGTCCCAAATTTTTCTTGAATTTTTAAAAGCAATTTGTGGTAAGAAATATTCAATCTCAAAGCAAAAATAATTTTTAAAGTCATTAAGGTGCTTTTTATCTGATTTTTGATAGGTTTCCAGATAATAAAAAACTTCCGATAAAAATTCCAGGAGGTTAGATTTTCCTGAACCGTTTAGCCCAACAAAGCATATAGGCTCAAAAGCTCCTTCTTTTTTTGATGAAGGATTAAAATTAATTTCATAGCCTTCTGGTAAACCACGAAAGGACGATAATAATTTAACTCTTTTTAACTGCATCTGTAACCTGAAACATTATTTGTTTTTCTCTTTGGTTAATATCCTTTTTTTTAAGTTCAGAATTAGGATAATCATAAATCTGTTCAATAAAAGGAGGATTATTTTCTAAAAATCCTGTAATTACTTCCTGAAGTTCTTCTCTTGTAAGTAGTTTATCTTTACCAAGATATTTTAGTATATTTAATAATTCTTTTATGCTGAATCGGCCTTTTAGTTGATCCTGCATTATTATTCCATGCAAGTATTCAAAGCTGAGATTATCATATTTAAATTTTTTCCCATCAAGAATACTGTAGTCAATAATTCCATCTTCATCATATTTTAAAGGCTGGGACTGGTGAAATTTACTTCTGATATCAGTTTCAGGATAGATTATTCTTCCTTTTTCATCCATAGGATAAGATTCATTAACATGGTCATTGCGAGAGGTACTCATCGTGGCAATCTCATTATCTTTGTTTTGCGATAAGTTTTTAGATTCCCACACTTCGTTCGGAATGACATCTTTCATAGGTATGTCTTGTCTAGGTTCAGGTTCAATCGTCACTCGGGCTTGTCCAGAGTCTTTCTTTAATACTGTTGCCTGTCCACTATTTTGACTAGAAAAACTGTCATTGCGAGAGGTACTCCTCGTGACAATCTCAGTATTCTTAGTCTGAGATTCTTCCACTCTGTTTGGAATGATATCTTCCATTTTGCTCAGGTCTAATTCACCCTTAAAAGCTTTCTGGGAAAGGACACCAAATAAGTTTTCCAGTTCTTTCAGGCTTTTCTGATAATCTGTTTTCATTTCTTCGATTTCTTCGACTATTTGAGCGAATTGGTTTTGTAATTCCATTGGCGGAATGGGTATAAGAATTTTTTTTAATTCAAAAAGATTTAATGTTTTTTGGGCAACACCTCTAACGGCCTTATCTACTTGCCTTTTTACAAACTCACTTTTTAATGCACCAAATAAATATATACTATTAATGATTTCATTATTTGGTTTAATATATGCTATATGTCTTTGAAAACAAAATTTCTTCAAAGATTTTACAATTGCAGGATTACCATATGAACCAACTGTGGTGTAAAGTATATCCCCTACTTCTATTGGAGTTCTTTTAATCAATTCATTATATTCTTTTTCAGAAATAAAACGGTCTGTTGAATAATTTATTTTATTATTAACAATATTAGAAACGAATAAAAAAGGAATCCCTTCGTCTATAAATTTAGGGCTTTGATGGGTTCCATCAGTTATTTTCAAAGATAATTTTTCAAGAGATTTAGTTTTAAATAGAGGTTTATTTATTGTTCCAAACATCTTTAAAAAAGTACTTTTTACCAGTTCATCAAGCAAAGCAATACTTTCTTTTCGCTGAGTTATTAAATCCTCAACTTCAGATAGTATTTGGGGAATTTTTCTTTGTTGGTTTATATCAATATTAATATCTATCTTACTTTCCAAATAATCATCTAACTTTAAATTAATAATTCCAGTAGTTTTGTTCTGATATTTGAGAGTTTTTCTTCTTTTATAATTTCCATAAAGCTGATAAAACAAATATTCAGGATATACAAGTTTTTTATTTGGTCTTAAAATAGTTGTAAAATTATTACATAAAAATGATTCATCGGTTTTTAAATTAAAAAAAACAACCCTTCCAACTGGTTGCTCTGGACTGCCACCGGATTTTTCGATAATAATATCTCCAAACTTTAGTTTTTTTACTTTTATTTTTTGTTGCTCAATATTCCTATACACAACATTTTTAAAATTTATTTTTCCTTCATTTGTAAAATTAGCTGTACGAATAACCTTAACTCCAATTTCAGGATTTCCTTCATTACCCCACTCACCTGAAATCTTTTCTGTAACTAAGTCCTTTATTTTATATAACATTACAATAATCCTTTTATTGAGGTAATTTTTTCAGTTATTTTCCTTTCCAAAAAAACTAACTTATCAAGAATTACTTCTGGTTCCTCATAAATAGTTTCTTCATATACTTCATCCTTATACTTATTCAGGCTTAACTCATACCCATTATCAACAATTTCTTTCTTCAACACAAAAAAACATTTAGCTGTACTATCAGTATCTTTTTCAGGATTCCTATTTTTATATTTATCAAATATATCCTGCAAATCACCATTATTATCAAGCTTATTCCTTTTATCATCAAGACTGTAACCATCAGCTTTCATTTCATAAAACCAGACATTTTCAGTATCTCCACCTTTAGTAAAAATCAGAATGGCTGTACTTACCCCGGCATAAGGCTTAAATACCCCGCTAGGCATACTTATAACCGCTTTTAATTCTGCGAATTCAATAATTTTCTTTCTCGCTTCTACAAAAGCTTTAGCACTACCAAATAGAACACCCTGTGGAATAATTACCCCGGCAGTTCCACCCATTTTCAGCATATTAAAAATTCTTTCGACAAAAAGTAATTCAGTCTTAGTAGTATCTAGTTCCAAATCCTCATTGATATCCCCTTTATCAATATTCCCCGTAAAAGGCGGATTTGCCATGACTATATCATAATGACTTTCTTCTTTATAACCTTTACTTAAGGTATCTTTATAATCAATATTCGGATTATCAATACCGTGCATCATCAGGTTCATCAACCCTAAGCGAACCATTGTCGTATCAATATCAAAACCATATAAGGAACTTTCTAAAAGATTTTGGGCTTTTTCCTGCATTGCACCACTTACAGAGCTTCGTCTGAAACCATCTTCATCAGGCTCTATCTTATCTCTATTTTTATCACTTTGTGTAACTATGTACTGATAAGCCCCCACCCCAGGAGGAAACCAGCTGTGACACAGGCCGGATCAGCTATTTTGTTCCCCAACTTTGGGTCAACTAATTCAGCAATTAGTTTTATAATATGTCTTGGTGTTCTAAACTGCCCATTTTTTCCAGCAGAAGCAATTTCACTGAGAAGCATTTCATATACATCACCCTGAATATCCTGAAAAGAATGCCCCCTTTTTTTAGAATCGACTTCTATTTCCGCATAAATTTCCTCGATTATATTTATTGCTTCAACTAATAAGGATGGTTTAGGAATTATAAAAACAGCATTTGCCATATGTTTGGTAAATGGAGATACTTCAGTTTTTTTCAGATATTTTATGATTAAGTAATTTCTAAAAGATAACTTATCACAAAACAATATCTGTTAGGGCGACCCGCCGGGTCGCCCCGACAATTAAATTTTATAAGTTATTTTTTTATTTTTCCTAACTCTTTTTCTACATCCGAAACATCTAATTTATAAAGAGATTTTTCAAAATCATTTTTAGTAAGGTTATCACTTAATAATAGTTTTAAAGCCTTTATTACTTTTTCATTTATACCTTCATTTTTTAAATTTTCAAGAGCTTCATCAACAGTAACGTTATTTAAATCCTTAATAAAAGGAAATACTTTTGTCTGAACATGGAGAAGCATTTCTTCGGCCTTTGGCATCTGCTTAAAATGGCTCCATCTTAGAGTTTGCTTATCAATTTTTACCGGATTACCTTTTTCATCAAACATTCCCGGTAATTTATATTCACCTTCAAACCTGGAGTTATAAGGCTCTCCTGTAAATTCGGCATTGGAAACTTTGTCCAGATCAAGATCATCTATTCTTTTCATAAATATTAGATAAGAAATCTGTTCAATAGCTGTAAGTGGATTAGATATTCCACCACTCCAGAATAAATTCCATAATTTATCAACTAATGATTTTATTTTGGCATTTTGTAACATGCTTGCCATTTTTTATCTGTTTCCTTTTATTTTTATACCTTTAGATTCCCACGTCAGCTATGGCCTTCTCGGAATGACACTATTTATCATTTGTCATTGCGAAGACTTGTAAAGTCTGTGGCAATCTCATAAACGTTCAAACTCTTCCAATTCTTGCTTTATAAATATTTCAAGCTTTTCCTGGGAAGGTAATTCAATCAGGTATTTTGACACGAAAATATCATGAGGTAAACCACCAATGGCATATTTAACCAGACTATTATTTTTATCTGCACACAGAATAAGTCCAACAGGAGGACTATCTCCATCAGTCATTTCATTTTCTTTAAAATAATTTAGATAAACATTCATCTGCCCTGCATCAGCATGAGAAAACTCACCTAACTTTAAATCCACTATTACATGGCATTTTAAAATCCGATGATAAAAAAGTAAGTCAATATAATAGTGGGTATTATCAAATGTAATTCTTTTTTGTCTTGCTTCAAAGCAAAACCCCCTCCCCATTTCCATCAGAAAATTTTGCAGATGGTCTATAATAGCCTGCTCCAAATCACTCTCACTGTACTCACTTTTTTCCTGCAATCCCAGAAATTCTAAAAGATAAGGATTTTTTATCGTATCAGCAGGTAAGAGTGGCATGATATCATTAGCTTTGGAAATTACTTCCTCTTTATTTTCAGAAAGTCCGGTTCTTTCATAAAGCATACTATTCATGGCCCTTTTTAATTCTCTGACCGACCAGTTATTTTTAATAGTCTGAACCTCATAAAAAACTCTTTTTAAATCTGAATCACATTTCATCAATTCGATAAAATGGGAAAAACTTAAACGATCAAGCAGTTTATCTGGTGCGACTTGTAAAGATTTTCCTGATAAGGTTTGCCCTTTTTCAGAAACATTATTTTTAATCACTGCAAAGTCTTTGTTTCCAATGGTTTTTAATTGGGCAGACAGTGTCTGCCTAATTTGCGGATAATCCTGATAAAATTGTCTAAACAGTTTAAGATTACGGTAGGATAAGCTTTTTTGGTTTATCCTTTCAGAAATTTTCTGGAGAATCTTTGCTCCGTATTTAGCCCTATCTTCTCCTTGTTGTTCATACTCAACCAAATAATAACCGATTAACCAATTACGAAACGTTAAATATTTATCTACGGCTCTTACAGCATTTTCCTGTAAGATAATATTTACTTCGGTAATTGTATTTATTAGACTTTCAAAATCCATTATGCTACTAACCTCTGAGTTAAATTTAGTATTTCATCAATTTCATGTGGAGAAAAAATTCCTCTAATACCTTTGGGATGAAATTTAGTAAAAGGAGCACTAATCAGATCCTTTTTTTCCAGTTTCTCATGTTCAAGAAGGTAGGTTCTAAGTATTTCCAAAAACTGTAATTGTTGGGAAGTTAAATTACTATGTTCCTGAATAAATTTGTCAAAAGCCCTGGCTACTGTATCAGGAAATGATTCTAAAATTTCCAGGCCTAAAATATGACGAATAAACTGAATAAATTGTGCTTTTTGATTCTTATAAACCCGTCTTAATAAATCAATAGTGATATTAGGGCGTTCATTGTACAATAATTCAGAGAGTCTCAAAGCCTCATTTTCATTAATAATTTCGCCATTTTTAATTTTATGAAGGATTGGATTTGAAGCAGTTAGTTCAAGCACTTTCTGTTCAACTAATTCTTTATACTTAGCTATACCAAGTGACTCATGGTGAGGGCCAAACTCAACATTTTCTTTTGAATAAATCAGGTCTTTCAAATCAAGTTTAACAGTTCCAGTAAAAGGACTGGAAAATGATTCAATATATTTCATAAAAGGGGATAGTTTTTCTATTAATTCATCGAATTTTCCTTCTGTAATAGTTGCCCAGAAATAATTGGACTGAGCACTCACAATTAATTCTTTTTCTTTGGAAATTATGTTAACCGATAAAGGAAGCTCTGAAATCTGTTCAATTATTCCTTCCTTTAAAGTATCAAATTTATTCTGTTCTTTCTTTAAATGAGCTAAAGAAATTTCCAAAATCTCTTTTTCAAATTTCATAGCTTTAAAGTCATTGTTTGAAAGAACTCTCATTAATGGCTTTACTGTACCTCTGAGGAATTCAATTTTATCTTTTGTCAGTTTGATCCAGAAATTTTCATTTTCCAAAGGTTGTAATTCTGAAAGGCTATCCATAATTACTACAGAATCTTTTGGTAATTCATCTATCAGTTTTCTTAGTTTTTTGGATTCTTTTGCAACTATATCACTTTGTTTTAATTCAAGAGCAGTCTGGATCTTATCTAAACGTAATCCAAATAATCTTACAGGTAAAGCTAATTGTTGCTTAATTTCTTTTCCTTTGGGATTTAATTTAAAATATTTAAAATTGTCCCAGCAATCAATAATTAAAAACACATTTTTTTCAGTACACCAAGGTTTCTTTTTTTCATTATCAAGTAATCTGGTTCCCCTACCTATCATTTGCCAGAATTTGGTATATGAAAATACTGGTTTAGCAAATACTAGATTCACATCTTCACGAATATCTATTCCTGTATCAAGCATATCAACGCTTATTGCTATACGTGGCATATCATTTTTAATAAACTGATCCAATAAACCTCCTTTTCCATAAACCCTTGGATCTTCAGAGGTAATTACTTTTGCAAGTTCACTATTATATTCAGGGTAAAGATCATTAAATATATCTTCAATTCTTCTGGCATGATCTTTACTTATACAAAAAAAGATTGTTTTTCCAGGTAAAACGCCATTTTGGTCTTTAATACATTCTTCCATGAATTCTTTTACAATTAGAGCATTGGTTCCTTTATTCGTTACTTTTTTTTCCAGTTCAGAGCCTTCATAATTTATTTCCTCAATATCTCTTCCATCAGCAATTAATTTTTTCTGATCTTCCAGACTGACAGTACGCTTATTTATCCCCTCTTCCTGAAATCTGGTTTTTATCTGAAGAACCTGAAAATCGCTTAAGTAGGGTGGCTCATGATTAATAGCTTCTTCATAGGTATAAGCAAAGGTTGGAATACCATCGTCACATTTAAAAAGCTGAAAGGTATTATGATCAATAATGTCTGTTGGTGTTGCTGTTAAGCCTAATTTCAATGAGTGAAAATAATTTAATATTTCCATATAGGTGTTATAGATTGATCTATGACTTTCATCAACCACAATCAAATCAAAGAAATGGGTAGAAAGAGGATTTTCTTTGTCTTTTATGATATTCAGCATAGTTGGATAAGTAGTTACATAAATCCTTCTATCCGTTGTTATGTCTTTTTCTCCTACTTTGGGCCATCGTGGCTCATCCGGCATATATTCCTTAAAAGTATCGAGAGCCTGATCCCTTAAAGCAATCCTATCAACAAGAAATAATACTCTTTGAATCCATCCTGCTCTCATTAAAGCATCTACAAGAGCAATACATGTTCTTGTTTTTCCTGTTCCTGTAGCCATTACAAGAAGAAATTCTCTTTTATTCCTTTCAATAGCTTCCATAATATTTCTGATTGCTTTTATCTGATAATCACGTCCCGCAATTTTAGTATTTATAAATTCATAGGTTAATTCTTTTTTATTTTTTCTTAAATATTGTAAGCGTTCAAGATCATCTCTGGTAGGAAAGCCAAAAACCTTTAAAGCTATCTGCTTTCCTAAATTCCAGAAATAAATATCATAACCATTTGTAAAAAAACAAAAAGGTAATTCGCAATCATATTTTTTTTGAATATTAACGCAGTATTGTTTTGCTTGTTCCTGGCCAACTTTGGCATTAACGGATGTTTTCTTTGCTTCAACAACTGCAAGAGCTTTACCATCTTTTCCTAATAAAGCATAGTCAGAAAACTGATGGCCCTGGTAAGGTGTTACTGGTTCTCTTACACCATCAGGTAAACCTACAAAAATATCCAATTCTTCTATTACCTGAGATTTATCGGATACAATCCATCCAGCTTGCTGTAATTTAATATCAATTATTTCCTTACGAGTTTGCTTTTCAGATCTCAAATCTAGCTATCCTATGTTTAAAGTAGTTATGATTATTTATAACATTTTTCACATTAATATTACATGTGTATCATGGATATATTAGGCAAAAATATATTATTATAGATGAGATTGCCACAAACCTTAACAGGTTCTTGCAATGACTTGTAAGAATAATTTAAATAAATCAGAGTTCTGATTTTTGTTTTACCACAGCAACCTGTAATAAAGTAGTAGGCCTTTTTTCAGAGCTACAAAGATTAGAACCATCTTTAGGCCTTGCCCCAAAAAACATTTTTGTTCCATCAACTTTAATGATTTCATATTCCTTTCCACACTTTTTAAGGTCAAAACTCATTACCAGACAACCATTTGTAGCTGTAACATCCTGTTCTACTTTTGTTTTCCATTTTTCTTTACCACATGTACCTTTTGGAGCATTATTTAATATTTTTGTGATGTCATCATTTTTAGGAGTTAACTTCAAAACATCAAAAATAAAATCAGCTTCAACAGCACCAGGAACATCTTTTACAGGGCTTATAAGCTGAAAAGGACCCTCAAAATGTGCAAGTAAATTTTCTTTTTTACTATCTTTATCAGCATAATAGGTAAAATCACCAATAGAACGGTTAGCCGAAATATTAAAGCTTCTATTAAGATATAGGTTTCCACCCTTACCATCTGGTCTTGTTTCAAGACCTTCGCTACTCCAGTCTCCAAGCATCATTTCCTTTGTAGTACCAGGATTATCAGAAGCACTTGGGTTGGGAGTTGGTATAGGCTTTGGTGCAAACCTGCATGAAAAAATTAAAAATGGAACAAATATGATAAATGCAAGTGATTTAAATTTCTTCATATTTTATATTAGCTCCCGGTATTAAATTATCGAATCTAATTTAATTTATGTTTATCTCTTTGTCAATCAGACATTGGTATTCCCTAAATCCAAAAATAATGCGACAATTAAAATGTTAAAGCTGTGCAAAACTATAAATAATATTACGTTGTTATGGTTAAAAAATTGTAGAAAAAGGAATTATTCAGGTAATTTTTCTTGTGAGCAATATTAAAGAAGAAGAAAAAATCAATAAAAACCGTTTAATAAAAGAACTGGAAAATTATAAAAACTTATTAAAAAATGAGCCTAATAATTATAAATTAATAAATGAAGTTGCTGGTTTTTATTTAAAATTAGAAGATTATCAGTCTGCTCTTGAAAATTATGAAAAATTAATTGGTACTGAATTTGAAAATTACCAGTTATATTTTCAAATTGCAACTGTTCACAGTAGTCTTGAAGATTTTAAAATGGCAATCAATTATTATCGGAAAGTTATTGATTCAAAAGAAGAGCATTATCAAGCCTGGTTTAATCTTGCCAATATTTATAATAAACAGGAAAATACTGACGAGGCTCTAAAAGCGTTTTTAAAAGTTTCTGAGTTAAAACCAGAGCTTTATCAGGTTTGGTTTAATATTGGTAATATTTATCAAAAAGATGAAGATTATGAAAAAGCGATAGAATGTTTGGAAAAAGTTGTTACCTTAAAACCGGAAACATTAGTTAATCTGACAAATTTACCACTAATGTATTTAAAAATTGGGAATAATGAAAAAGCAATAGAAATTTATGAAAAGATACTAAGATCCAAACCAGGAAATATTACTATCCTTACAAATATTGCTCAGATTTATCAAAAACAGGGAGACTTTACTGAAGCAATAGAGACTTATGAAAAAATATTAAATTCACACAATGATCATGGTCCCTCATTAAAAGCAATTGCTGAATTGTATCGAAAATTAGGAAAAAAAGAACTCTCAATTGAGTACTTTGAAAGAGCAGCCAATTTTAATACTAAGGATTTTGGAATATTTTACTCACTGGGAAACAACCATTTTCAACAGGGTAATTATGATAAAGCAGAAGCTTTCTATAATAAAGTACTGAAAATAAATCCAAACCACCAGGAAACACTGTTTGAACTTGCCCAGTCCTGTGAAAAATTAGATGAAGCAGAAAAAGCAATTAGTTGTTATCAAAAACTTTTAAAAATCCAACCTGATAATGGTATAGCAAGATATAATGCTGGAATTCTTTTTTTTAATAAAGAAGATTACAAAAATGCAGTTAGTAACTTTGAATATGCATTACAATTAAATATTATTAGTGATTTATTTAAATATCTTGGAAAAACTTATCAAAATCTTAAAAATTATGATAAAGCAGAACATTATCTGGCACTTTCTCTCACAAAAAATCCAGATGACATTGAAATTCTTTTAAGCCTTGGAGATGTTTATTTTGATAAAGGTTTATTTGAAGAGGCAAGAAAATGCTACAGTAAGGCTCTTATTATCGATGACAAGATTGTTGAGCCATTTTTAAAAATTGCCAAAATTTTTGAGGCAACAAATGCCTTTGAACAAGCTCTCGCTTATTATGACCGGGCTTTAAACCTAAAAAATGAAGAACCGGAAATCTGGATGAGTATTATAAATATCCATATTAACAGTGGAAATTTTGATAAAGCAGTAAGGTACCTACAAAATGCGTTAAAAATTAATTCTGGTAATTTTATTATGTGGCTAAAAGCAGGAGAATGTCAGGAAAGGCTAAAAAATTACAAAGATGCCGCTTTTGCCTATGAAAAAGCTCTCTCTTTAAAACAGGATGATGTAGGACTGTTAAACAGACTTGGATATTGTCACGGTAAAAATAAAGAATTTGAAAAGGCCCTGAAAACACTTGAAGAAGCTTTAGCAATTGAGCCGGAAAATTTTCGAACCTGTTATAACATTGGTAATATCAATTTCCAATTAAAAAACTATGACAAATCAGCGTTAAACTTTGAAAAGGTTT
>CAYRDV010000073.1:0-19693 GCA_964422885.1 uncultured Candidatus Sericytochromatia bacterium
CAATCAAACCCTGGAAATAAAAAAGTTTTGGATCATTAACCCCTGAATTTTCTGCTTTAGTGAGATATTTTTTTGCTTTTTCCCAGTTTTTATTTTTTATCTCGACTTCAGAAGCAATTAACAATGTCTCCAAATCATTCCTTATTTTAATTTCGGAATTAACTCTTTTTAAGGCTTCCTGTAAATCACCAGAGGCATTTCTTTCAAGCAATAATTTTATTCTATCCCTTTGGTGACCAAAACTACCACTGCTTTCTTCCTGCTTTAAAAGGTTATCAGCTTGCTCAAGAGAAAGATGATATTCACTTTCATTGCCTAATTTTTTTTGTGCTTCAGCAATCCTCAATAAGATATCTGCTCGTGGTAATTTTTTATTTGGTTCAGAAAGAATCTCTATAACCCCCTGCCAGTTATTTTTACAGCGCTCAATCTCAGCCATTTGAACAAGTGGTGGTACATAGCCAGCTAAATTATTTAAAGCAAATTTTAAATTATTTTGGGCTTCAACAAAATGCCCATGTTTAATCAAAAATGAAGCGTATAAGGTATAAACCCAGGCTTTGGGTTCTCCATCAGTATTGCCTAAAGCCTGTAAAGATGACATAAAGCTTTGTTCTGCTTCTTTATCCTTCCCTGTAGAAGAAAAAAGTAAAGCATATCTGGTTAATTTTATCGGGTCAGTAGAATCTGTTTCTATTTGTCCTCCAGGCCCCAATTTCATTTTTTTCATTTTTAAAAGAACTTTTTTTGTATTTGTAATTTCCTCCAAATCGGCTTTTGCTTTATCAAAATCTCCTGTAGCAAAATGTACATCAAATAAAATACCAAGACCTTCAAGTCTGGCATTAGGATCATTTAAAACCTTTTCGGAAAAACTTATTGCATTTTTAAATTCATGCCGGGCCATAGATACACGCGCTAAAAGAATCAAAGCACCAGTGTTACCAGGAGCATTTGCTAACGATGCTTTAGCACTTTGTTCTGCCAGAATATACCAGCTAGGGTCACCTGTTGTTCTGGCCTGCCTGATATACGCATCACCAAGCTTAGCCAAAAACAAAAAGTTATTTTTAGAAATTGTAAGCTGATTCCTATAGCCTTCTATTTCCTGTTCCAGAGTAAGTGGTTTAAAACCCAGAGGAAGATTATTTTTCTTTGCAGGAAAAAACCAGATAAAGAGAGTGACCAAAATTGCGACTACTAAACCAATAATAACAAGCCATTGCCATAAACGCCACTTTTCATCCTGAGCAATTAGTTTTTCTGAGTTTTCCATTTTTACTAATATTTAAAATAATTCACTAAAATACAGGGTACCTGGCCAGATATACTAAGTATCCTGAAAAAAATAACTTATCACAAAATTAACGTCTGTTTGGGCGACCCGGTGGTTCGCCCCTACTTAAATTTACCAAAACAGACAAGAAGGTTCTTAATGAACCTTCAGGATTATTATATTGTATAACTTAATCGTATTAAAAGGGTTTGGCAAGATAGGGAAATGTTATAGAAAATGAGGCATCATTATTATTAACATTATCTGTGGCATTTATGTTTCCAGTTAATAACTTTAGCTCAATATCCACAACATCATCATTTAAAAATCTTCCGTTTGGAAATAGTGTTGGTTTTGTTGTATCAATAGTAAGAACATCAGGAGTCAAAATAGCAGCAATATTATTGGCATCACCCTGATTTCTGGAAAAAGCCTGGGCAATAGTTGATGCAAATTCGGCTCTATAGCTTGCAACATCTGTTGCTGGCGTTTCAGAGTTATACTTTTCTCTTGCCTCATTACCAGCAGAGTCGACAGAACCTCTTGATTTTGTAAAACCATTAAACCCAATCAGTATAGTATTAATTGCAGGAATTCCCATTCTATCAATCAGACCTGAGGCCGGGCTGGGATTTGCACTAGGGATTAGAGAAGGAGCTGGGGTTGACGTTGGGATAGTTGATGGTTGGGATGAGGGGTTAGTACCTGTCGGGCTGGCAACAGGAGTTGGGCTTGCCTGTGAGCCTGTACCTGTATTAGAACCTGACCCTGTTCCGGCTACCTGTGCTCCCTGACACCCTGCCAGTGCTGCTAAAAAAATGCCTAATAAAAATGAAACTGCTTTTCCAAATTTTATATCTGAACTCTTCATATTTACCTCTCTTTTAAATCAAAATCTAAATTAAATTTTGCTTGTGACAGCCCAAACACTAAATGTTGTTTCTTTTGCATCAGATTGAAAGTAAGACATTGGAACACTGATAACGATTGATGAAACATTTGTATTGGCAAAAGTATCCTCTGGTACCGGTGCACCCTTAATAAGGCCTTCTTTAACAACTCTTAGGTCAAAGAAAAATGGATCTTCGCGTTCACCTGCAAAAATTGAAATTCTATTGCCACCAGCAGAAATATTATTAATTAAGGGATTTGACCCTACGGTTGTAAAACCAGCATCCTGGCCATTTAAAGTAATTTTCTGTGCTCCACCTTCTTCTGGCGGTCCGAATCTAAATTCCATTACTTTATCAGCACTTGTTCTTTTTGCTCCCCTGGAAACTTTAATCTGATAAGAAATATCTGAAGCAAAATGCTTTATATCACCCATCGGAACAAGACCATTAGTATTTAACACAAAACATAAGCGATCTTCATCAGAACTTTGTTGACTTTGTTGTCTTTCGTTAAAAACATAAAGATCGGTTATATCTCCTTCTGAGAGTAAAATAGCTCTTGGGCTATCCAAATGATCCGCAGCATATGAAGTAGGGATATATTGAAGTGAGAAAAGCAAAGACATGGTTAGAAAGCCCTGACCAAAAGATTTTGTATAGTTAATTATATTTTTCACACTTAACCTTCCTTTCTTTTGTAAATAAAAATCCGTATTTACTTAATATCTCTTAATATTTTAACTCGATTTTCCTGCCTTTTAATTTACTTCATAAAGTAAATTAAAGTTTTATTTAAAAATATTGCATACAAATTTAAATGAACTTATGTAAATTTAATTTTACATTAACTATATAACCTAAGTTGCCACTTAAGGATTTGAAGAATGATGCTGGGCAAGCCAACATGACAGAATAGTCATTCCAGCTTGTCTGGAACCCTTCTTGTATGAAGGTAGCAACTTAGGTTTATACTTAAGAGCTAAACTTTTAAATAAAAAAAAATTATGTTATCATTCCATCTGGGTTCTTCATATTTATGAAGTTAAAAGATAGCGAAAAATTAGTCGTAGCTTAAGTTACTACATACATTATTCTTGTTTGGCTCTATTGGAAATTACTCAATGGTGAGAATCGGCCTCTAGCACATTAAATTGCAAAAAGGAGAATTCTATGAATAGAACATCTGTTTTAGAAAAAAACAAAACTAAAAAATTTAAATATCCTGGTATACCTATGACTGGTAACAGCAACCAGTTAATTGCCGCTGATACTGAAGCACTTATTGCTGATGCGGGTGTTTTCTACCCAATTACCCCTTCTTCAGAACAGGGTGAAAATTTCCAGATGAGTTATGCCAATGGTCAGTTAAATGCTTTTGGCGAATCATTTCTGGCGATTGAAGCAGAAGGTGAGCACGCTGCACAAGGTGGAGCAATTGCTGTTTCTGTTACCGGTAAAAGAGTAGTTAACTTCACCTCTGGGCAGGGAATAGTCTATGGAATAGAACAGTATTATCATGCGCCCGGGAAACTTTGTACAATGGTTCTGGAAGTTGGAGCCAGAGCTTTAACAAAACATGCTCTTAATGTACATTGCGCTCATGATGATGTTTATGCAGCATTAGATACCGGATGGCTTGTTTTATTTGCCAAAGATGGTCAACAGGCATCAGATCAGGCGATAATCCTCAGGAGAGTAACTGAAGCCAGTCTAAATCCCGGAATGAATGTTCAGGATGGCTTTATTACAACTCATCTTATCCGTACTTTCCTAAGGCCGGAACCTGAGTTAATCAGAGAATTTTTGGGGCACCCTTCAGATATGATAGATTGTCCGACAGAATCCCAGAGCAAATTATTCGGGCCAAAAAGAAGACGGGTTCCGGAAATGATCGACTTGAAAAATCCGATTCTTTTAGGACCAGTTCAAAATCAGGAACACTATATGAATGGAGTTGCTGCCCGCCGTAATAATTTTTCTGAGCCAATACTGGAAATGCTGGAAAAATCTTATGATGATTTCGCTGAACTTACTGGCAGACATTATGGTCTTATTTCACAATATAACTGTGAAGAAGCGGAAACAGTCTTTATTGCTTTGGGTGGTGGTGCTGAAAATATTGAACAGTGTGTTGATTACCTCGATAAAACCAGGGGCGAAAAAGTTGGGGTTATTCATGTAAATGTGGTGCGGCCTTTTCCTGAAAAAGCAATAGTAGATGCTTTAAGAGGAAAAAAGAAAGTAATAATTCTGGAGAGAACCGATGAGTCATTAGCCGGTGATAACCCTTTAACCCGTGATATTAGGGCATCTTTTGATAAAGCAATTGATAACTTTTATAATAATTCAACTGATAAATTTGTAAAAATTGATCCTCAGGAAAAACCCCAAATCTTTTCCGGCGTGTATGGCCTGGGCTCTAGAGATTTCCGTCAGGAAGGAATAATAGGTGCTTATGACTATTGTATGGGAAAAATAAGCAGACAGGATGGAAAAAAAGCATCTGATGGGGAAAGATTTTTCTTTATTGGAATTGATCATGATTATGCCGTAATTTCCAAAGAGAGACCTTCTGGCCTTCCAGATAAGGCAATTGCAGTCAGACTTCATTCCATTGGTGGCTGGGGCATGATCACCACAGGTAAAAACCTGGGAAGTATTATTGGTGATATTTCAACCTATATTGCCAGAAGAGATAACCTTTATAATGAAAGTGGATATCTCGAGCAGGTAATTCATATTAGTGCCAATCCAAAATATGGTTCTGAAAAAAAAGGCGCTCCTACCAATTACTTTTTAGTCGCAGCTCCTGAAAGAATCAAAGTTAATTGTGATTTACACCATGTGAATGTAGTATTATGCTGCGATCCCAAAATATTTCTCCATACCAACCCTTTAAGAGGAATGGATGAAGGTGGTGTATTTGTCTGGGAATCTCATGAATCAGATCCTGCTAAAGTCTGGGAAAGAATACCAAAGCATTATCGTAAAGAACTTATAGATAAAAAAATAAAAATCTATGCTCTTAGTGGCTTTACCATTGCTGAAAAAGCAACAGACAGAGAAGATTTACAGTTGAGAATGCAGGGAAATGCTTTTTTAGGAGCATTTTTCCAGGTTTCTTCCATGTTAAATGACTACCAGATCCCCAAAGAAGAATTTTTATCTATTGTAAAACAGCAGTATGAAAGTAAATTCGGTAAATTAGGCTCCTCCGTTGTTGAATCCAATATGCAGGTTATGAAAGATGGATTTAATACCCTGATGGAAGTACCTTATGGTGAGATTGAAGGATCAGATCATTCCAAAATGATGGGAACCGTTATTAACTCATGTGTTTCCCATATTATTGAAAACAAAGATAAAAAACAGCCTTTGTTTAGTAAAAGTGCTTTTGATAAAGAATTTAGGATGGAAGATGATTATAATCAACCTGCCAGTGTTTTAGCTTCGGTTGGGGTTATGGCTGCGGCTACCGGTGCAGATTCAGGTAAATATGTTGCCAGAAGGCTAACTCCTGTTTTTGTTGCTGAAAATTGTACTCAGTGTATGGAATGTATTACGATCTGCCCTGATACTGCTTTACCAAATACAGCTCAGGATATCTCATTAGTTCTTTCAACTGCTGTCAGAAATTATGTTAGTGATAAGAGTTCTCAAAAAGCCCTGCTAAAATATATTCCTGATATTGAGAAAAATGTCCGTGAAAAAATGGCTGTTAATGTTAATGATAAAAATGGCAGTAATACCTCTTTTCAGGAATTGGTAAAAAATGAATTTACCAATTTAAAAAATAATGGCAGCAACGGTTTTACAGATCAGTCCCTTAATGAATTCATCAGTATTCTGGATACTTTACCTCTTGCTTATCAGAAGACACCTTCTATTTTTAAAATGCTGGAAAAAAAGAAGGCGGGAGATGGCGGGCTTTTCTCAATATTCGTCAGCGATCTGTGTAAGGGATGTGCTGCCTGCGTGGAAGCATGTGGCAGCCATGAAGCCTTATATATGGCAGAAGAAACTGAAGAAGTAAGAGCAAAGCATCTAAGTGCATCTAACTTCTTAAATTTATTGCCAGATACACAACAGAAGTATCTTGGGTTATATAATGCGACAGCTCCTGAAGAATCAAGGGCAGCAGCGTTACGTTATCATCTGATGCAACATTCAAAATATACTTCTTTGGTTTCAGGGGATGGTGCCTGTGCCGGATGTGGTGAAAAATCAGTTCTCCGTTCTCTGGCAACTTTGACAGAAGCATTTATGCGGCCTATTTTTCATGCTAAAGCAGACAGATTATTAGCTAAGGCAGAAAAACTGGAAAAAGAAGGTTCGCAAAAACTAAATGAGTTTAAAGAAAAAGATCCTGAAAGTTATAAAGTTTTTAGACGGACAATCCTACATACCATAATGGGTTTGGGTGGTTCTGATATTGATGATACTGAAAGACGAATTGAAAAAGAATTTTCCGGTAATGATGGAGATTTAATCAATTCAATAGTAATGATTATGAAGCAAGATGCTTATAATCATAAGGAGCTACAAACACTTGAAGGTACTCACCCGAATGGCATGTCAGTAATGGCAATGGCTGCACATACAGGCTGCAATACTGTTTACGGCTCTACCCCTCCTAATAATCCTCATCCTTATCCCTGGATGAATTCATTATTTCAGGATGGTGCAACCATTGGCTGGCTTATTGGTGAAAGCTTTATTCAAAATCAGGGTCGACGCTCTGTTTGCCCTGAAAGATATGCAGATCTCATTATGAATGAGCAAAAAGGAACCTTTGATGGTGATGATTATTTCAAATATACTCATTTCACTGACTTATATATGACAGATCAGGAAATACTGGAAATGCCAAAAGTTTGGGTTATCGGTGGTGATGGAGCGATGGGTGACATTGGTTATCAGAATGTGTCCAAAGTTGTTTTGCAAAATCGTCCAAATGTCAAAATGTTGATGCTTGATACTCAGGTCTATTCCAATACTGGCGGACAAAACTCTGATTCATCAGTAATGCTTGGCGGTATTGATATGAATCAGATTGGACCAGCGACCGAAGGAAAATTATCCGAAATGAAATCAGTTTCACTTTCTTTTACCAGTGGTCATGGCTCCCCATTTGTGGCTCAGGGTTCAATGGCAAACTCTGCCAGC
Organism: uncultured Candidatus Sericytochromatia bacterium; assembly: GCA_964422885.1. Taxonomy (GTDB): domain Bacteria; phylum Cyanobacteriota; class Sericytochromatia; order UBA7694; family JACMQJ01; genus CAYRDV01. The sequence continues at coordinate 7,336 of CAYRDV010000073.1, forward strand.
CTTTATAAATCAATTCTCGATGCTTTATGTTATCGGGGTACTTCGTATATTCAAACCTATACAACCTGTCAGCCGGAACATGGTGTACCTGATTATGCTTCAGCAAAGCAGGCACAATTGTCCCGTGACAGCAGAGGTTTCCCTGAATTTATATTCAATCCTCAGTTGGGTGAAACTTATCAGGAAGCATTTAATATCAAGGGTAATCCTGATATAGATAAAGACTGGTATATGAAAATGAATAAAGTAACCCAGCAAAAGTATGCCTATACACCGGCTCACTGGGCAATAACTGAAGCAAGGTTCAAAAAGCACCATAAAAAGGTTAAAAAGGAAGTAATTGAAAACCTGATTCCATTGGAAGAAAAGTTAAAATATATTACTATGAATGATATTGTTTATCGCCGTTATCTGGATAAAAATCATCCTTCCTTTATACCTCTGAAAGGTGTTTATATAATTGATTACCGTGAAGATGGTACTCCTGAATATTATATGATTTCCAGACAAATGGTTATATTTTGTGTAGAACGCCGTAAAAACTGGCGTTTATTACAAAGCAGAGCTGGGGTAATTAATCAGGATTATGTAGCTCAAAAAGAGTTTTTGAAAACCCTTCAATAACTCACCCCCCGGCCCCCTCTCTCCGTCATTTCATGCCGCATAGAGGGGGAGAAAATATTTTTTACCCCTCTTTCCAACATCAGTTGAAGAGAGGGGTCGCTCGCAAGGGCGGGGGTGAGTTAATTTCTGTTTGAATAATTATATTTGGTAAAAAAATGGGCTTTGATATAAATTTAAACAAAACAGTTTCAACAGATAAAATTAATATTGTTGAAAATAATATTAATGGTGTTACTGTACATCTTAAAGAACCTGTAAAATCAGATTCATTAACTCAAACAGATTTGCTAAATATTAGCGAAGATAAATCTAACAATTCTGTATTTGAGGGTATTCCGGCAGCCAGAACGCTTGATGAATCAAAAGCTTTTTTACAGCAACGAAAAGATGAAGGGATAAAAAGAATTGCCGGTGAAAAACTTCAGGATCTGCCAAAAGACTGGAAAAATGGGAATGGAGGTTTTTCCAGCCAGGCTGATGCCAAATTAACTCTGGGAATTGACCTTGATAAAATTAACCAGCAATTAGCAACAGGTAAACCATATACAAATCCGGGAACTGATTTTTTACCTGTAAGAAAGGGTGATTATGACTTCGCTCTGGTTAATTTCACCTCGATGATTTATCGAAACTGGGATAATCCGAATCTAAAACCAGAAGCCCGGTTAAATCTGGTAAAAAGCCTATATAATCAGGAAGGAAAAGAGCACCTGCCCGGCAGATGGCTTCTTGGAATCATTCCTGAAACTGAGAACCATCTATTAATGACCGAAAGCAGTCGTTATTTAAAAAATCAGATCGTCCAGAAACATGGAATGAGCTACAGTACAAATAATCTGAAACCACAGGATTATGATAACTCAAAAAATGGTTTTAATGATTGGTTTATAAATCATTTAAGCCAGTTTACCAGAAATGATTTTGATGAATATAATTCAAAACCATATCAGCCTTATGCTGAAAAAGCAGTTCAGAATTTATATGATTATGCAGATGACCCAAAGGTAAAAACCAGCTCTCAGGTTGTATTGGATTACCTCTCAGCAAAGTTTGCTCTACAAAGCTCAGATCTCCGAAGGGTTGTTCCTTACAGACGCAGACCAACTCATACTGCAATAGAAAACATCCTTAAAGATAACCAAAGCTCAAGGTATATGACTTTAGCCGGTAATTTTAATTCATATGATAAAGATGTAGAAAGCAAAAATCCGTTTAGTAATTTTCATATGTATACTCAGGGAGTAAGTAAATATGAGGTTCCTGATGCAATACTGGATATAATGGTTAATAAAAGTAGTAATCCATACTTTATGACTTCTAATCATGAGAATACAGAGATAATTTATGCAGAAAATAACTTTTTAATCAGTGCTGGAGGGCGTTATCAGGATTTTAGCAAGATCCCTTTTACCAGTCAGGAAGATGGTATAGTAATGCCAACTGTAGTTATGCTAAAAGATAGCGGACCAAATGTAAATAATATGATGCGTTTTCTGGGACGTGGTGATAAAAGTGATAAAAAAAATAATACTGGTGTTTATGAAAACTTTGCTTTTGGTATAAGACCAACTTTACCAGATAACCTTAATCATGAAGAACTAAAAAAACAAGGAAAATTAATCGAAAAAGATAATTTTAAATTTATTGATCTTGATAATGTTTATATGGCTGTATATACAAAGAATCAGGCCAGTCCTGAAAATTATGCACCTTCGGTAGGATTTACAGAAGTTGTAGATAAAAAGTCTTTTACTTCATTACAGGATTTTGAAAAAGCGGTTGAAAAAAATAATCAGGATAAAACATTTAACTATTATGGTTCAAATACCTATACTACCACCAAAGGTAAAACAATTGAGTTTGAAATGGCTGAACCTCTTAGTAAAAATATTTCCGGGAAAAAAGTACCACCAAAGGGAAATGTCGAAGAATGGACTGTAAAAAAAGTAATGGAAGGCAACCATGAAATTAAAATAGATAGAAAGTTTGAAAACTGGCAATTAACCGATTCACATACCGTTGAAAAAGAAAATGATGGCGAAAACAATGATTTTGTGATGAAAGCTGATGGTACAGGACAGGTCCTGATAAATAATCCCAGGTTAAATAAATCATTATTAATGAGTCTTGCTGACCATAAAAACCCGATAAGAATAGAACAGGATGTTGAAGCAATTAACCTTACCGCTTCGGCAATTCTTAATACCAATAAAACTGATAAAGCAATTAATATTGAAGTAAATTTAAAAGAAACTGATAAGGTTGGTTATCTATCATTAAAATGGGCTAAGGGAAGTTCTCCTGAAAATGTAAAAGTCTATATCAAAGAAAAAAATAATGATAAATGGAAATTAGCTGAAAACCGGGATTCTGTATTTACTTCAAAAGAATATGATTTCAGGACAGATTTTAATCTTACTGATAAACCAGACGTTTCAGCAGTTAAGTTTGTCGCTTCTGGTAAAAAATTAAATCTTGTTGGTAATCCTGAAGCCTATCAGACTAATTAATTCGACTACAGACTAATACTTGTTTTGGAGATGAGTTTACAAATTCACTTTTATCAAAATTTCCATATTTTTCTTCAATTTTAAAGCCATTGTATTTTAAGAGCATGTCCAGTTCCTGGGGATAAAAGACTCTCATATTAAGAGTATGAGAAAATTCCCGTTCACCTGTTTGATAATACCAGTTACAATGCTTTACTTGGGTTACTTTGTCATATCTTCCTGATTCTTTGAGAATAACTTTTTCATTAGTATCAGGAGCAAGATATTCCATAATCGGAAATACTTCGTTTTCATCCCTGGTGAGTAAATTTAAATCAGGATTGAAAAAATCCAGAATAAATTTTGCATCACTTTTCATATGCTTTTTTACACAATCAAAACAGTTTTCCAGGTCTTCTGATTTGTGTAAATGGGCGATAGAATTAAGCATCTGTATTTGCTACTTTTATTTTTTTTTGATAGTCGCTTGCCATTTTTTGAAATTTATCTTTAAAAATTATCAGAATTACCGAAATAATAATGATGATACTGGATAAAATTATTCGGCCATTCAATTGTTCATTAGCAAATACGACGCCAAGAATAATAGCGACAAGAGGATTAACAAAAGCATAGGTTGAAGCAAGAGTCAGACTGGCATTTCTTAGTAACCAGGCATAAGCATTAAAAGCAACCAGGGAGCCAAAAATAATCAGAAAAGCCTGAGAAAGTATTGCCTGAGAAGAAAGGTGGAATAATCTTGGATCAGAGAATTCTCCTCTTAACAGGGAAAGAATTAAAATAATAGAACCTCCGCTAATCATTTTCATCCCTGTAGCCTGAACCGGATTTTGGGAAACATGTTTTTTAGCCGTAATAAATGAACCCAGAGACCAGGAAATACAAGAAATAAGAATCAAGGTTACTCCAAAAGGATCAATTTTTTCTACATCAGGCTTAAAATTATTACTCAGCAAAATAATTACCCCAAAAAAGCCAAATATCAGACTTATGATATCAACCTTACTAACAGAATTTTTTTCTTTATTTAAAACAAGACTGATTATTAACATCCATAGTGGTTCTGTTGATTTAAGCATTGCTGTTATACCAGAATCAACCGTTTGTTCGGCAATGACAACCAAACCGTTACCAAACATAAACAAAAAAGTGCCAAGAATCATCGCATTAAACCATTCCTTTTTTGAAGGTCTGGGAGCGCCAAAGAAAAAAGCAATAATATATAAAATAATTCCGGCAATAAGAAATCTGGAGCCCGACATTAATAATGGAGGAAACTCCTGAACAGCTATTTTTATGGCAAGATATACGGACCCCCATATTACATAGATAGACATTAGAGCTGTAATCAGCTTTAAATTTTTTATCATCAGTTACCTCTTTAATATAAAAAGTTTATTTTTCAGAAAGGATAAAAATACCATTCCATTCATCAGGTGGATTTATTTGATACTCATTACAACGCTCAGCCAGTTTTTGGGAAGCGATATCCTTAGGATAAATTTCTAAAATCTTTTTAAATCCCTTGGCTGCTTTATCAAAATCTCCTGATTTATAAAGCCATAAAGCCACAGTATATAATTCACAAAGCTCAAATTCTGATGGAGTTGCTTCCGAACGATAATTTATCAGTTCATAAATAATCGTTGAACCGGAACGCCCTTTAACGGAAACGATATCAACAGCTCTGCAAAGCATAATATCTTTTACTTCATTATAGACATCTTCACTAATCATGATCTGTGTTCCATAAAATTTATTCAGTCCCTCCAGCCTTGAGGCAAGATTAACTGTATCTCCGATTATTGTATAATCCATCCTTCTTGTTGAACCAAGGTTACCAACCAAGACAGGACCTGTATGTAAACCGATTCGACATCTCAAAAGAGGTAATCCCCTTTTCAGCCATTCTTCCTGTAAAAATTTAAGTTCTTCAAGACATTTAAGAGCAACCTGACAAGCCACCAGAGGGTGTTTTTCAACTTCTTCAGGAGCATTCCAGAAAGCCATAATAGCATCACCGATATATTTATCCAGAGTACCACCACTGAATAAAATAATATTGGACATTTCGCCAAGGTATTCACTAACCAGTTCAACAAGATTATTTAGAGAAAGTGATTCGGAAATAGTTGTAAAATCAACAACATCAGAAAAGAAAACAGTTACTTTTGCATGTTCAACTCCAAGGGTAGCCTCTTTTTTATTTTTGATTAAACGCCTTACTACATCTGAAGAAACATATTTCTCAAAAGATTTTAATCCCCTTTTCATTGATACCAGAGAACTCTGGATTATATAAATTTCTGAAAGATTTGTTTTGTACTGACTTTCTTTTGCCAGCTCAAAATTAGCAATAAGATTCATTTCTTCGCTAAGTAGCAGTAACGGTTGAGTAATTTTTCTGGTTAGAAAAATTCCAATAAAAGTAGATATTATTAATGCGATAAGACAAAATATAATTGTGGTTTTTGTATTTTCATTAATAAGCTCCATAAAATCATTTTCCGGAACAACAACAAATACCAGCCAGTCAAAGCCAAAACCAATATTTTTACTAAGAGGGGTTACTTGAAATAAATTTGTTTTACCATTAATTTTATAAGAAATCTGATAAGTTGAATTAATATTCTTCAGATTACCAAATCTGCTTAAAGCATTTTCTGTAGTATTTCTAATCATCTGATCAGTGCTTTCCAGTGCCGGAATTCTCACTAAACCACCTTTACTCATCCTGGTCAGAGGCTCAAGTGATGATGTTGCAATCATTAAACCATCTCTACCGATAATAAAGGTTCGGCCAGATTTACCAATTTTCAGGGAATTTAAAAATTTACTGAAATCAGAAAGAATAATATCTGCAGCAACAACACCATGAAATTTTCCATTTTGATCATAAAAAGGTTTTACAGTGGTAATTCCAAGTTTGGGCCAGGTAAAAAAAGGATAAACATCAAGCCATGTTGATTTTTTTTCCTTTTTTGCTGTTATATACCAGGGCCTGGCTCTTGGGTCATATTTGTAACTTCCGGTAATTTTACTTCTTTCACCATTTTTATCAAGCTGATAAGTAATTAATTTACCATTAGTTGTGCGATCGCTTCCTTCAAAAAGATATACTAATTCCTTATTTTCCATTTTTCTGGTAATACCCATACATTCACCATTTTCATTACCAAAATAGATATAACTTACTGGCGGATAAAGGTGCATCAATCGCCATAAATAGACTTCATGTGACCATTCAGCGTTAGAAATACTTTTAAAATCATCGACATTAATCTTACCTATTTTCATTGCATCCATATTCAGGTCATTAACGATCAAAGGTACTTCCAGAAATGGTTTAAGGTTCTCATGAATTCTGGAAGTTACTTCATTCAATAATGTATTTACTAAATCCTTAACGGATTGATGGCCGTTTCGTAAGGAAAGCCAGCCAGTAATTCCTGTTACCACACTGATCTGAGCAATAAATAAAATAATCAGAATAGTCTGGATCGAAACCAGTCTTTTTTTGTTACTTAATTTGTTGACAGACATAATCTAATTTTTTTAAAATTATACAGAGTTACTTAATCCAGACTTTTTTAATGAAAATAAATAATACAGGTCTATTATATGATAAAAACCATAAATTTCGTGAGATTTTAAAAAATTATTTTTATCGGTTATAATTCATAAAAAACTTCTAAACTTGATTTAACGATATTTGTTGAATAGATAAGGTAAATATGTGTACCAGTAAAAAGCAGGAAAATACAGAATTAGATGATATAGAGAGACAGGAATGGCGTGATTCACTTGAATATATTATTCAGAGTAAAGGCTCAGAACAAACAACCCAATTATTAAAAGAACTGGAAACATTTGCTTATGAATCAGGGGTAGAAATTCCTTTCTCAGCCAATACACCTTATATAAATACTATTCCACTTAGTAAACAGCCGGTATTTCCAGGAAATATCGAAATAGAAAAAAGAATTCGCAGCCTTATCCGTTGGAATGCAATGGCAATGGTCGTAAGAGCAAATCGTGAAGAATCAGGTATTGGTGGACATATTTCCAGTTACGCCTCGGCTGCTACCTTATATGAAGTTGGTTTCAACCATTTTTTCAGAGCACCAAAAGATGATTTTGAAGGGGATTTTATCTACACTCAGGGCCATGTCGCTCCTGGTATTTATGCCAGAGCTTTTCTGGAAGGACGTTTATCAATAGAAAAACTGGAAAATTTTCGCCGGGAATTAAAAACCGGAGGTGGTCTGTCTTCATACCCGCACCCCTGGCTAATGCAGGATTTTTGGCAGTTCCCCACCGTATCAATGGGTTTAAGCCCCCTAATGGCTATTTATCAGGCCAGATTTAACAGATATCTTGAAGACAGGGGTTTAAAAAAGCTCAGCGATTCAAAAGTCTGTGCTTTTTTGGGTGACGGAGAAACAGACGAACCCGAAACTTTAGGTTCTATTTCATTAGCTGCCCGTGAAAAACTAGATAACCTTATTTTTGTAATTAATTGTAATTTGCAAAGGCTCGATGGGCCTGTTCGTGGTAACGGAAGTATCATTCAGGAACTTGAAGCTGTTTTCCGGGGAGCTGGCTGGAATGTAATCAAAGTAATCTGGGGTGGTGATTGGGACCCATTTCTCAGGCAGGATGACCAGGGCGTACTACTAAAGAGAATGAATGAATTAATCGATGGTGAAGTCCAGAAATATTATGTTGAAGGTGGTACATATCTCCGTGAAAAGTTTTGGGGTAAGTATCCTGAACTGGCAAAAATGGTAGAGCATTATTCAGATGAACAGCTTGGAAAAATGCGAAGAGGCGGTCATGATGCTGAAAAGGTATATGCTGCCTACAAAGCAGCATATGAGCATAAAGGTTCTCCAACAGTGATACTTGCCAGAACAGTTAAAGGTTATGGTTTAGGTGAAGCAGGAGAAGGAAGAAATGTTACTCATCAACAGAAAAAATTAAATGAAGATGAACTAAAACGCTTTCGTACAAGGTTTGGTATCCCATTATCTGATGAAGAAGTGACGGATGCTCCTTTTTACAAGCCAGATGAGGATAGTGTAGAAATAAAGTATCTTAAAGAAAAAAGAGCAAAACTAAATGGTTATCTGCCTGTCAGATCAGTAAAAAGTACACCGATTGAAAACCTGGATGATGACGTATTTAAAGAATTTCATACAGGTTCTGGTGGCCGTAAAGTTTCAACTACAATGGCTTTTGTCAGCATCCTGACAAAGTTATTGAAAGATAAAAATATTGGTAAACTGATTGTGCCGATTGTTCCCGATGAGGCCAGAACTTTTGGTATGGAAGCATTTTTCAGACAAATAGGCATTTATTCACATGTAGGTCAGTTATATGAGCCTGTTGATGCTTCAAGCCTGCTTTATTACAAAGAAGCAAAAGACGGTCAGATGCTTGAGGAAGGGATAACCGAAGCCGGTTCCATGTCTTCATTTATTGCCGCCGGAACAGCATATTCCACACAGGGAGTAAATACGATACCGTTCTTTATTTATTATTCAATGTTCGGGTTTCAGAGAATTGGCGATCTGATTTGGGCAGCAGGTGACATGCGTTGTAAGGGTTTTCTGATTGGCGGTACTGCCGGACGTACGACTCTTGCTGGTGAAGGTTTACAGCATCAGGATGGCAACAGTCATTTACTTGCTTATCCGTTACCCAATCTACTTTGTTATGATCCGGCATATGCTTATGAACTGGCAGTAATTATTCAGGATGGCATACGCAGGATGTATCACGAACAAGAAAATATTTTCTATTATATTACTGTAATGAATGAGAACTATGAAATGCCTGTAATGCCTGCAAATGCAAAAGAAGGTATTCTTCAGGGAATGTATAAACTACGCCCAGCGGAAAAGAAATCTGAGTTAAAAGCACATTTGTTAGGAAGTGGAGCTATTTTAAATGAAGTTCTTCAGGCGCAAAAAATTCTTGAAAATTATGATGTTTCAGCAGATGTTTGGAGTGTTACCAGCTATAAAAAACTGCATCTTGATGCTTTGGATTGTGAGAGATGGAATATGCTCCATCCTGGCGATGAACCAAAGATCCCTTATGTTAAAAAACTTCTGGCCAATGAAGAGGGAATATTTATTGCTGCATCTGATTATGTCCAGATACTATCTGACTCGATTGGCAAATGGTTGCCTGGTCATCTGACCAGTCTTGGAACTTATGGTTTTGGGCGCAGTGAAGGACGCAGCAGTCTGCGTGATTTCTTTGAAGTAGATGCAAAGCATATTGTCCTTTCAACTTTATATTCTTTACATATTGAAGGGAAAATTAGCCCGGTAGTTGTAAAAAAAGCAATTGCTGAATTAGGGATAAACCCTGATAAGCTAAATCCCCTAGTTTCATAGTTATAGTAAGGATCAAACTCATTATGAAAAAAGAATTCAAAATACCAAATTTAGGAGAAAATATCTCTTCCGCAGAAGTAGTAAAACTACTGGTATCTATAGGTGATAAGCTGGAAAAAGAGCAACCTGTAGTAGAAATAAGCTCAGATAAAGCCAATATTGAAGTTCCATCTGATGTTACTGGAATTATAAAAGAAATTCTGGTTAAAGAAGGTGATTCAGTAAAAGAAGGGCAAATAATTTTAACTGTTGAAAGCGAAGAGGCTGAAGCTCCTGTAAAAGAAAAAAAGAAACCTGCTGAAACAGCAGAAGATAAAGTTGGGAAAGAACCTGAAGCACAAAAACATGAACAAAAAGTCATTGTAAAAAAAGGAATTAATAAATTTTTATTGCCAAATTTGGGAGAAAACATATCTTCAGCAGAAGTTGTAAAAGTTCTCGTTTCTGTTGGAGATAATTTGGCAAAAGATCAGCCTGTTGTTGAAATAAGTTCTGATAAAGCTAATATCGAAGTTCCATCTGATATTAGCGGAGTGATAAAAGAAATACTAGTTAAAGAAGGCGATTCCGTTAAGGAAGGGCAGGTAATTTTAACTGTTGAGGGTGATATAGCAGATAACAAGGGGCTTAAGTCCCTTGCTCAACAGGATACTGCGGAACAGACAAAAGAAACGCCTAAAACAGATGTAAAACCTGTTTCTGAAGATGTAAAAGAAATTAACAAAGAAAAAACCATAGAATTTAGTAAGCTGAAAAAGTCAGGGATGCTTGCTCCTGCGGCACCTTCAGTCAGACGTTTCGCCAGAGAAATAGGTATAGATATTAACCGGGTTAATGGTACGGGTTCCGGTGGAAGAATATCGGTTGATGATGTAAAAGCATTTTCCAAGGAACTTAATACAAAAGCCTCAGAAAGTAGTAATGCAATAAGTACAGGCAGATATGCAGAACCTTTACCAGATTTTTCAAAATGGGGTGAGGTTAATCGTGAGGCGATGAATAATGTTCGCTTTAAAACAGCACAACATCTTGGCTATGCCTGGGCAACAATACCTCATGTAACAAATTTTGAAAAAGTTGATATTACTGATTTAGAAAAATTAAGAAAAGCTTATTCAAAAAAGGTGGAAGTTGCTGGTGGTAAGCTGACATTTACGGTAATTCTGATGAAAATTCTGGCAATTGCTTTGAAGAATTTTCCAAAGTTTAATGCCAGCATTGATCTGGATAAAAAGGAAATTATTTATAAAAATTACTATCATATCGGAATAGCTGTTGACACTGACAGGGGACTTCTTGTGCCTGTAGTTCATGATGCAGATCAGAAAAATGTTACTCAGCTTTCTATAGAACTTAACCAACTGGCAGAAAAAGCCAGGAATAAAAAACTAACAATTGAAGAAATGCAGGGAGCAACGTTTACTATTTCAAACCTTGGCGGAATTGGCGGGACAAATTTTACCCCAATTATAAACTCACCGGAAGTAGCTATTCTTGGCGTTTCAAAAAGTACTTATGAGCCTGTATATATCGAAGAACATTTTGTACCCAGGCTGATGATGCCATTATCACTTTCTTATGATCATAGGTTAATTGATGGTGCAGATGCAGCCAGATTTATGAAATGGTTAAAAGAAGCAATTGAAAATCCTTTTGTCTTATTGCTTGATGGCTAAATCTTATCTGTGTTAATTAGTATCTTCATTTGTGGCATCTGTGGTAAAAATTTAAAATACTTTACCCCCATTTAAATAACGCCCTAAAAATGGGAAGAAAGTAATGTTTAGAAATCGTATTTTTAAAAAACAACTCATGTTCCCTTTCAACATCAGCCATTTTTAATAAGTCAAGTTTTATCTCATCTAATCCAGATTCACCGGCATATAATGCTGCATCCTCATACTCTTTTACATTATTTGATTCTATTCTTCCAGCAAAATACATAGCCATAAACCAACCAATGACAAAACATAGAAAAGCGATAGTTTTACCAATCATGAAAAGCAATCCTTCTCTGAATTTATCAGGCCTTGATTCCAATTGTTTAAGCATAACGCCCAAACATTTTCTATGCTCCCATTCCTCATTTTCAATTTTTTTTATTTCCTGGATTTCCTGGGGATTTTTTACAGATTTCCAATGTCCATTATAGGCATGAGCCGCAGCTAGTTCACCGGAATAAGCATTTTGTAGAATCCTGATTAATTTTTCCCGAGCAGATTTTTCTTTCATAATTACAATAAAATCATTTACTTAAGAGTTTTTAAAAGACTCCATGACCCATTCTCTGGCTTTTTCTTTGGTTTCAAAATATTTTGAGGCTACACTGTTACTCTTATCAAAGATAAACTCAATAAAAAAACCTGAGACAGAGGAGTGTAATTCCAGGTATTTAACTAATTCCGCATTTACAAATTTGCCCTGTCCTATTTCAACCAGTTTCATAAAATTTACCTTATAAATCATTTATAATTCAAAATTATTAAAATAGTATCACATCCTATTGGATTTTAATTTTCAAAACATCTATAATAAAATTGGAATGTTATTATTTCAAAATAAAAAGAGAACTAAATGAGTAAAGTTACAAAACCACTGCTCTTAGGTATTGCAGCCTTTCTTGTAATCAGTTATATCCTAAAAAAGCTTTATTTCGTAGTACACATCAATTTAGGTTTCACCCAGCTTCTATTAATAGCAGGCGGGGCTATTCTGATTATTTATTTCATTTTAAATTCTTTTCTTGGCTCTTCTAAAAATAACTAGTACAGTGTAATTGAAGTTTACAATATTTGAGATAATAACGGATAATAATAT
>CAYRDV010000074.1:0-19530 GCA_964422885.1 uncultured Candidatus Sericytochromatia bacterium
CAGCCATCAAGCATCATTAAAGCTGATGTACCACTTATCAGCCCTCCAAGTGGGACACTTAGTGCCAGAAGCACCCCATTTGCTCTTGTTACCGGAATATTTTCACTATCAGGGTTAAAAGCAACATCTGCCCTAACATTTGGTTTTATTGAGCCCACTTCGCTAAAATCATTGGTAGAACGTATAGCACTGATTTCGGTAAGGCCCAGTCCGCTAAATGATGCTATCAGGCCAGGATAAACGTGTTTTCCTTTTATATCAATAATTTTTGTATTTTCCGGTAAATTTATATTTTGACCAATACTCTTAATTTTTCCTTTTTCAAAAAGGATAATGCCATTTTCTACATCCCCTTTACTAATGGTATGAATAGTTCCTCCGCTCAGAGCAATTGGTTCTACCTGAAAAGGCCCTGGGATTTGGTTTGATGCAAAAGTAGAAACGGGTAATAAAATTATTGTTGAAATGAAAGCTGTAATACAAGTTTTTATCAGTTTTTGCATTATTTTAACTCCTTATCAGATTTTTGGTCTTCTTCTTTCTTTTCATCTTTGTTCTTTATTTCAAGGTATTTCTGGATCAATCTGTTTCTCTCTTTGAAAATTTGTTCATCAATTTTTGTATTTTCATCTCTGTCAAAATATTTTCGGCCATCAATCCAGGTTTGTTCACAAGCTGAATAATCAGATAAAGGATTTCCGTTCCATATTACAAAGTCCGCATCTTTACCCTGTTCAAGTGAGCCAACATATTTATCAATCTGAAGTTGGACAGCAGGGTTAATAGTAACAAATTTCAGAGCTTCTTCTTCACTTAAACCGCCATATTTTACGGCCTTAGCCGCCTCGGTATTTAAACGCCGTGCCTGTTCATCACTATCTGAATTAAAAGAAACATTTACACCCTGCTGATTTAATAAAGCTCCGTTATAGGGAATCGCATCATAAACTTCAAATTTATATCCCCACCAGTCACTGAAAGTAGAGGCCCCTGCCCCATGTTTGGCAATTATATCAGCAACTTTATAACCCTCTAAGACATGCTGTAAGGTAGCAATCTTAAAACCAAAATCTTCGGCAATCCGTATCAACATTAGGATTTCATCCTGACGGTAAGAATGGCTGTGTACAAGCCTTTTTTTATTTAACACTTCGGAAAGAGCGTCAAGCTCAAGGTCTTTCCGGGGAGGTATTTTTCTGTCACGTTCAGATGAAGATAAAGACAGATATTCCTGCCAATCATTCTGGTAATCCAGAGCAGCCTTAAAACTATCACGTATAATCTGTTCCACACCCATTCTGGTTTGAGGATATCTGGTAACATAATTATCTCCCCAATTACTTTGTTTTACATTTTCGCCCAGGGCAAATTTTATACCTTCTGGTGCCTGAGTAAATTTCATATCTTCCGGAGTTCGTCCCCAGCGCAATTTTACAACGACATTCTGCCCACCAATAGGATTTGCAGAACCATGCAACATATTAGCAACAGTCAGACCTCCTGCCAGTTCATGATAATAAGCGACATCATAAGGATTTATTACATCGCCAATTCTTACTTCTGCTGTAACAGCCTGCATATCTTCATTCACATTTCCAGTAATACCAGTATGCGAATGAGCATCAATCAGGCCGGGTGTAACATGCTTACCATAAGCATTAATTACTAAAATCTTTCCTGATGAATTTAAATTACGGCCTATTTTTTGGATCTTTCCTTTTTCAATAAAAATATCAGTGTGTTCTAATCTACCCATAGAAGATGATGTCCAGACTGTAGCATCTTTAATCAGTATTTTTTCAGGCTGGTAAGGAAGTTCTTTACGGGAAAAAGTACTATCCGGCAAAAAGATATCTATTACCGGGATATGTGCTTTTTTAACCTTTTTTTCTGCTTTTTCCTTTTCTGGTTCACTAGTATATAATGCTTCCCAGATAAATTCGCTGCCATCAGGCAAAATTCCGTTTCCATTAATTACTTTATTTGCAATATAACCGTTAAGGCTGATAAATCCAGGATAGCCAAGTTCTTTACCCTCAAAAAGAGCAGTAAGTTTATTCTCTTCCAGGTTAATTTGGCTAAGTGAGACTTTTTTATCATCAGCTTTTAGGCTCCCTTCTACCTTATCACCATTAAGTTTAAGTTCCATGACTATACTCTTTGCTTTTGGTATTTTAAAATCAAGTTTCCATTTACCAGCACCATTCACTACAGGCTGTTTTGTAATTTCAAACCTTTTACCATCAGTCCATACATCAATAATTTTAGTTTTTTCAGAAAATAAGTCACCATCTGTTACCAAAAGGTGAGCAAGTTTTCCTTTTTCAAGAGTTCCCAACTGTTTATCCACACCAAGCATTTTTGCTGGTTCTTTCGTTAGTGCATTCAAAGCAGCGGATTTGGGTAAGCCCGAATCTATAGCAGCCCGAAGATTTTCAAAAAATGATTCCGGCTTTTCATGGCCAGAGGCAGTAAAAACAAAAGGGATATGAGCCTGATATAACCTATATGGATTTTCAGATGCCACTTCCCAATGCTGCATTTCTTTCAGGCTTACATTAAGAGCTTCATCAGGTTTTTCCACTGCTAATTCCTGAGGAAAATTTAATGGGATGATTACAGGTATTTTTGTTTCTTTGAGGAATTTTACCTGCCTGTATTCATAACCACTCCCTTTTGCTATTATCTTAAGAGAAAATTCCCTGGCAATTTTTGCTGCTCGAAATAAATCAAGATCATTATCAACTTCAAACATTGCAGTCTGATTACCTTTTATTACCTCCTGTAATGAAGAAAGAGAGAGATTTAACTCCGGAGATTTTTGCAAAGGGTTAAGGTTATAAGCAGATTGTGCTTTACTATACCAGAATGCATCTAAAAATGTCTGACGAATCAAAGCGATTGTACCCATCAGTGAATCAGGATAAATATTTGAATCCCAGCCACTTTGTTCAAAAGCCAGATGTTGGATTAGATCAGAGCGTAATACGGATTCATTAATAGCTTTATTACCCAAGCTGATAAAAGAACTCGTTCCCCTAAAAATACCCTTTTCTGGAACAATAAGAGCATCTGTAAAACCAAATTTATGTAATGATTCTAATTTTTTATCATCAAGATTTAAATTATCTATTGCTTTTTTCTGAGGGGATACAAGAGGGTTCCAGTTATCAAAATGGTTTTTGGCAACATTTTTATTTCCATAAGCTCCACTTTGTGGAGAGCTATTTTCTTCTGGTTTCTCATCATCCTTTTTTTTACTACTTTTAAGAGATGAAGGTAAATAAGGCTCTATTAATCCGGGATAAACAATTTTATTTTTATAATCCCATATTTTTGCATCTGCTGGCAGAGTTATATTTTCACCAATTTCTTTAATAACTCCGTTTCTTATTACAATACGGCCATTATCAATCGTTTTATCAGAAGATACAACTATTTTACAGTTTATTAAAGCAAAAACATCAGGATGATTAGTTCTTATACCCTCATTAGGTTTTGTTTCTGAATACACAGTTAAGGGTGTAAGTAAAAAACAAAGAATGAAACCGGTAATTTTTTTTAAATTTTTCAAGTTATCTATATCTCCAGGCAGACAAAAAATGCAATATTTTTTAACAGGTTTTTATATTTTATCTTTGAAAGCTAATTCAAACAAGTTTTCAGCCGCAAAAACTATTGAATTAAACTTATATAAATGTTATAAAACCAGTTAACTTACAAAAGTTATAACTTTAGGAGGATTTATTATGTCAACCTTATATGATTTAAAGGCAAAAAACATTGATGGTAATGAAGTTTCATTAGATAAATATAAAGGCAAGGTTTCCCTAGTCGTCAATGTAGCGTCAGAATGCGGTTTTACACCACAATATACTGGTTTACAATCATTATATGAAAAATATCATGATAAAGGTTTTGAGATCTTAGGGTTCCCCAGTAATGACTTTGGTGCTCAGGAGCCTGGTTCTGAAGAAGAAATAAAAAGTTTTTGCTCCCTAAAATATCATGTAACCTTTGATATGTTTTCCAAAGTAAAAATCTCTGGTGGAGATAAATCAGGTATTTATAAATTCCTTACTTCACCTGAAACAAATAAATCAGGGGCAGGAGAAGTAAAATGGAACTTTCAGAAATATCTGGTTGATAAAGATGGAAATGTGGTTCATACTTATCCATCTAATGTATCGCCATCAGATCCTAACTTGCAAAAAGATATTGAGAATCTGTTTTAAAAATATTTTCGATTGAGCGTTAGTTAGCTGAGAAAGATTCTTCTGTTTTTTCTAACTCTCTCCTAAATCCTCTCTCTGACATCGAGAGAGGACTTTAAGAATTGACCGGGGAGGGGAATACTAAAACAATTGGTTATAAATTCCATGCCCTATTCAAAAGCTTTGGCTAATCTCATTAGTTTTAGCATTCCCGGTTTATTGTGATTGATATTAATGACGAAGATCCCGATGGTCAATAGGAAGAAAAAATATCGTTCATCTTATTCTCCTGATTGGCCACTGAGTTCATCGTGATAATGATTAGCTTTCAAAAGACTGAAAATGCTCAAACTAATGGCATTACAGTATTTAAGTCCCATCCTTTCGACATGGAATGGAGAAGGGAGGGGATTTAGGGGTGGGTTATTTACCTGTTTGAGTATTTTTCTCTTAGGCCAATCCTTAACTCCCCTTCCTTTGGTAAAGGAAGGGGTTGGGGGATGGATTTGAAAAAAGACTAAGCAGAAAAGGCGGTCATAATGACCGCCTTTTCTGCTTTATTATTTTAGACGAACTGAACTATAGCCATCGGAGCTGCGTCCCCTCTTCTGGGAGGAGCTTTAACAACTCTAACATAACCACCGTTACGGTCTGTATACTTTGGAGCAATATCACTGAAAAGATGTTGTACAGGTGTTTTTTCATATACACGTACCTTTTTATCTTTTCTTTCGATTTCTGCAAATTTTTCAGTATCTATTTTCTCTTTATCATCAAAAGTCACTACTTTACCTCTTCTTTTACCGTAGAGATAAGAAGCAGCCTGTCTTCTGGAATGAAGATCACCCTTTTTGGCAAGAGAAACCATTCTTTCAACTTCTTTTTTTACAGCTTTAGCCCTGGCTTCAGTTGTAAGTATCTGACCATGTTTGATTACTTCTGTAGTCAAACTACGGAGAAGTGCTTTCCTCTGATCTGCTGGCTTACTTAATAAGTCAATTTTTTTTCTATGTCTCATAATTAGTACCCTCTATTCGAAATCATCCCTTAAGCTAGATCTTGGACCACCAGGTTTTAACTGGTATCCCATAGCTTTTACTCTATCAATAACTTCTTCAGCAGATTTGCGACCAAAGTTCTTGATTTCCATTAACTCTCTCTCTGTTTTCTTTAACAGATCGCTAAGTGAAAAAATATTTGCACGTTTTAGACAATTATAAGCCCTTACAGAAAGTTCAAGTTCTTCAATACTTAAATCATCTGTTTTCGATTTACTCTTTGCCTCTTCAGTTTCTTCCTCTTCCTGAACTGTAACAATGTCACCTGCAAGAGCAACAAAATCTCTGAATTTATTAATCAGAATCATTGCACTTGAGCTTATTGCTCTGGTAGGATCGATACTTCCATTTGTCCAGACCTCAATAACAAGTCTGTCAAAATCAGTTACCTGACCAACTCTTGTATCCTCAACAGTATAATTAACCTTACGAACAGGCATATAGATTGCATCTATAGGTATCCATCCAATAGGTAACTGGTTTTGTCTTGGTTTTTCGGCAGGAATAAAACCTTTGCCTTTTTCAACCATCAGTTCTATTTCCAAAGATGAACCTTCATTTAATGTTGCTATATACCAGTTTGGATTAACTACTTCTATTTCAGCATCAGTGACTATATCAGCACCTGTTACGGCACCGCTTCTGTTAGCAGAAAGCTTAATTGATTTTGGTTCGTTACTGTAGGATCTTAAAACCAATCCTTTAAGATTCAAGATAATATCTATCACATCTTCAACCACACCGGGTATGGTGGAGAACTCATGAGGAACACCTTCAATTTTTATTGCTGTTATAGCAGCTCCTTCCAAATCTGAAAGAAGAACCCTTCTTAAAGAATTTCCCAGAGTAATACCATAACCTCTTTCAAGAGGTTCAGCTACAAATTTACCGTAATGTAAACCATCATTAGTAATTTGAGTATTGATACATTCAATTACTGGTTTTTCCATATATTAGAAATCTCCTTAAAAAAATTTAGGAGTGAAATATATGTTAATCACTCCCAGGATAAAATTTTTACTTAGAATAAAATTCAACAACCAGGTTTTCTTTAACAAGTGTAGATGTATCAATCTCATCCCTAACAGGGATTGTTAATATCTGTCCGGTTAAATTACCTATATCTACAGCGACCCAGTTTGGTACTACATTTCCGTTAAAACCTGTAAGTACATTCTTTACAAAGTCACGGCTACCTTCTTTCACGCTAATCTGTTGTCCACCCTTTATATGATAGGAAGGTATATTCACTCTCCTACCATTAACGGTAACATGCCCGTGAGTAACAAGTAACCTTGCCTGAGCTCTTGAAGATGCAAAACCCATTCTGTAAACAACATTATCCAATCTGGTTTCAAGAAGCTGTAAAAGCCTTTCACCAGTTACACCTTTACTTCTGCTCGCTTTTTCATAATAGCTTCTGAACTGATCTTCGAGAAGTCCATAAATACGACGTAATTTTTGTTTCTCTTTAAGCCTTATACCGTATTCTGAAACCTTCTGTCTGGTCTGCCCATGCTGACCTGGTCTATATTTTCTTCTTTCAACAGAACATTTATTTGTATTACAGCGTTCACCTTTTAAAAATAATTTTGTTCCTTCTACACGACATAGCCGGCAGACAGGACCTACATATCTAGCCAAAATTAGCCTCCTTCAAAATTTATGCTGTGGGGAACAGTCAAACATGTTCCCGACCTTACTAACTATTGTATGGAACAGTAAAACCTGCTCCCTACCAATTAAATCTTTTTTATTAAACTCTTCTACGTTTAGGTGGACGACACCCATTGTGGGGTATTGGAGTTACATCTTTAATCATAGTAATATCCAACCCTGCCGACTGAAGAGCTCTTATAGCTGTTTCTCTTCCGGCTCCAGGCCCGTTAATATATACTTCAACCTGCTTCATTCCATGTTCTACTGCATTTCTTGCAGCATGCTCTGCGGCAGACTGAGCGGCAAAAGGAGTACCTTTTTTGGCACCTTTAAAACCAGCACTTCCTGCACTTCCCCATGAAATTGCGTTACCTTTTAAATCAGAAATAGTAACAATTGTATTATTAAAGGTAGATTGAATATGAACATGTCCCTGATGGACGTTCTTTTTCTCTTTGCGCCTAATTCTACCCGCTGCTTCTTTAGCCATGTTTTTTCAACCTTTCCTATTTAGCACCTTTCTTACCGGCAACAGTTTTCTTAGCCCCTCTTCTGGTGCGGGCATTAGTTTTTGTTCTCTGCCCACGAACAGGAAGGCCTCTACGGTGTCTCATACCACGGTAAGAACCAATTTCAATTAATCGTTTAATATTCATCGTAACTTCACGACGCAGATCACCTTCTACACGGTGGCCTTCTTCCTGACGTCTGTCAATTTCTTCTCTGAGCCTTGCAATCTCATCGTCAGTCAAACTATTTACTCTGGTATTAGGATTTACATTTGTCCTTTTTAAAATTTCTTTACTACTGGTTAACCCAATACCAAAAATATATGTTAAAGCTATTTCAACTCGCTTATTACGCGGTAAATCTACCCCCGCGATACGTGCCATGCCATACCCTCCTTATAAATACTTTTGTACGGAAAAGTCGCGACTGTTCCCTACGATGTCAAAATCCTAACCCTGTTTTTGTTTATGTTTAGGATTTTCACAAATTACCATTACTTTACCATGTCTCTTTATAACTCTGCATTTCATGCAGATTTGTTTTACTGAAGCTCTTACCTTCATATTTTTAATCCTTTCAAACTATTTTAAGCGATACGTGATTCTTCCCCTGGTCAAATCGTATGGAGAAAGCTCAACTTTTACTTTATCTCCTGGTAAGATCTTTATAAAATGCTTTCGCATTTTTCCCGAAATATGTGCCAGGACCTTATGACCATTTTCAAGTTCTACCCGAAACATCGCATTTGGTAGTGACTCTTCAATGGTTCCTTCCATTTCAATAACATCTTGCTTAGACAATTGTTTTAAAAACCTCTGAACTCACAAAATCATAAAAAAAAATATTTTATGTCTAGCTTATAAATTATATAACAAAAATTAAAATTTAGTTAAATTTTAAACTTAAATTAATGTTAATTTATATTATACTGTTTTATTTACTAACTCAACAATTAAAGAAGTAACCTGTTCAACAGGAGCACTCCCATCCATTTTATGAAGCAAATTTCTGGACTTATAGTAGTCTATAAGAGGAGAAGTTTGCTCATCATATACTTTCAACCTGTGTAAGACAATTTCTTCTTTATCATCAGCCCTCTGATAAATATCAGCTTTACCACAATAATCACAAACCCCCTCAACTTTAGGAGGATTAAATATCGCATGGTATGGAGCCTGGCAATTACGACAAACTCTCCGGCCAGTTATTCTGTTGACCAGTAAATTCCGATCAACATCAACCTCAATTACACAATCCAGCTTTTGATTCAGTTCTTCCAAAAGATGGTCAAAGGCCTGAGCCTGAGCAACAGTTCTGGGAAAACCATCCATAATCCAGTTTTTAGTAAAATCAGGTTGGATAAACTTTTCACGAATAAGTTCTATCATTAAATCATCGGGTACTAATTTACCTGCATCCATAAATCCTTTAGCTTTTAAACCAAGTGATGTATTCTGTTCAATAGCCTTTCTTAAAATGTCACCTGTAGATATCTGAGCAGCATCATACTTTTGCTCAAGTATTTTAGCCTGTGTACCCTTTCCAGCTCCTGGTGCCCCTAAAAACATTAAATGCATATTATTTGTAGCCTATTTTATAAAACCGTCATATTGTCGTGCCAATAAATGTGTCTGTAATTGATTAAACAAATCTATTGCCACACCTACCATAATTAGCAGTGCTGTACTTCCCAAACCCTGCAAAGTAGTAACCCCAAGAGCTCTTTCAGCCAACATCGGAATCAACGCAATCATACTGATAAACAAAGCTCCCAGAAAAGTTATTCTATTAAGGATCATTTCCAGGTATTCAGCAGTAGGTCTTCCTGGCCTGTATCCTGGTATAAAACTACCATACCTTTTCAGATTATTGGCAATATCTATTGGATTCAAGGTTATTGAAGCATAAAAGAATGTAAAGAAAAATATTAAACCGCAATATGCCACTGAATATAATGGCTTACTTGGATTAAGAGAATCAGTAATAGTTCTGACCCAGCCAGTCTGTACAAACTGGCTTATAGTTGCCGGAAAAAGCAATACCGAAGATGCAAAAATTATCGGCATAACTCCACCCTGATTAATTCTGAATGGCAGAAAAGTTGACCTTCCTCCGTACATTTTATTACCAACCTGCCTTTTTGCTGATTGAACAGGAATTTTCCTTGCTCCTTCAGAAGCAAAAATAATTCCTACGATTAAAGCCATAAAAACCAGAAGCAGTAATGAAACAGCAAACCAATTGGTTGCCCCTGCTGATACAGATTCAGCTGTAGCCCCAAAATACGAAGGAAATCTGGATACAATACCAACAAATATCAGAATCGAAGCACCATTACCAATGCCTTTTTCGGTAATCTGTTCACCCAGCCACATGATAAAAATCGTCCCACCAACCAGTAAAGCTACTGTATTAAGGATAAACATGATCGGTGGTGCTCCTGTTGCAGGATGACCTATTACAGCCCCGCTTCTCCATAAAGCAATTGCCATACCTGTTGACTGAAGCGTTCCCAATATTATTGTCAGATATCTGGTAATCTGAGCAATTTGTTTTCGCCCGGCCTCTCCACCTTCTTTCTGCAATTCCTCCAGCTTAGGGATAACTGATGTCATCAACTGGATAATAATTGAAGAATTGATATAAGGAATAATACCCATAGCAAATATTGAGAACTTGGATAAAGCTCCACCGGAAAACATATCAATTAATCCCAACAGATTTCCCTGGCCAAACATCTTTTCAATTACAGCCAGATCAAGACCTGAAACCGGGATATGTACACCTAACCTAAAAATAAAAACTACAGCAAGTGTAAATAAAATCTTTTGTTTTAAGCCAGATGCTTTTAGCATATCTGCTATCACATTAGGGCTTAATGCATTATTACTTCTCATCAAAAACCTTCTTAAATAATACGTTGTTTGTAATTTGTAGGGACAGAACACTGTTCTGTCCCTACAAATTACAAACCTTTACGCTTCTACAGCTTCAGGAGCAATAGCTTTACCACCAGCAGCCTCAATCTTTTCTTTTGCAGTTGCTGAAAAATGAGCAGCATTAACAGTTAAAGCAACTGATATTTCTCCACCACCAAGAACTCTTAATGCTTCCGCATGAACATTAACCAAACGGTCTTTCCTTAAAAGCTCAAGATCCACTACTGTACCAGCAGCATATTTCCCCAGATCTTTTACATTTACAATTCCATAATTTACCTGATTAACTACATGGAAATACTTTTTCTTTGGTAATCTTCTGAAAAGAGGCATCTGACCACCTTCAAAACCAGCACGTACTTCTGTACCGGATCTTTGCCCCTGTCCATTATAACCACGACCTGCTGTTTTACCTTTTCCTGAGCCTAAGCCTCTGGCTTTTCTTTTGGATTTTTTATTTGAGCCTTTTGCAGGTTTTAAATCTGATAATTTCATATTCCGTTCCTCTAAGATTTAACTACTCTAATTATTTCTTCAGGCATTTTTCCTCTGATATTAGCTATATCTTCTATAGTTCTTAATGCTGAAAGAGCATTTATTGTTGCTCTGGCATTATTCAAAGGAGAATCGGAGCCTAAAGATTTTCCCACAACATCTTTCAGGCCGCTTGCTTCAAGCACAGCTCTGATTGAGCCACCGGCAATAACACCGCTTCCCTGAGGAGCTGGCTTTAACAATACTTTTCCGGCTCCTGCTCTGGATGTAATAGGGTGGGGAATTGTTGTGCCAACAACAGGAACATCAATCTGTGATTTTTTTGCATCATAGATTGCTTTCTGAATTGCTCCCACAACTTCGCTTGATTTACCTACACCAACACCAACAGAACCTTTGCCATTGCCAACAACAACAATAGCCCTGAAGCTAAGTTTTTTACCACCCTTAACTACCTTGGTTACTCTACGAATCTGAATTACCTTTTCGATTGATTCTACTTCGGTTTCTTCAGTATTTCTTTTTTTTAATTTAGCCATTTATGATTAACTCCTTAAAAATCTAGACCATTTTCACGGGCTGCATCAGCTAAAGCTTTAATTTTACCGTGATAAAGATAGCCACCACGATCATAAACTACTTTACTAATACCCTTATCTTTTGCTTTTTTGGCGATATCAGCACCTACTTTTTGCGCTGCTTCTATATTTCCACCACTCTTTACTTCTTTTTTTACTTCAGCATCCAAAGTAGAAGTGGCAGTTAAAGTAACTCCGGTAGTATCATCTATGATTTGCGCATAAATATTTTTACTACTTTTAAATATAGAAAGTCTTGGCCTTTCTTGTGTTCCCGAAATCTTCTTACGGATCCTCGTGTGTATTCTATTTTTAACAACTCTTCTTGAATCTTTAACAGTCATAAGTTACTCCTATTTCTTACCTGATTTACCAGCTTTTCTGCGAACCTTTTCAAAAGAATACTTGATACCCTTTCCTTTATATGGTTCTGGTTTACGAACAGCTCTGATTTGAGCGGCAATATCCCCAACAAGCTGCTTGTCTGCACCCTTAACATGTATTTTATTATTACCTTCAACAGCAATTTCGATACCTGCTGGTGGTTCAATTTCTACAGGATGAGAATATCCAACCTGAAGTACCAGTTTTTTACCCTGAAGCTGACATCTGTAACCTACGCCAACCAGATCCAGAGATTTTGTAAAACCATTACTAACTCCTTCTACCATATTAAAAACCAATGTTCTGGTTAAACCATGAAGAGATCTTTGAATTTTATCTTCTCCATTTCTGTTTACTACAACATTGCTACCATCCACTTCAATCGAAACTTCAGGTCTGAATGTGTTATTTAACTTCCCTTTCGGCCCAGTCACGGTAACTGAATTTCCAGAAACCTCAACTTTTGTGCCGGAAGGAACAGGTATTACCTTTTTACCAATACGCGACATTATAATTTCCTCCTAGTGATTTGGATTTTACCAAACATAACAAAGAACTTCTCCGCCAATACCTTTATATCTGGCCTGTCTATCGGACATAACCCCGGTAGAAGTTGATATAACTGCTATGCCGAAGCCTCCCAAAACTCTGGGAAGTTCTTTATGACCTACATAAATACGTAATCCAGGCTTACTGATTCTTTTCAGCCCACTAATAACCTGCTGGTTATTAACGTATTTAAGTTTAATTTTTAAATTTTTATGCTTATTTTCATTTTCAACTTCTTCATAACCCGCGATATAACCTTCATCCTTAAGTAGCTTTGCTACTTCTTTTTTAAGTTTTGAATAAGGCAATTCAACACTTGCATGTGAAGCCATACCTGCGTTTCTTATACGGGTCAGTAAATCTGCAATTGGGTCTGTTACAGCCACAATAATTTCCTCCTACAATCAGCTTATTTTAAATTACCAACTAGATTTCATAACTCCAGGAAGTTCACCCCTATGAGCTAACTCTCTGAAACAAATTCTACAAATACCAAACTTACGGTATACAGCTTTTGGTCTGCCACACCTGTTACACCTGGTATAAGCTCTAGTTTTGAACTTTTGTTTTCTCTTATTTTTTACGACTAATGATGTTCTTGCCAAGGTAATTCTCCTTATTTCTTCTGGAATGGGAAACCAAAATTAGTTAATAATGCTCTGCCTTCTTCATCGGTTTTTGCAGTAGTAACTATAGTGATTTCCAAACCACGAATCTTATCAATATTATCATATTCAACTTCAGGGAAGATTAACTGTTCCTTCAAACCAAAGGTATAATTTCCTCTACCATCAAAAGATTTGGAAGACAAACCTCTGAAATCCCTGATTCTGGGTAAGTTTAAAGTAATCAGCTTATCAAAGAATTCAAACATTCTCTTATTTCTGAGGGTTACTTTGATACCATTTGGCATACCCGCTCTCAAACGGAAAGTGGCAATGGATTTCTTAGATTTTACAACTATTGGTTTCTGACCGGTAATAGTTGACATATCTCTTATTACAGCATCCAAAATTTTTGGATTCTGGACATATTCTCCAATACCTATATTTACAATTATTTTCTCAACTTTGGGCACTTCCAGTTTATTTTTGTACCCGAATTCCTTCATCAAAGCAGGTACAACATCACTATTATACTTTGCTTTCAGACGAGGCTGTGTATTTTCAACTACATTTGCATTTGTTGCCATAAAACAAAACCATCCTTATTAATCAAACTGTTCATTAGATTTTTTTGAAACTCTTACTTTAGTACCGTTTTCCAAAACTTTTATACTAAGTCTTAAACCTTTTTTGAGGCTTGAATCATAAGGCATAACCTTACAACTTGGGATCGGAGCTTCTTTTTTTACTAAACCACCTCTTGGATTTGTTACAGATGGCTTGGTTGCTCTGGTGACAAGATTTATTTTGTCTTCATCTTTTGGTGAAGCTGATTCTACCAAAACTTCTCCTGACTTGGATAAAACTTTCTTTATTTCACCAACTTTTCCTTTATCTTTGCCGGAGATAACAACTACTTTATCCCCTTTTTTAACATGTATCTTATTTGGTACAGATTTCTTTTTTGCATTCGTTTTCATCTTTATAACACCTCTGGAGCTAAAGAGATAATCTTCATAAAATTAAGATCTCTGAGTTCTCTGGCAACAGGCCCGAAAACACGAGTTCCACGAGGACTATTATCTTTAGGATTTATTATTACAGCCGCGTTCTCATCAAATTTAAGGTGAGAACCGTCTGAACGACGAACACCGGTTTTTGATCTGACAATTACAGCTTTAACCACATCACTTTTTTTAACAGGCATATTTGGTGCTGCATCTTTAACAACAGCAACAATGATATCACCTATGTTTGCATAGCGTCTGCCGGTACTGCCGAGAACCTTAATACAAAGTAAGTCCTTTGCTCCAGTATTATCAGCAACGACTAATCTACTTTCTTGTTGAATCATAGCTCATCTCCCACTTTCTGGACAATCCGTAATAAACGCCATGTCTTCTCTTTACTGTAGGGACTGGCTTCAATAATCTCTACCACATCCCCTATATTGCAATCATTATTTTCATCATGAAATTTATATTTTTTGGTTCTTTTCATAACCTTCCCGTATAAACGGTGAGGTTTTAGGGATGCTACGGAAAGAACTCCTGTTTTTTGCATTTTATTGCTTACAACTTTTCCGCTTAATACTCTCTTAGGCACTTTGCATCTTCTCCTTAGCTAATAATCTTTCCTGCTTAACTGTCTGGATTTGAGCAATTCTGTTTCTTAACTGCCCAAGTTTTGCAGTATTTTCCAATTGTTTCAGAGCTAATTGAAACTTAAGCTGAAATAACTCTTCCTTAGCTTTTTTCAATTCATCGGTAAGTTCATTATCTGTGAACTCTCTTAATTCATCTAGTTTTTTATTCATAAATATTCTCCTATTCCTGGGCTTCCGGTTCTGGTCCTGATATCTTTGCGTCGTATTCTGCCTGAGCCATTTCTTTGGTCAAAAACTTGGTGTGAATAGGTAACTTAGCACTTGCCAGTCTCATTGCTTCTTTTGCGTTTTCTTCAGGAATACCCTGGATTTCAAAAAGAATTCTGCCTGGCTTTACTACAGCAACCCAATATTCAGGAGAGCCTTTACCACTACCCATTCTTGTTTCCGCAGGCTTTGCAGTAACCGGCTTATCAGGGAATATCCGGATGAAAATCTTTCCACCTCTACGGGTATAACGAGTCATAGCTCTTCTTGCAGCCTCGATTTGCCTGGATGTTATCCACGCAGGCTCGAGTGCCTGCAAACCAAAATCCCCGAAGTCCACTTTGTTACCACGGAGTTCTGTACCCTTCATTCTACCCCTGTGCTGTTTTCTAAACTTTGTTCTTTTAGGCATTAACATGAGCTTTATCCCCCTTCTCTACACCTTTGGAAGCCATTGCTTTTGCAGGGAAAAGTTCTCCTCTGCAAACCCATACTTTTACACCGATTTTACCAAATACGGTATTAGCTTCTGCAAAACCATAGTCAATATCTGATCTAAGTGTTTGTAAAGGAATTCTTCCTTCTTTCAGCCATTCAGTTCTGGCGATTTCAACTCCACCAAGACGTCCGGCACACATAATCTTAATCCCTTTACCACCTGATTTCATAGTCCTTGCCATCGCCTGTTTCATTGCTCTTCTGAAAGCAACTCTTTTTTCAAGCTGTAAAGCAACGTTTTCAGCAATAAGCTGGGATTCAAGATCAATATTTCTGATTTCCTGAACATTCATCTCAATTTTTTTATTAAGCTTTTTACTTAACTGATCTCTTAAATCTTCAATACCTTTACCCTGTTTTCCAACAACCATACCTGGCTTGGCAGTGTAAATAGTAATTGATACCTGATTAGCTTTTCTTTCAATATCTATTCTGGAGATACCAGCCTGATATAGCTTTTTCTTTACAATATCTCTAATGAAGCGATCTTCCGTAAGAAACTCTGCATAATTTTTTGTTGTAAACCAACGGCTTTTCCAGGGTTTTGTAATACCTAATCTATACCCGTATGGATGTGCTTTTTGTCCCATAATTACTCCTTTTTATTAACCTACAACCAAGGTTACATTACTTGTACGCTTTTTAATCGGATATGCTCTACCCTGTGCTCTAGGTCTAATTCTTTTCATTGTTACTCCACCATCGACGAACACTTTTACTACTTTCAGTGCATCAACATCCAGCCCTTTTTCACCTGCATTGGCAATAGCAGACTGCAAAGTCTTTTTAACAACAACAGCAGCGCTATAAGGCATAAAATTCAGTAAAGTAAGAGCCTGCATTGCACCTTTACCTCTTATTACATCGGCAACTCTTCTGAGTTTTCGGGGTGACATTCTTACATATTTAGTAATTGCTCTGACTTCTTCCATATGTTTTTCTCTCTTTAATTCAAAATCACATTATTTCAATTTCGCTGATTTTTCAGAACCAGCATGGCCTCTGTAAAATCTGGTTGGGGCAAACTCTCCCAGCTTATGGCCAACCATATTTTCTGTAACATATACAGGAACATGTTTTTTACCATTGTGTGTAGCAATAGTATGACCAATCATATCAGGAGTAATAGTTGATGCTCTTGACCAGGTTTTTATAACTCTTTTTTCATTTTTTTTATTCATTCGGTCAATTTTTATTCTTAAGGCATCCTCAATAAAAGGACCTTTTTTTAAAGATCTTGACATTCCTTATTTTCTCCTCTTAGTAATCATTTTATCGCTGGCTTTTTTCTTCCTGGTTTTATAACCCATTGCCGGAGCTCCCCATGGAGTCTGCGGTTTACCCCCGATAGGAGCTTTACCTTCACCACCACCATGCGGATGGTCACAAGGATTCATAACAACACCACGAACTGTTGGTCTCCAACCCATATGTCTTACTCTTCCGGCTTTACCGATACGAACGTTCTTATGATCAAGATTACCAATCTGCCCAATAGTAGCCCGACATCTTTTATGAATCAGTCTTACTTCACCAGAAGGTAATTTTACTGAAACATAATTTCCTTCTTTAGCAACAATCTGCGCCATAACACCAGCAGATCTAACTAACTGAGCACCTTTACCAGGAAGCATTTCCACATTATGAACAGTTGTACCAAGAGGCATATTATCCATAGGCAAACTATTTCCAACCTTTATTTCTGCATCAGGGCCAGACATAACAGTTGCACCAACTTCAAGTTTTTCAGGAGCGATTATATATCTTTTTTCTCCATCAGCATAAAAAAGTAAAGCAATATTTGCACTTCTGTTCGGATCGTATTCGATGGACACAACCTTTGCTGGTATTGCATCTTTAGTGCGCTTAAAATCAATTATTCTGTATTGTTTTTTATGACCGCCACCTCTGTGACGAACAGTAATCTTACCGCCATTATTTCTTCCTGAGTTAGCTTTTCTGACACCCAATAAAGATTTTTCTGGTTTATCTGTAGTCAATTCATCCCTGGTCAGTTTTGACATATTTCTTGTACCAGGTGTCATTGGTCTTAAAATTCTAATTCCCACTTTAAAAACTCCTTATTCTTTCCTACATTCTTAGTCAAGTAAATCGATACTTTGACCAGCAGCGATTGTAATAATAGCTTTCTTTGAAGCTTTCTTTTTTACACCCCTGCTACCAAATCTTTTTACTTCTGGTTTAGTTCTTAAAGTATTTACAGATAAAACACTTACACTGAAAAGTTTGGATACAGCTTTTGCTATTTCAACTTTATTCGCTTTTCTATCAACTTCAAAAACGTATTTGTTAAATGGATTCATATCCATATTTTTTTCGGTAATCATTAATCTTTTTACAATCTGATATGGATCGTTATGCATTTTTTGCTCTCCCTTCAAGTACAGCCAAAGACTCTTCGCTAATGAGGACTTTGCCTGCATTAACAAGGTCATAAACCCCTAAATTCTGAGGATAAACAATTCTTACTCTGGAAATATTTCTGGCAGAGAGGCGTACATTCTGATTATCGCCTATAACCAGTAAAACTTTCTCATTATTTAATCCTAAATTTGTTAATAATTTTGCAAATTCAGATGTTTTATGAGATGAAACAATATCACCACTTAAAACAACAATTTTTTCACGTTCACTGGAAAGAGCAGATCTTAAAGCAAGCTTCCTTACTTTTTTGGGCATTTCCAAAGTGTAGTCTCTTGGTTTTGGGCCAAAGCTAACACCGCCGCCTTTCCATAATGGAGATCTGATACTTCCGGCCCTGGCTCTTCCTGTACCTTTTTGTTTCCAGGGTTTTTTTCCACCACCCCTTACTTCGGATCTGGTTAAAGTACAAGCAGTACCAAGTCTTGCATTTGCCAGTTGTCTTACTACAGCAAGATGCATAACATGAGTATTGGGAGCCTGCCCAAATACAGCTTCATCAAGTTCTAAATCCTGATAATTATTTTCTTTTATATTATATTTTTTTACAGTAACGGTCATAATTTTTCTCCTCTAGTCCTTACCCGACTCTTACAGCAGGCTTAATGATTAAAAGTCCACCTTCAGCACCGGGAACGGAGCCTCTTACCAAAAGTAAATTTCTTTCTTTATCAACCTTTATAATATTCAGGTTTTTAACAGTAGTTCTTTTGGCCCCTTTTCTACCAGACATTTTCTTGCCTTTGAAAACCCTGGAAGGTGTTGTACCAGCTCCGATAGAACCTGGTAATCTGTGGTTTTTTGAACCGTGAGTCATTGGACCTCTGTGAAAATTCCAACGAGCAATGGTACCAGAAAAACCTTTTCCGATTGATTTACCTATTACATCAACACTTTCGCCTTCTTTAAAATTAGTAACATCGACAACATCACCAATCTTTTTTAAGTCAGCTTCGCCAACTCTGAATTCCTGTAAGTGCTGTGTTGGTTTTAATTTATTTTTTTCTAAATGACCAAGCTCTGGTTTATTTAATTTTTTTGCTTTTACTTCTTTATAACCAATCTGAACAGCTGAATAACCGTCAGTTTCATTATTTTTTACCTGAGTTACGGTACATGGGCCGGCTTGTATTACGGTTACAGGGTGTAAAACCCCTTTTGAATCATAAACCTGAGTCATTCCCACTTTCGTGCCTAATATTCCTAATGACATATTTTTTCCTTTCTAAAAATTTTTCAGATATTTTACAGAGGCAGATAGGGAATCATCTGCTTGTAAGCACCTCATCCATACTTTTTGGAAAAGAATAGATGAGATAAAATACCCTTAACTTATATTTTACTATAATTTAACTTCAATATCAACACCCGCAGCAAGATCAATTCTCATCAAAGCTTCTACAGTCTTCTGAGAAGGATCAACGATATCAATTAATCTTTTATGAGTACGAAACTCAAAATGCTCGCGGGATTTTTTATCAGCATGAGGAGATCTCAAAACACAATACAGATTTCTTCTGACAGGCAGAGGAATCGGTCCTGTAACTTTGGCTCCAGCTCTTGTTGCTGTTTCCACTATTTTTTTTGCGGCTTCATCTAGTGATCTGTGATCATAAGATTTTAACCTTATTCTTATTTTTTGATCTGCCATGATTTTTATTGTCTCCCTAATTACGCAATAATCTCAGTAACAACACCAGCACCAACAGTTCTGCCACCCTCACGA
>CAYRDV010000075.1:0-19506 GCA_964422885.1 uncultured Candidatus Sericytochromatia bacterium
TAATTTTGCAAAAGTTTATGAAATTTATGCTGATGGTGATGTAAAAAATAACCTTTATGATTTTAAAGGACGCTACCACGCTTTCTCTGATTCTTTAACATTAAATGTGCTTACAACGAAGGTTATGGAACTGCTAAACCATGGTTAACAAGGATGTCAAAGCACTAACAGTAAATTACTTTCTACAGAAGGAAGAAAAAGAGTATATTACTAGTAATAGTTATAATTTTTTTCAAAATTATACTCTTGAGAAAAACCCATTTGTAAATTGTTTTGCCAATAATGAGTTTCTGTTTAAATTCGATAGAGAATTTGAAGAGAGAGAATTAATTTTGGATAGAATCTGTACAAAGAACTTATGGACAATTAATAAAGAAGGGCCTGTTTCCTTAATCCAGGCTGGTTTTGGCGAAACAGATATTGGGTATATCATTACAAAAGAACCTCATGGTTCTATTAAATCTTTTAAAGATATAGAATTAACTCCTGAGACTCTTCCTTTTAATAAAGAAAATCTGAACTTTTTTATTGATAGATTAAAACACACTGAACCCCAAAACGCTGAAACAATGATATTAGTTGTTCAGACAACATTAGCTGAAATGTTATCGAACAAATTATTTCAGTTAGGTTAAGAGGGTATAAAAGATGATACCTAATGATAAACCAACAAAAATTAAAACTCTTGACTTAGGTGTTGGGCCTGGAACTTGGTCATTAAGATTATTTGATTTATTTACAGACTCAATCGATATAACAGGCATTGATATTTCAGAAGGTTTACTTGAACTTGCTAGAAGCAATATAAGTGAGTATGAAAAAAATAGGAATATTTCTACATCTATTTCACTTAAGGTTTCTGATCTTAATAAAGATTTGCCATTTGATAATAATACTTTTGATTTAACCATATGTACCAATACACCTTTAAATCATATTAGGCAATCAAATATTGAATCTGTAGTCAGTAATATGTTAAGAGTTACAAAATCTGGTGGATATAATATTACATCTGTTAAGTCTGAAGGTAGTTTACCGACAGTTTATGTTTGCCCAATGTCAGATGTATTAACCTATACACAAGAAAATGATATTCTTTCTTTCACACATAAAAATGGTCAAAAAGCAAGATTAATATCAAACTTATTTACATTAGACAAATTAAAAAACTTATTTGGTAAGTTTGGAAAAACTGAATTTATAGGAGTCGGTATCTTCCTCCCAAGGTTTGAAACCTATTATTGGCCTAATCATGATTTTGAAAAATATCTAAATCCAGTTATGGAAGAATTAGAGGCGTTGGAAAAAAAATACTCCAAAGATTCAAGATTCATTGATTTAGCAAATCATATTATGGTTATTACAAAGAAAGATTAAATTAGGTTAAATCAATGAAAAACCTGTCAACAAAAGATTTTTACGAGTTTTTATGTCAACAGAGTAAAAATATCGGTGTTCAGGTCCTTAAATCAAACTCTTTAGATTTAGAATTATTAATAAAGTTAATAGGAAATTCTAAAAAGCTAAATATTGTGAAAAGTTCCGATGGCTATTTATCAGAAGTTAAACATGAAAATATAAATGTAACTGATAGATCAAAGCAGACAACAAATTTTTCACTTCATACAGATGGCGCTTATTACTCTCTTCCGCCATATGGCATTGTGTTGGCTTGCTACGATCCTGGTTTAGGCGATGCACCAACTTATTTTTCAGATACAACTGCTGCAATAAATAAGCTTTCAGAGCAAAACTTAAAAACATTATTAGCTTTGAATTATACTTATATTGCAAAGGACTCAACTTTTTATACAAGACCCTTAATAGAAAAACATCCATTTAATAATAATTTAATTACAAATTTGACAAGCCGAGGATTTTTAAGCCCAGTTGTTAATCCTAATAATTTACAGGAAATTCCAGAAGTTTTTGACTATTCTCAGGCTTTTGAAATGTTAAGAGTTGCAATAAGTGATTCATTAGTTTTAGAACATTATTGGGAAAAAGGTGATATTTTAGTTTTTGATAATTATACATATCTTCATGGAAGAAGAGGAAACGAAAAACCAGACTACTCTAGGCATTTATCCAGACTTTGGTTCAATGTTAAAGTATCATAAAAGTTCCTCAACTAAATTTGAAATTGGTGTCAGCATTGTTATGGAAAAAAATGGAAGAATTCTTTTCCTCAAACGTGCTACCAATATATGGTTAGGTGGATTTTATAGTTTACCTGCTGGAAAACTGGAAAAAAATGAGACTTTATTTGACGCAGCAATAAGAGAATTAAAAGAAGAAATTGGTATTAAAGCAAAGAAGAAAGAGCTTGATTTAATCCATACTTTACATTGTATAACTCCAACAAAAGAATGGTTTAATTTTATTTTTAAATTAAGTTTTTGGAAAGGAACCCCTTTAATTAAGGAACCGGATAAACATAGTGAAATATCTTGGTTATCTTCAACTTCTACATCAAAAAATATAGCCCCCCATATAAAACATTTCTTGAAATGTTATAATCAAAATATTTTTTATTTGCAATATAAAGAATAAATATTAAAAGTATTGAAAGATTACTTATATATTTTTGCATTATTTTTTATCCAAACGTTAAGTTAGTGTAAATTTGATTATAAATAAATTTTAGTTAATTTTATAAAAAATATAATCTTAATAATTAATAAATATATTGAGTATAGTAGCTTTTAGCAATTCATGAAAAATTTTAATTATGGTAGAATATAATTAGTTATATTTAAATTATTTGATTATATGCAAATTATTGAACATAAAAAAAGAGCAATTAAAAACTTAATTGATTTGCTTAAAATAGAACAAAGGGATGTAGCAAAAGGCGTTGGTATTTCAGCACCAGTTTTTTCTTTATTTTTAAATAAGAATAATGGTATGCAAGAAAAAAATTGGAAAGCTCTTATCAATTACCTAAAACATCAGGTAGATAAAGTTGACAAATCGGAACAGTATCTTTGGGTTGAGAGTCATAAACTACTTAATAAAATCAATGATTTAGATAATCCCTTAATTTCATCTATGGATTTGTTAGAAAATAGTGATAATTATCATAAATATTCAGAAGAAATGGGTAAAAAGAACCTTTTAACTCAAAATAAATCAGAAATTATTGAAGATATTTTTTACAAACACTATTATGCCTTCTTTTCTAAAACACAGAAATTAGCTGAAAATGAAAATAAAACCTTTGAGCAAATGTTTCAGTTGATTTATACATTTGGCCTAGATAGTTATACAAAAGATAATAATAAACAAGGTAATCGAAATAATATTAAAGCTCTTGGCAATATCATAAATATGCGAACATCTACAGTTGATGAATTTCATAAAAAAAAGTGGAAAAGTATTCTGATTCGCTTAGATAAGTTAGAAGATGCAGAAGAATATTTTTTTCCTATTATAACAAAGCATTTAAAAAATGGAACTAATTTATATTATGCAACAGATGATGATAATGGTTATATGAGACTTAGTAAAAAAATTCAATCTAATAATGAAACAAAACAATATTCAAAATATATTAATAAAATTGAAATTATTGAAGGAACAGGAGGAACAGAATATTTAATAGGAAACATTACAGAATCTGAGCCTCAACCAGCTCTTTGGGATATAGATAATAAAGAAGCAGGGTATTTAGTATCTGTTAAAGATGATAAAACGTATAAAAATTTTGCTAACAAATATAAAGATGAAATATGTAAGTATAAAGAAAGAGTAAACCATGCATAACCTAAAACTAACAAAAAAACTGGGTATTTTATTTTTTTCAGCTATATTATTATTTAATTATTCTTGTAAAGAAGAAAAATCAGAAAACAACAAAAATAGTGAAACAAAAACGTTTTCTAACAGCATAAAAAAGTTAAAAGTTCAGTTTGGATGGATTCCAGATGTACATCATAGTGGTTTTTATTTAGCTTCAAAAAATGGTTATTATAAAGAAGAAAATATTGATATTGATTTTATACCAGGTGGATTAGACTCAAATCCTGTCAGTCTTACTGTTTCTGGTTCTGTTGATATAGGGCAGGCAGGCGGATTGGAACAATTTATACCAGCAGTTTCAAATAACTTACCCATAACAGCTTTTATGACGTTACATCCATTAAATACCCCTCATGCAATAATCTCTTTATCCAGAAAACCTATAAAAAAACCCAATGATTTGAAAGGAAAAAAAGTTGCAGTTGCTTATGGTGATGCAGCAGAAATTTTACTTAATACATTAATAAAAAAGAATAATATTGATAAAGCATCTATAAATTTTGAACCTTTTCGTTTTGATTTACGCCCATTAATTGATGGTCGAGTTGATGCTATAACAGGATTTAGTACAGATCAACCGGCAACATTAGAAGCACAAAACTTAAAGCCAGTAATTATGGACTATGCCAGCATGGGTGTAAAATCATATGGGTACATTTTCTTTTGTAAAAACCAAATGTTACAAGAACACCCAGAATATATAGAAGGGTTTATAAAAGCTTCACGCAAAGGTTTTCAATATGCATTTGATCATCCAAAAGAAGCAATAGATATTATGGTCACAGGATCTAAAGGTGGACTTAAAGAAGATATTGAACAAAGAAAATTAAATTTAGTGAAAAAACTAATGGTAAACTCTTCCAATAAATTAGCTTCCTGGAATATTGAGGCTGATGTCTTCAATGAAGTAACAAAAAATCTTATAGATCAAAAACAAATAAAGACTAAAATTCCTCTGGAAAAAGTAGTTAGTACCAAATTTAAAGATATTAATGCAAAAAATTATTAATAAAATTTTAGTTGAAAATATTTCACTTCAATATCAAAATAAGAAAATATTGTCAAATGTCAGTTTTTCAGTTAGTGAAAACCAGACAGTTGCTTTAATGGGAAAATCAGGTATTGGAAAAAGTTCTCTTATTAAGATTATAGCTGGGTTACAAAATCCCTCAAGTGGAAAAATAAAACTGAATCATAATAATTACCCATCTGTAATGTTTCAGACTCCTTTACTTCAACCATGGATGACTGTAAAAGATAATATTGAGTTACCTGCAAAAATATCTGGTATTAAAAAAGATTGCTCGGATTTGTTAATTGATTTGGGATTACAAAACCTTGAAAAGTACTACCCTTGGCAATTATCAGGAGGGCAACAAAGAAGAGTTGCTTTAGCCAGAGCTATAATCATGAATCCAGAAATACTATTACTGGATGAACCTTTTACAGGTGTAGATGAAATAACATCAGAAAGGTTATATGACTTACTTTCAAACATCATTTCTAATAGAAAGATAACATGTATTATTTCAACTCATAACCTATATGAAGCCATTTTTTTGGCTGATACAATAATAATTTTAGGTGGGCAACCAGCCTCAATAAAAATTACTCATAATATCAGTATTAAGAAAGAAAAAGGAAAAGATATTAGGAAAAATATGTATTTTATGCAAGAAGTTGTTAAACTACGTGAAATTATTTCATCTATATTATAATATGCGTAGCTTATTTAAAAATTTTATAATAATAATAATTATTATTATTATTTGGCAACTAATAGTAAGTGTTTTTAATATTGCAGAATATGTTTTTCCTGGTCCAATAGGTGTATTGCAAATAGCAATCGAAAGAGCGAATGATATACTTGATGCTGCAACTATAACAACTATTGAAGCTATTTCTGGCCTTTTAATTGCAATAATAATTACAACTATTATTTCTTTATTTTTTATGTTGTACCCATCTTTGGAAAAATTATTAAGTAATTTTCTTATTGCCCTTCAAAGTACGCCAATTATGGCTATTGCACCACTTCTTACTTTATGGTTTGGGACAGGTATTGGCTCAAAAATAGCATCAGCCTGTATTGTATGTTTTTTCCCAATGTTATCAGGCTGGTTATCTGGTATAAAATCTGTTTCATATGAAGAAAAGGATTTATTTAAAATAATGAATGCAACAAAAACTCAAACTATATACTATTTAATTATTCCTCGCTCTTTACCTTTCTTTTTCTCATCATTAAAAATTTCTGCACCGTTATCATTTGTAGGAGCGATTGTTGGAGAATTTGTTGGTGCCAGTAGTGGTATAGGATTTCAAATTTTAAGTAGTTCATATTATGTTAAAACTAAAGATATGTTTTGTTTTGTTATTGTTGCATCTTTTTTAGGTATATTATTTTATAAATTAGTAGTTTTATTAGAAAACAAATTATTATTTTGGCATGGTTCAATTCAAAAAAAATAGCAGGTAAAAAAATAATATGTGTAAATGTCCTTTTGGAAATGAATCTCAAAAGTATTGGGATAACAGATATAATTACTTTTCAAAATTTGATGAAGGTATTCAGATAGATGCCCAAGGTTTAGTCTCTGTTACTCCTGAAAAAATTGCTTTAAAACAGGCAAGCCGGATAAAAGTGGAATCTATTGTTGATGGTTTAGGGGGGGTTGGTGGCAATTTAATTGCATTTGCAAAAACTTTTAATAAAGTTTACTTTATTGAAAACGATCCAGTAAGATTTAATATGGCAAAAAATAACGCAAAAATATATGGTGTAGAAGATAAAATTACTTTTATTTGTGGTAATTTCTTTGAAGAAATAAAAAAAATTAAATCAGATACCGTTTTTTTAGATCCATCTTGGGGGGGGGCTAATTATAGAAATTTAGAAAAGTTTAAGCTTAATGATTTTAATCCAAATTGTGATGAAATTTTAAATTTATTAAATAATAAATTTAAAACAATTGTATTAAAAATACCATTAAATTTTGACTTAAATGAAATAAATAAATACCAAAAAGATTTTGAGCTTTATAATGAACTCTTTGATGAAAAAGTAATAATGAGAACAATTTATATTAAATAACATTAAGCTTGTTTAAATTACTTTAATAATTTGAATTTATTTAATTTCAGCAGGGTATTTTTAGATGGCATATATTTTTTTCGAGATCATGAATTGATTCGTTAAATGCTTCTTTAAATTTAGTCAATTTATTTGAAAACTTTTTATATGCAGTGTTATAAAAATTTATTAGTATAAAATGGATAAAACAATATGGTGTTAGGGGGCCAGACACTGGAATTCTGCAATTTTTGTATTGTCCTAGTGTCAAGTGAGATGCTGGATGTTCAAGAACTTTTACAACGCCATCTCTAATGTCAAAATCAAAGCGGATTGGAAAAGGAACTATATTTTTCATAATAATATCAGCGTATATTTCATCTAATTCATATATGTCAGGATTATTCTGAAATTCTTCCAGATTAGGTGAAGGGAAAAATGCTAGCCTATGGCTTTCAAGAACTCCATCTTTAAATCTATACATAAGGTGTATGATAGCCCCATCAAGCATTTTAATATTATAAAATCTATTTCTTTCAAGCTCATTATATATTTCTAGATATGGCCTATTTTTTAATACTATTGAGAGATCAACTTGGCCAAAATTTACTTCAACTAAATTTTTATTCCTTTTTAATTTTGGATATTGTTGATCGCTGCATAAACTTACTCCAATTAGATCGGCTGTAAGGCTCTCTACTTGTTTTCTAATACTTTCAGGGTTTAGCATTAATTCTCTCCGTTTAAGATTGCTTTTAAGCGGTTAATTTCATCCTCATCTAAATCATCTAAATATAATTTCCTCCTTTCTAGATCATTTAATATTTCCTTTAGTCCTGTT
This sequence comes from uncultured Candidatus Sericytochromatia bacterium, assembly GCA_964422885.1. Classification (GTDB taxonomy): domain Bacteria; phylum Cyanobacteriota; class Sericytochromatia; order UBA7694; family JACMQJ01; genus CAYRDV01. The sequence continues at coordinate 7,716 of CAYRDV010000075.1, forward strand.
TTACCTTTTCTAACACTTCTCTTTTGTTCTTCGGTCATATCCCGATTTACAATATTAATTTTTTTTCTTTCAGACTCTGTTGGATAACGAAAAGAAAGTTTAAAACCATGGGTTTTAATTTTTTCAAATTCATTCTTAAGATGTTTCATTTCCGGACCGATTCCTAATACTCTTACCCAACCTTTACTTCTGGTTATTGCAGTAAAAAGTTGATTACGAACAGTGGGTAAATTTCCCTCCGATGAATAACAATCATGAGCATTTATTATGTAAACCATTCCTGCTTCATTACCTTTTGCCCGGAAGATTCCCGTAAAGGCAACAGAGTCAACATCAGTATGAAAAAATACGTCCGGAGAAGTATCAACTCCAGCAAGATGAGAAGTTATTTCATTTTCAAAAAGTCTTTTTCTTATTCCACCAACAGAATGCTTTGTTTTAACTGGATCAGGATTAATTACAAGAATGTCATCACATCGTAATTCATCATTTTTAATATTTTCAATGATTGCATTAGCCAACCATTTTTCCTGCTCTTCTTCGGTTTCAAACATATGAAATTGAATGATATCATCAACCGGTGAATGTTCCTCTAGAAACTTTGGACTGCTATCTTCTGAGCGAATTAATGTAACTTGTTTTCCATCAGCTAATTCTCCGCTTTCGACTGAATAACCAATATCAATCCATAAATTACGTTCATCAAACATTTGAATCAATCCTGTCCCGGTTTTGGGGTCAATTTCTCTACAAATGCCAAACCCTAAAGCATGAGCAGTTGTTAATACTGGACGTGAATTACGGTAACACTTTTCTAAAATTACATCCTTAGAGGGGTGATCTAACTTAACACGAGCCTGGCCATCAGCATTTTTTCCAAAAATAGTTTCAGGAGGAGAAACTGATTGAAAATTTAAGCTTTGTAATTCATCATAAGCATAAACCAATCTTTTGTTTTCTTCCAAAAATTCATAGCATAGCCGTAAAAACTCAGGGGGGAAATCTTGAGCCTCATCAACTAAAATTACATCGAATTCTGTTTGTATCTTTGGCTGGTTTTTAAGTTGCTTCCAGGCTGCTCTACAAGCCCCCTTAAATTCATTACCTTTTCCAAAAGCTGCTCTGGCATTATCTAAATCATAGTAAGTAATACCGTTTGCTTTACAAAACCTATAATAGAGTCCGTCTTTTTCACCCCCTCCTGGAGCACCCCAAGCATGCAAAATATTAAGATTTTCCCAATCAGGTTCTTCATTAGTTTGTTCAATACAAAAGGTATTTATTAATTGTTTAAATTGGCCTTTAAGAGAACGAGTATTAAAGGTTACTGCTATTTTCCAATCAGGATGCTGGGCATGTAAATATGCAGCTTTTAAAGCAAGTACAATTGTTTTACCAGAGCCGGCAAGGCCACGAATTCTTTGTACACCATTGACCGTCTCAATAACAGCCTTACCTTGTCTATTATCTAAATGAGCTATTGAATCTTCTAAATTTTTTAATTTTGTTCCCCTAGAGTGCTCATTTAATAATTCTCGTTTTTTTCGCCCTTTCCTGATAGTAGATATAGATTGAATAACAGAAAGTAAGGCCTCATATATATCACTAATATCTTCATCTATTTTATCTAAATAGTCACTAAGATTTTTTGATGAGCAGACTGGGTATTCATCATCTTCAGACATTTTGTTCACAGCTGGAGCAAAGGTAATTATATTTATTGGGACTTTTAGTTTTCTTCCCTTCATTAAAATTTTATGATTTCTTAATTTAGCTTCCAGTTTATTTACAGCATCATCCTGATGCTCTTTAAAATCATCGGGTAATTTTATTCCCTCAATTAAATCAAATAAAACGACCCCTTTATCAGGAGATAAAAATATAGCGTCTATAGGATAACGCCCATCAGGAGTTGCGAAAATAGGGTAACCAATGTATAACTGACCATTGTACCGGGAGTAACTTTGGAAAAGGTCCGCTAGTTCTTTACTGCTAATTGGTTTTGCGCTTGACCCTTGAATAATATCAATCATTCTTTTTCTCCTAAAGTATTTGTTTATAAATAAAAAACACTTTTATTCAGTACACTTCCTAAAAATGTACTATTTTTGCCCAAAATACCCAATAACTTGTATCAAAGGCCTTTGGGCATTATGTAAGAAATTATACAATATAAAATATTTTTGCTTAAGGTAATATATCACTCATTTACCGATAAATATATTTTAGTCATATATTATCATTTACTATCGAGGCGGTGTCCTGACAGACAGGATTCTTTTTTTTAATCCAGACCAATCAGCTTTAACTGTTTCTGCTTGTACAAAGAACTTAGCAAAAATAAATAATGAAGGCGTATTCCAAAAAACGTGAATGGAGTCTTAATTGTGAAGCCATACGATTCCATTGCTCTTGTTGTTAATTCTTAAAAATAATTTAATTATACCTCCTTACAAAAATTATCCATAAGACATTTTTTGCAACATATTATAAAGGTTCTTCTATATATTATACCTTATTGAAAGAAAACCCAACATAATGGTGTTTTAAAATTGAACAAAAATTACTCAGCTATTAAAGAATTTAAATTTCTTTAGTTTCCCTGCTATATTTTTATAAATTAAATTCTTTAACTGAAAAATTTATTTAACTTAAATACCAATTGTAGCTATTTCTAAAACAGGATTTTTAAAATTTCTTTGCTGAGCTAAAAATTTCGTAGTATTTGAGAAATATTTATCTTCTAAAATATTTTCATCAAGATAATCATAAATTTCGTTTAAGGTAAGAGACTCTGACAAGTTAATAATTCCTTTTAATTTACATATTTTAATTTAATAATACATAAATTTTTCAGATATTAATCGTCAAACATCAAAAATAATATATTAATTGAAAATTCGGTAAAATTAATATACAAAAAGTTTGCCTATGGGAAAATATATGGCTAAAGATACTGAAGTAAAAAATATATTCATAAAAGGCAAAATCACAATACTGAAGATCTCGTAAGAGATTCAGTCAAAAAAGGAGAATTGAAATTTGTCCTGGAAAAATTTGACCCCAGTTCTGATAGATATTAACTTTACTATCGGAGTGTATCACCAAAACTTAGGGCTTTTATCTATTTTTTAAGTTCCAGAAAAAAAACTGATAACAAAATGCTGTACAAAACTACCTATTTGTACAGTATGGAAACAAGATTCAAGGAATCTAGTATTGTTGTTTATTATTGGGATGAAGAACTTGATGTTTTTCCAATATATTCGTATGCATTTTTTATTCGCTCATGAAAATTAGGAACTGCCTCTTCTGGTTTAATTTCATTTGCGCTTTCTATATTTACCCATCTTGTTTCTGAATGTTTTGTTATATCGTTTTTTAATGAGGCTAAAGTTACTTTTGCAACAAAAATTAATCCTGGTACAATTCGATTTTCTTCTTTTGATTTTGTAAGTTTATATTGCCCTATAACTTGGGGTTCATCTTCCAGAAATTCCAATTGCAGCCCAAAATCCTTAAGATATGCTTCCTTCATGGAATCGGCAAAAGACTGATTAATCTTTAGCTGTGAACACCCAAACTCCCACTTCTTTGCTAGGTCCGCTTTCTCAACCCTTTTCGATATTAGTATTTCATTATTCTCATTAAAACAAATTGCTACTAAATGAATTTCACTTAACCTATCATAAGAAACTTTTTTTGCAATAAAGCCTTTAGGATGTTCACTTTTATAAATTTCTATTCCCTTTCTTAATATGATAATTTCATCAAATTTATTTAAGTCACTAAAAACTTTAGTTAAGCGAGAAACTGGTAAAAGCGATTTCATTCCACTTTCAACAATCTTTTTGACAATATCTGAATTAAATTGTTCATCATACAAAAACATATTATTTGTGGAATCCCAATGTTTTTGATACCAAACTATTGGATAGTATCTTCCATCCCAAACTCCTTTTAACTTTTCATAGGTAACGATTCTCATATAATCCGAAATATTATTCATTTCCAATTCGGTTTCTAGCTTTGTTAATAAACAGGCTAATTTAGCATCTATCACTAGCTTTGACTGTAAAGTGAATTTAGAAATCCTGAAACCAATATCAATATCAGTTCCCAGAAAGTCGAGGTTGATATTATCATAAACTGGCTCTTTAATCACTATATTATTTACACGTTCTGAACTATTAAATTTAAATTCATTGTCATTTACAAATGCCGCCCATAAAACCGATTTTACAAAGATAATACCTTTTGTCTTATCATATTCTTTATTTATTAATTCAATTAAGTCATTCATTATTGAACTAATAATATTTGGAGCATTATATATTTCAGACTCATCAAGGATTGGCATATAGAAAATTATCTCATCACCAACCATTTTCCAAAGCCGTGCTCTTTCAAAACCATCCTCAACTTTATTTTTGCAAGCATTATAAAAACTGGTAAAAACTTCTATCCAGGAGGATTCCTTATTCTTAAAATATGTTGAATTAACTAAGTCAAATGAAAAAAAGGCATATGTACCAGTTAAATTTTCTGATGTTTTTGTCAAATCTTCTGGTCTGACAGCTTCCTCAATTCTTGATTTATAGTCATCTACCATTTAAAAATTCCAAGCCACTTTCCCCGGTTTTCAGTAGCTTGTACCGATACCCTAAAATACTCAGATATTGAGTTTAAATTATAATTATTACCTGTCAGGTTTTCTTCTGCTATTTCGATAAACTCATCTTTGGGCATTAAAAATGAAGCTGCAAATTCATTTGCTTCATATTCCTTAATAGAATAATTATTGTCTCTGAAGAAAATAATATCATCTGTACTTATTGAGTCCCATTTTTCCTTATCAACAATAAATCCCATATGAAGAAATAAATGTCCTAGTTCATGGGCTAGTGTAAAACGATCCCTATTTATGTGTCTGTTGGGGTTTAAGTTAATGTTAAAACTATTTTCACCAGTTTTTTTTAATATTGCGTCTACATTATAATCATTAACATTATAAGTTATTGTCCCACCGAGTTTTTTAATTGCATCTGATGGCTCGTAAGGTAATGTAGTTATATCCAGAGCTTTTCTAATTTTATCAGCAATATTATTTATTTTTAACTTATCAATTTGCATTAAATACCACCCATCACTATTATCAAAGAGTAAGAAAATAAAAAAAATTAAATATATTTTACCTTATTTTAATGATAACTCAATATAGTGCTATTAAAATATGAGTTACATCAAATTTATATTTAAACTGTTTTGTTTACTATAAATAATTAATTAAAAACTTTTTGTACAGTAATATTAGCAAATTTATAAGATAAATATTTTAAATTTTTATATTTGTTGTTGATAAATTAAAAATTACGTACTAATTTAAACTTTATTAACTATTTTAATGAAATTTTGTATCTATTAAAGGGTATCACTTACCCGTATTCTCATACCGGGTAAGTGATACCCTGGACAAGTAACCTTATTTCTTATAAAGGTCCTAAAAAAAATTTATACTTACCAGATGCAATTTTCATTTCTTATCCAGTATTATTTTGTAAGATAATCCAACAACAGGTCTATAAATAAATAGTTAAAAGGGTTATATATTGTAAGAAAATCAATCAATTTGCTTTTACCCCTTGATTTTACATTCTGTAATGTTGTTTAATCAATTAATAGAAATAGTGAAATGCAGCAGTAAACGGAGTTAAATATGGCAAATACAGCAAAGATGCTTTTTTATCCCTTTAAGGGAAGTGAATCAATTTCACAGATATATACCTGTGAAGCTAAGACCCATATTGAATTACCGCTATACTCCTGTCCTATTTCAGCCGGGTTTCCTTCACCTGCCGATGATCATATTGAGAAAAAACTTGATTTGAATGAATTACTAATTAAGAATCCTGCGGCTACCTTTTCAGTCAGAGTAAATGGTGACTCAATGAAAGGGGCTGGTATTAACCATGATGATATTTTAATCGTTGACCGCTCCGTTAAACCTATGGATGGGAAAATAGTAATAGCAGTGGTTGATAATGAACTTGTAGTGAAACGTCTTAAAATAGATCATGACAAATATTATCTTGTACCTGAAAATCCAGATTACCAAACAATTGAAATAACTGAATTTATGGAGTTTCAAATCTGGGGTGTTGTTGTTTCATCTGTCAGACCAAAACTTTTCTGATGCAAGTATTTTGTCTTGTTGACTGTAATAACTTCTATGTCTCCTGTGAGCGTGTCTTTAATCCAAAGCTGAAAAACAAACCTGTAGTTGTATTATCAAATAATGATGGTTGTATTGTTTCCCGGTCTAATGAAGCCAAAGAGCTTGGAATAAAAATGGGTTCTCCATTGTTTATGATTCGGGATTTAATAAAGAAGCATAATGTTGAAGTCTTTTCCTCTAATTATGCTCTATACGGTGATATGTCCGAAAGGGTAATGAATACATTACAAAGTTTTGTTTCTCAGATTGAGCGTTATTCGATTGATGAAGCCTTTTTACTAATGAAAAACAGAAACCTGTTAGAATTCGGTAAAGAAATTAAAAAAACAATAATGCGTAATACAGGTATACCAGTATCATTAGGTTTTGGTCCAACAAAAACTCTTGCGAAACTTGCCAATAAATTTGTGAAACAATATCCACATTTGCAAGGAGTTTTAGATATTAATAATCACCATAACTTTGATGAACTCCTAACCTATTTTGATGTATCCGATATATGGGGAATAGGAACCCAGTACTCAGAACTCCTGAAAAGCAATGGTATTTATACAGCCTATGATTTAAAAAAAGCTGATGAAATCTGGATAAAAAGAAATATGACTATTGTAGGTTTAAGGACTGTATTGGAATTAAGAGGTAAATCCTGCCTGAAGCTTGAACAAGTTATGCCCAGAAATAAAACATTAATTCGTTCCGGTGGATTCGGTAAACCAGTGCAAGAGTTATCAGAACTGAAAGAAGCAGTAGCATTTTATGTTACAAAAGGAGTTGAAAAGCTGAGAAGAGCCCATTCAGTAGCTTCAAGCATAAAAGTATTTATTAATACTAACCATTTTAAAACCAAAGAACCTCAGTACTCAAACCATATTATGATTAATCTCCCACTCTGGTCTAACCATACCGGAGATTTGATTAAATTTGCCTTGTATGGCCTTGAAAAGATTTACATGCCCGGATTTAATTACAAAAGAGCAGGTGTAATGTTTGATGGAATTCTACCGGAAGATACATACCAGTATAATTTCTTCTTTGAAAAAGATACTGAAAGAGATAAAAGATTAATGAAAGCTTTTGATAGTATAAATTCCCGTTTTGGTAAGGACACAATAAAGTTTGCTGCTACAGGGATTGAAAGAGGATGGAAACAGAACCAGGCAAGCCGTTCTCCTCACTATACAACGAACTGGAATGATTTACCTGTTGTTTATGCTAAATAAACTTAATTCCCAGGTAGACTAATAGGCAAGTTATTAAACCAACATGATGTTAATTCTATTGCCAGTTTAAAGATAATCCTTTAAGCTGATAAAAAATACTGGTAGTGGAATTATTATGGATAAAAATCGTGTTCTTGGTATTTATAACGATTTTACTGGAGGTAAGTTTCTTAGCTCCGAAGACCGAATAAATTTTCCTGACAGATTAAAGAAGTTTGAAAAGTTCCTGGTTAATAGTAAATTCTATTTCACAATAGAAAGCCATGATGATAAAGTAACTGATAAATTTAAGCTTACACCAGATAATTTAGAACCATTAATTCATCCTGAATTTGCTAATCAACTTGCGATAGGCTTGTTAGAACATCGTGAACTGGAATATAAAAAAACTGGTGATAAAGGATATGCAAACTTTATAATCCATTCCCTTATTGCACTTGAACATCTCCGGTATCAACACTGTTATAAGAAATATAAGGCAAGTAATGACAATGTATATATTGTTACTGAAGAAGTATTTAACTACTTTTCAGAAGTAGAATTACCTGAAGACCTTACTATCCAGGAGATAAGATTTACCCGTGATACTCCAGCCCTGTTCATCTTTGAGAAAGAACAGACAACTGCATATCTTAATTATTACTTTATGCCTGAAGTTGATAAACCAGAACTGTTTATATCAATTTATGGCGATGAAGCAGGTCATAAATATAGAAGTATTAATATTCTTCTACATTCGGAATCATGGGTATTTGATACTCAGATATCAATAAAAGAATACCTTGAACAAAAGAAATTTGATGAAAAGGAAAGAAAGTATGCAATGTTCTTTTATAACATCCTGTTATTCCTTGCATCCAAAGATACTATTGCTTATCAGTCAGAAGAGCTAAATCTGAATATTCTGACAGCCTTGGAAAATATACGAAATGGTTCAAATGTTAAACGGAATGAAAAGCTTTTAGCAGAACTACCTTCATTTAAGTTTGTTGACCTGGCACTTACCATTGATAATTACACTCAGGAATATTACCGGAAAAACCCACTAAAGGAAGATGGTAAGTCATATACCCCACATTGGAGATCTGCACATTATAATACTTACTGGTACGGTAAAAAAGATGGTAGTGAAGAACGTAGGAAAGAACGAAAGTTTATACCTACTGTTTGGGTTGGTAATCCTGAATTATTAAAGGAGCAAACTATTTTTAAAACACTGAAGAAAGGTTAAAGCATTGGAATTAAAAAAACGGGAAATTAAAGATGCTATTGTTATCAGCCCTAAACAGGTAAAGATATTATACAGGTTTCTGGAACTAACAGAAAATAAGTTAAAGGAAGATAAAAACTTTTTTACAGAATTCAGCCAGGATTTTAGCCGGGATATTAGTTTCGTTGATGTTTTAAAAGCTAAAGTTTCAGACATTGCTGCTGGTAAACCAAGAGCTTTCACTTTATTTGAAGGTATAATCCTAACCAGCCTAACAATGACCTTTAGATTAAATCACTATGATTCTGAAAATCTCACAAAAGATATTGAGACAATTGGCGAAAGACTTGATACGTTATTTCATGAAAAAGGCTGTCTTGAACTATTTTATATTGTCAAAGAAGACCGGCTTGAAGAACAATAATAAAAAATATTTTGACTGGTGTCGTTGCCAGTCAAAAACAATAAAATTTATTTATCTAACAAAAACAATATAAATAGAAATTTTACTTACCACAAAAATTACTCTTACCCTTAAATATTTTAAGTTTAAAATATTTTGACTGGTGTCGTTTCCAGTCAAAAATAATAAAACCTGATTTTTTTTGATTAATACAAAATTTAAATAAAATTCCTAATTACCACAAAAATAAGTTTCACAGTCTTATATATTAATAGGGAAATATAAACAAGTTTAAAAATCTTTATGGCCTCCCTCAATAATTATTTATTTAAAGGAGAGAATTGTGAAAAAGTATAAAAAGAATTTTAATATCAGCCTTATTAAAAAAAATTATAGTTACTCTTCTGAAGAAATCTGTAAGGTATTAAAGATACACATAAATACTATTACTAAATGGCAAAAAGACGGTTTACAAAAGATTGATGATAAAAGACCTTATTTATTCTGGGGAAATTCTATTATCAACTTTTTAAAAGAAAGAATGAAGAAAAGAAGGTTCAAATGTAATTTCCATGAATTCTTCTGTTTTAAATGTTATAGGCAGGTAAACGCTTTTGAAAGAAAGGTTGCAATCACTCGCTACGACCATTTAAGGCTTAATCTTTCAGCTAATTGTCAAATTTGTAATTCAAAAATAAACAAAGCTTTTTCAATTAAAGATATTAATAAAATCGAAAAACTGTTTATAACACAACCGCAAGAAAAATTACATCTAATAAAAACATTATGTTCAGGCGTTATTAGTGATTTAGGAGGAGGGGTAAATGCAAGGATTTAATTCAGAAAATGAACGGGTAAAAAATAAATATTTTAAGGAGCTTAAAAATGCCAAAGGAAAGGCTGATAGCACTATTCAAAATATTCGTTACAGTATTAACCTTTTTGAGATTTTTACTAATCATCAAAATTTTAAAACCTATAATAAAGATAAAGGAATAAACTTCAAGGAATTCTTATCAGAAAAAACTGGTAAAAATTATCAAAAACTATCATTGCCTACCAAAGTTAATCATTTAAAGAATGTTAAGAAATTTCTTATAGAAATTTCAAAATACCCAGGATATAAGTCAAAGATGTCAATTAATGATATTGACCATTTAAATCCGTCAGACAAAGAGTTAAGAAGTACTCAGGGAATAAAATATAAGGACTTTCCTACCAGTGAGCAAATAAAACATGTTATTTCAAATTTACCAAGTAACACTGAAACTGAAAAAAGAAACAGAGCTTTAATTGCTTTTACCTACTTAAGTGGTATGCGAGATGGGGCTATTGCTTCTTTAAGCTTAAAGCATATTGACCTTCAAAAAGAACTAATAAATCAATCAGCTAAAGAAGTTAAAACAAAATTTGGAAAGAATATTACAACATTTTTTTTCCCTGTATGTGAGGAAATTATTGTAATATTTGTTGATTGGGTAAATTTTCTTTATAATGAAAAACAATTTTCTGATTCTGATCCTGTATTTCCTCGTAATAAAGTAGATTTAGATAAGGATAACTTATTCACTTCTACTGAGCTTGAACCTGTTCACTGGCAATCATCCTCATCAATTAGAAAAATTTTCAAAAAATCGTTTGAACAATTTAACTTTAAATATTATAACCCTCATTCATTCAGAAATACCTTAGTTAACTTAGGAGAAAAAATATGTAAGACACCAGAAGAGTTTAAAGCATGGAGCCAGAACTTAGGACACAACCAAGTTCTAACAACTTTTACCAGCTATGGTTATGTAAACTGCCATAGGCAGGGAGAAATAATAAAAGGATTTAAAAATAACAAAGAATCTATTAATCTAGATTCTCTTAAAAAGGAGCTTAAGCAGCATATTAAAGAGGATAAATTTGAAATGTTTTGGGATTTTTTTGAATTAGTAAAAAATAACTAAATTAATAATTTAAATTTAATTTTTAAAGGAGTCTAATATGCAAGTAATAAATAATAAATTTGAACAAAATTATACTGAGAATGTAGAATCTCAAACATTATTAATTTCACAAATTAACATCTGTTCCAATATACAAACCAGAGTAAAAACTGATACTAAAATAGTAAAAGAATATGCTGAAGAAATGAGAGAGGGGAGAATATTTACTCCTGTAATTGTTTACTTTGATCAAGAAAATTATTGGTTAGCAGATGGCTTTCATCGGATTGAAGCCAGAAAATTGAATGATTATGAAAAAATAGAATGTATTTTACGGAAAGGAAATTCAGATGATGCCACATTATGTTCTATTTCATCAAATATTACTCATGGATTAAGAAGAACAATTGCTGATAAAAGAAATGCTGTTCAAAAACTTTTACAGAAACCAGAATGGAAAGATACAAGTGATAGGACAATCGCAGACTTTTGTGGTGTTGCTCATACTTTTGTGTCAAAATTACGAAAAAAATTAGCTAAAGATTTAAATGAGTATGATGCTTTTAGGAAGGGAAAGGATGGAAGAGTTATTAATACTAAAAATATTGGTAAAAATAAAGAATTTAAACCCTTAGAAGATAATGAAATTAAGAATTTAAATACTGAAATAACAAGCCTCAATAATAATGAAAATATTTTATATGAGGCTGAAATTTTTTCAGAAAAAGTTAAACTTTTTTTGGCAAATGACATTTTTAAAAAATTTGAAATTAATGATGTTGATATTTTTGA
>CAYRDV010000076.1:0-19392 GCA_964422885.1 uncultured Candidatus Sericytochromatia bacterium
TTAAATGCTGGTGAAAACTATGAATCCGCTATCCAGTGCCTTGAAAAAGCATTAAATAATGCTCCTGAAAATGCTCAGGTATATTTTGAGCTTGGTAAATCTTATGAAGGTAAAGGAGATTATGAAGCAGCAGTTTTAATGTTTGAAAAAGTAACAATAATGGAACCGGAAAACTCTGTTGCCTGGAAAGCTTTGGGACAAGGATACAGAGCTATTGGAAACTATGTTGAGTTCGGTTATGCTTTTTCAAAAGTCCTGGCAATAAACCCTCAGGATTTTGAAATCTGGTTTATCATGGGGATGGAAGAAATAAGAAAGAAAAATCCGATTGAAGCGATTGCCTGCTTTCAGAAAGTAACTGAAATGAAACCGGATTATCAAAAAGTATGGGTGCAGCTTGGAAAAGCATATAGAAAAGCGAGATATTATGAAAAAGCTATTAATTGTTATGACCGGGTTTTTTATCTGAATCCGATAAACTTTGCTTCTCTTGTACTAAAAGTCAATATTCTTGAAATAATAGAAAATTATGATAATGCATTTCAGGTCTATAAAAAAGTAATTGAAGAACAGCCAAATAATTTAAGAGTTCTCTATTATATTGCTATATTATTTGAAAAACTGGAAGTTTTTGCGAAAGCAATCGAATATTATAAGCTGATTACCAATGTTATTCCTGATGATCCTAAACCATGGTACAGAATCGGTAAAAATTATGAAAAACTATATAATATAAAAGACGCTTTAGTTCATTATAAACAGGCCTTACGCCTTTCACCAGGCAACAAAAAATTTGCCAACAAAATAGGCTATTGTTATGAGCTTCTTGAAGAATATCAAAATGCCATAGAGGCTTATGAAACCTCACTTAATATTTCCGATTCTAATTATAAGGCCTGGAATAATATTGGCCGGGTTTACCGGGAAATAGGAGATTTTGAAAAGGCTTTATCCTGCGCTTTTGAAGCTTTAAGTTTAAGCCCTGTTAATCCTGAAGTCTTATGTAATCTTGGTTTTATCTATAAGGGAATGGAAGATACTGATACAGCCATGCAATATTTTCAGCAGGCTATTGATGCAGATAAAAACTGTTTCCCGGCCTGGCTGGCGATGGGTATGACATATGAGGTCAGAAATAATCTTTCAATGGCAATAGCTTGTTATTCAACCGTTGTCGATATTAACTCATCTCATGAAGAGGCGTGGTATAGGCTGGCAGAAACTTATGAAAAAACCGGGAAATATGATAAAGCTATTGAACGTTATAATATAATAGTTCATCTAAACCCTGTTAACCGTGATGCCTGGTATAAACTTGGTTCCTGTTATGTGAAAATGGAGCAGTTTACTGAATCTATCCGCTGCTTTGAAAATGCTTTGATTGATAATCCAAAAGCTGATGATATCTGGTTTAAGCTTGGCCTTGATTATGTTGAGGCAAAGGAATATTATTCTGCATCAGGCGCATTTATTAAATCTCTTGAATTAAATCCTGACAGATTAAAAGTAATGGATAAGCTTTGCTATTGTTATGAAATGGTAGAAAATTATCAAAAAGCTGCTGAAATAAGCCAAAAAATTATCGATAAAACTCCAAAAGATAGTAATGCAATAAAGCGACATGCCTATAACCTTTTTATGCTCAGTGATTATGAAAATGGGATCTATTTTTATAATCTGGTTCTTTCAATAAATCCGAATGATTATATGGCCTTAAACTACCTGGGCCTGTGCTATTCTAAAACCCATGCTTTTGAGGATGCTGAAAAATATTTAAATAAGGCCCTTGAAATCAATCCATCTTATTACGGTACATGGAATAACCTTGGACTACTTAATAGTGAAAAGGGAGAACTGAAAAATGCAATATTACATTTTGAAAAGGCTATTTCTTTAAATAATACCAAAGAAGAAGTTTACTGTAATCTTGCCGATACCTATAAGCTTGATGATAACCGCTCAAAAGCACTTGAGTTTTATCGTAAGGCTACTGAAATTGACTTTAATTCAAAAAAAGCCTGGTTTAACCTGGGCCTGGATTTTTCTCAGAGACAGAATTTTGTTCAGGCATCATCATGCTTTTTTAATGTAGTTAATATTGACCCTTATCATCAGGATGGCTGGTATAACTATGGAATCTGTTATGAAAAGCTTGGTAAATATGAAAAAGCAATAGATTGTTACCAGAGAATCATTAATATGAACCCTCAAAGGCAGGATTTATGGTCAAATATGGGTAATTGTTATATTCAGCTGGAAAATTATATTAAAACCATGAGCTGTTATGATAAGTTTAGCGAGGGTAAAGAAAATGCTGATCAGATTTGGCTTGATCTCGGTAATTATTTTGAAACTAATCATGAAGTGAGACAGGCTTTGGTATGCTTTGAACGGTCATTAAACTTTAATAATAAGAATTATCATGCTTTATATAATCTGGCAAAAGCGGCAAATGTAATTAAAAAATATGCTAAAGCCATTGAATGTTATCAGCAGTTGCTTGGTTTAAACCCTGATAATATCGATATTTTAAATGAGCTGGCAAAAACTTATACATATTCAGGAAATTATAATAATGCTCTCGATTTATTTAATAAAGCTTTGGCTATGGAAACAAATAATCAGGATACTTTAAATAATATAGGAGTGACCTATAATTTAATGTCACAATATGAAGAGGCTTTAAGGTATCATGAAATGGTGATTTCAATTAATCCTGATAATTATGAGGCCTGGAATTATATTGGCGAAGTATATATAAATATGAATAGTTTAGATGACTCAGTAACCTATTTTCAGAAAGCTCTTAACTTAAATAAAAAGGCCACTCAGGTACTAAATAATCTTGGTCGTGTTTATTCTCTTAAAAATGATCATAACCTTGCTCTTTCAATGTATCAGAATGCTGTAGAAATTAACCCTAATATTTACCAGCCCTGGATGAATATGGGCAATATTTATTTGCTAAAAAACAGGCCTGCTGAGGCTTTAGGTTGTTATCAGAAAGCAATAATGCTAAAAATGGATGAAGCTGAATTGTGGAATAAAATGTCAGTTGCCTATGAGAATCTTTCAAAATTTGATAAAGCTGATGAATGCAGTGCAAGATATAAAGAGCTGATTGCTATGCAACAGGCTCAACCGGCGGTGAATTAACTAAGATTTTTACCACAGATAGGAACAGATGAAACTGATAAACACAGATAAAAAAAATTTATAACTTAAACATCTGTTACATTTGTCTTATCTGAGTTCATCTGTGGTTAAATATTTTAATAGTTAAAGTTTGCTTAAATTTATACATTTTCACGCTGAATGTTAAAAAAATATTGTATAAATAAGTACCTATTTTAAGAAACAACAATATTGTGAAACAAATCGAGCGAATTATATTTATTATTAATTGCTTAATTGAAAAGCCATATACAATTAGAGAATTACAGAATTTAGTTTGTGAAAAATTTTCAATAAGTCTCAACCATATATATAAAGATCTTAAATTGATTGATGAGAATGGATTTACTATTCCTGGATTAAACGAGCATAATCCGTCCAATTTACGAATAGAAAGCTTGCCCTTTAATTTTCCATTATTTGAAGAAAATAAGGAACTTATTCACGATTTATTTAATACATACTCAAATAATTCTGTACAACTTAGTAGTTTCTTTGAAAGATTAAGTAGTTTTTTGAACTTTGAACTTGAAAATATTATATCCGAGGATAATCTTGTAAATTATGAGGGAAAAGAAGATTATAAAAAAATAAAAAAAAGTCTGGAAAAAGCAAAGTTAATTAAGAAAAAAATTCACTTCAAGTATAGAGCTGTAGATAAGGAAATTAAAGAGTATTATGGTTTTCCTTATCAAATAGAAAAAGATGAAAAAAAGGTTGAAAGGGTGATTATTTATCATGACTCTATTAAAAAATATGGTGAATATAATTTAGACAGAATAAAGTCGATACCAGTAATTCTGTATAACGACACACTTCCTGAAGAATTTCCTACTTTTTTTTGCCATTTTAAACTTTACCCTCCTGTATCCAGGTCTTACCATATATTAAGACCTTTGGAAAACGAATTGTCATATGATGATGAGGAAGGAACAAAAATAATAAAAGCAAGGTATTTTACTTCTTTTCGTTTAATGCAAAAACTTTTTAAGTACGGAGAATATGTGGAAATACTTGACCCACCTGATGCCAGAGAAGAAATGAAAAAAAGAATTTTAAAAATGAAAAGTTTATATGAAAAAGTTTGATTTTATCCTGTCAGGATAAATTGTTTTAGAACTTAAGTAATATAATCAGATTAAACAAATAGTTGAAGGAAAAATAAATGCCGTATTCATTTGTAATTGAGCTATATAGCCAAAATGAGATCAGGGAAAGTCACTTAGTCCCAAGGATACAATATGCTTTGGCTTTAAATATTATCAGAACAGTTGAACCTGCTCTTTCTGCCTACCTTCACGATCAAAGCTCTAATAAATCAATTACTCTGAGAACGTTATGGCATAAGAATAATTTTCTTACTTTGAGGCTTACGCTTCTTGATGATATTTTATTTGAAAAATTTGCCACTGTATTAATTGACGCTTGTATTCCGGTATTTCCACTTAATGATATTGCAGTAAAAATAAGTAAAATAACTAGCTCCAATGAATCTGAAAACTTTTGGGCAGGTTATAAGCCCTATAAAGAAATATATGAAAATGCCAGCCATGAAAATTTATCCTTCCGCTTTAATCTGATTACCCCGGTTTGTTTTAAAAAAGGTGACAGTTATATGCCTTTTCCTTTGCCGGATTTATTTTTTAAAAGTCTGCATAAAAGATGGAATGAATATTCGGAAATTAAGTTTGATGATAGTTTGACTGAGCTTTTTGAAAAGCATATTGCTGCAAATAATTTTCAATTGGAAACAAAATATCTAACCGATAAAAATATTAAATTTACAGGAGCAACAGGGAAAGTAAATTTTAAGATAACAGGGAAACCTCCTAAAGAATTTATTCATTATATTAATACTCTGGCTGATTATGTCTATTTTGCTGGTGTTGGTATCAAAACAACAATGGGAATGGGGCAGGTGGTTCGGGTAGACACAGGAGGAGGGCAGAGCAGTACAGCAGACACAAGGCCTGCCGCAACTGCCTGCCCGGAACCGTAGGATATGAAATATAACCCTAAAATACATCATAGGAGATCAATAAGATTAAAAAATTATGATTACTCCTCAAATGGAGCTTATTTTATAACACTTAGTACTATTGACAGGGAATATTATTTTGAAAAATTTGCTGAGTTAAAAAATATTTTAGAAGGACAATGGGAAAAAATACCGGAAAGATTTGAGGATGTTGAAATTGATGAATTTGTTGTGATGCCGAATCATGTACATGGTTTGTTTTTTATAAGGGCAGACGCAAGGCCGGAGAGGGCGGACGCGAGGCCCGCCCGAACCGCAGTGGCGGAGGCAGAGTTGATAGATATAAAGCGTAAGGTGACTGTAGGCGATATTGTATGTGCCTATAAATCGCTGTGTGCCGTTGAATGGCTGAAATATATTAAGGCTAATAATATTGATGCTCCAGGTAAATTTTGGCAGAGAAATTATTATGAAAGCATTATTAGAGATTACAGGCATTTAGAAAATGTTCGTAATTATATTAAAAATAATCCGTCAAAATGGGAGATTGAGAAAATGCATGATAGTAAGTAATGATAGGACGGGGGCTGTCGGGAGGGGCCTTGCGTCCCTCCTAAGCCCGCACACAGTAAGGTTAATTAATTATAAAAGGATAAAAGATGATTGAAATAAATATTTTGTCTACATTTTCGGAATTAGCGGATGATGAAGAAGTTAAAAAACTTGGTTTAAATCTTCCTGAAGATTGGAAACTATCAAAGCATCAGGTAGAAACATATAAGGCCTTTTTAGATCCTGAAATAAAAATAATTTTTAATACTGCAATGACTGGTGATGGCAAAAGCCTTGCAGCCCTTCTACCAACATTTAATGGAAAAGGCGTTATCTCCATGCTACCTACAAATGAATTAATTTCTGATCAAGTAAAGAACTTTAAAAAATATCCTAATCCTTATAATCACAAATATAAAGATATTTTTGGTAAAGAAATAACCAAACTCATGAAGAACTCAAATATTACAGAAAGGTGGAAAATGCTTGAAATGCAAATGTACCATAATGAAATAATTTTTACAAACCCGGATTTGTTTCATCTTATGATGACTCATCAATATGGTGGGTATAGTATTGATTTTAACTGGCAAGCTCACCAATTACCTTTTTCAATATTAAATAATTATGATTATTTTGTATTTGATGAGTTTCATATTTATGGAATGCCTCAAGTAACCTCTGTTACAAACATAATAAATTATATTGAATCAAGAAAAATAGATAAAAAATATATTTTTTTGTCTGCAACACCAAGTACTACTTTCCTTGAACTACTTTCAAAGTCAGGAATAAGTTATAAAGTTATTGAAGGTTCTTATACATATGAAAAAAAAGAAAATTATAGACTTATTCTCCAGGAAGTAGATTTAAAAATAAATTGGCTTAATCAAAATATAAAAATACTTGATTGGTTAGAAAATAATATTAGTCTTATAAAAGATGAATTTAAAAAAGGAAATAAATTTAAAGGAGCTATTATTGTTGATTCTATAGCTAATGCAAAAATAATAACAGTAGAGTTAAGAAAAGAATTACCCGAAATGGTGATTATTGAAAATACAGGATTAACTAATGAAACAGAAAAACAATCATTTCGTGAGGAAAACTTTGATCTTGTTGTGGCAACTTCAACTATTGACATTGGTGTTGATTTTCAGATTAATTTTTTAATATTTGAAGCTTTTTCACAGGGTTCATTTTTACAAAGGTTAGGTCGGTTAGGAAGGCACGAAGGTTTTGAAAAATATACTGCATATGCCTTAATTCCCAAAATTGTTTTTGAAAAGTTAGAAAGTTTAGAAATAGGTAATTCTATATCAAGAATTGATTTTAATCAAAAAATAAGAGAAGTATTTAAAGATTATAATGATTTTAAGCCTTACATTAATAAATGGGGAAAAATTCAGTCTGCTCAAATTATTGCCTCTTTGGATAGAAGCGGAGAGAACTACAAAGATATGAGAGACCGATTTGTGTCAAAAATGAATATGATTTATTTCCCAGATAATAAATCCTCAATAGACCCTTGTGTAAAAAAGTTTTGGGCAATGTTAAAAGACAAAGATGAAAAATTAATAATTGAGCAATTAAATAGCTTTAGAGGTGGAACTAATTTTGAGTGTGCTATTTATGACAAAACAGATAAAGCGATAAAAAGTTATGATTTATTTTTTCTAATAAAAAACACAAACCTTGAAATCGTTGATAAAACTGATTTTATAGAAAAGTATGATCCAAATAAAATAAGCCAAAATTTTTACAACCCAAAATTCTATCTTGTTGTACACGGATATAATGATAAAACTGAAATTATTAATTTTAAATATGATGAAAGTATTGAAGAAGATTGCCCACAAATAATTAATCAGATTAAAGCATTATCAGGATTTACAATTCAGGGTGTAAATAATAGTTATATGAACGAAATAAGTAGAAAAGTATCCAAAGAAAAACTTGTTTCATTTATTTCTAATTTGCCACCAAAAAAACTTAAAGAAAAATATAGGCTTCCTGTTCACTTTCCAATTTTTAGCCTTAAAGATGGAGAAAATTCAGATTATTCTATTGCTTTTAATAAAGAAGCTTTATTGCTTGATTCAATTTTATGGTGGAAAAAAGCTAAAAATGATGGCTGTTTTATAGTTTAAAGAGGAGAAATTATGTATACACAAACAAAGCTTTTATACGGTTGTGTCAAAGAAGATAATCAAATATTGGGGGAATATATTGAACATTGTGGAGACAAGCTTTTAGAGGAATTTATTATAACTCCAGCAAAGGGTGGTAATTGGGCTAAAGATAGAATTGAAAAGGGAGAAACAGTACGAGCTTTACATGATCAAAATATGTTATCTCATATAAATAATGGTTTATACCCAACTCATGAATTAATCGAACTTCTTGAAAAAGATGGTATTGTCAAATTGTCTGATGAAGAAAAAAGAATATACACTATTGCTTATACAACACATGATGTGGATAAAATCTGGCATACAGAAATAAAATCGAACAATAAGCAGGAAATTGATAATTTTAAAGAAAAATTATTTTCATATTGCATAAGTATGAATATGGATAAATTCTTTCCAGATTTAAAGGAACATATTGGAACAATTGCTTTTCTTATATTAAATACACAAAAAAGTTGGGGTGCTAATCTTGATGATATTAATTTTAATATAAGTATAAATGGAAGAAAATTAACATATATAAGGCAATTATGCACTTTTTCTGATAAAGTTGCTTATCTACTTAAATCTCCATCAGATATTCTTAATACTGAAAATGGTATCAATGAGCTAATTGAAATATTAAGTTATCAGAAGCTTAAACTATTTTTTCATAAAGTGCCTGATGTAAGAGGGTTATTAACCAATGTAATAAATAACGCTATTATGAAAATATATTCGGAAAATAATTTTAAACCATATTTATTTTTCCCTGATGGAATAATCTATATAGGTAATTTTGACTCAAAAAAATTAATTATAAAAACAGAGGAATTGTTTGAAAAAATAAAAACTAATTTAGCAAAAATATGTAGTACTAAGATAAAAAATAACCCACCAGGATTTAAGTTTACCAATTTAAGTACAACAAAAAACCCTGAATATTATTTTGATTTTTTAAATGTAGCTGAATATATCGATGTGGTTATGAATAAAGCAATTAATCCTACTGGAGCGGATCCATCAAAAAGTATGGTTCAGCATTTCAATAAGCTTACTGATATTGATACTTCAAAATATATTTATGAACCTGATGAAAGAATTGGTGGTATTGGAAGGTACTTAATTTTTCTTGATGATAATGTTGCACAAATTATTGATAAAAAAGATGATTTATATAATATTATTTTTAAGTCTCTTGAAATAGAAGAATATAAAGACGATTTTTTTAAATTGAGGATGTCAATTGAAAATTTTGGTGGTTTAGGAAAAGTTTCTGGAGGAACTAAAATAGATTGGTTTTATATTGGCAGTAAGTTTTTAGAGAAACATAATGGTCTATCTTTTGATGCAGAAGATGAAATAAGTATAAAAACATTTTTTGTAAATCTTAATAAAGAAATACTTGAAAAATTTGGTGAAATTCTAAATAAATCACCTAATTTTAAAGGCATTTATCTTGATAGCTTACACCACTATCTTGAAAACTTTAATTTTGAAAATGAGCAAAATATGTTTTTCAATGAGTTAGAAAGATATACAAAAGCTAAAAAAAATAAAAAACCTGAAGTGCTCTGCACTATTTGTAATTCAAGTTACCCAATATCAACCCAGGATGAGTCAAGTGTTCCTTTCCAAGCTTCAGTCTATAAGAATAAGTTGTCTTTGCATAAATCATCAAGTGCAGGAGGTATATGTAATATTTGCTCTCTTGAATTTATGTTGAGGCAAATACTAATTAAAGGTGTAAGACTAACAGGTTCTGGATTCTCCGATATGAAGCCCAAGTATTTTTTTGTTTATCCGAATTACTTTTTTACAAATTCAACACAAAAATTTGTCCGAACAATATTTGAGCATAGTAAGAACATCAATATCTTTAAGATAAAACAAAGTTTTGAAAATAGCTTAAAGGAAGGTAATTTATCCATAAAAAGTTTTTTAGAAAGTGAAGAAAATCTTCTTGATAAAGAACTTCCTGAAAAAGATAGTGCTTTTTTAAAAATGGAGTTTCCTAAAAATGAAGTAATGACTTTGATAATGAACGGTATGAAGGGAGGAGACACAGATACCGAATCATGGGCAATTCCTGCATTACTAACTTTTTATTATTTTCTTTTAATGAATGCAAAAGTAGTAGTAACTGATTCAATTATGCCATTATTTAACTCTTCTAAAGAAATCACAGATACCTTAGTTTTGGATTCACCACATCAGTCCATAAAATATATATTACAAAAACAGAATTTTAATATAGATGATGTTTATCCAAATCTCGTAAAACTTATTACTTTTTATTCCATAAACATTGATGTTTACGGAGATGGCGGGAAGCCTAACTGGAATCATTTAAATGAAATAAGCCGTGATATTGCAACAGATTTAATAAGTGTATTTGAGTTTATGAAAAAGAAGCAAAGAAATGATAAAAGAGATTCTTTGTATGAGAATGAAGCAAGTAATTATATTTTATATTTTAAAAAATTAGGAGGTGAAAAACAAATGGGTCTTATAAGTAAGGTAGTTGATAGTTATGCAAGTTTCTACAGTGCAAAAGATTATAGTTCTTATGGCCTTGTCCGCCCTGTTGGCCTTGTTGCAGGGGTTATTTTAAAAACAGATTTGAAAACCCTTTCTACTATGGAAGAAGATTTAAAACTTATGTTGATAGGAGAATTAAGAAGGTGGACAGGTTCAGTGATTAGCGGAAATGCTAAAGGATATGTAAAGCTAAGAGGGAATGAACTTGACGCAGCTCTTAAAGATTTTGTGGAGATATTTTTTAATGAAGTCTTTAAAGAGTATTGTGATAAAGATGTTTCAACTTTAAAATCAAGGCTTAACAGATTTTCGGCAGGTTGCGAAGCATATTATATAGTTAATTATAAAAATAAAAAATCATTAGAGGAGGAAAATCAAGATGCTTAGTACATTACAAAATAAAGAAAAGTTATTTCATAATGAAATACCACCATTACCAAGTGGAAAGTATGCTCACATCATAGTTTTAAGAAAAACAGAAAGTTTTTCATTATTTCAAACTGATGGAGAATTAAATACTGTAAGAGTAAGTAAGGGTTTAACAAAGGACAATCAGGAATCTTTTTCACGTCTGGTTATGTTCAAAAGAAAACAGAGTTCTCCAGAAAGATTAAAAGGCAGAGAATTACTTAGAGCTTATTCTGTTGTAGAAAAATGCGAATATAACAGCGAAAATTTTTGCAAAAAATGTCCTGACTGTATTATGTACGGTTTTGCTATTGGTTCTCAGGGATCTGAAAAATCAAAAGTTCTGGTAGACAGTTGTTTTTCTATTTCAGGTTATGATGTTTCGCACCAGCAGATAATTTTTAATGGTCTTCATGAATGGGGAACGATGACAGAAAAAGGGGTACAAAGGGATAGTTTTGGAGAACAGGATCATGTTTTACCCCAGGTTTATTTTCCTGCTATTGTCACAGTAAAAGACCCGACAGAATTTACCTTTTCTTATATATTTTCATCATTAATGAAAACTAAAAGGTATGGTGCGCAAAATACCAGAACCGGTTCAGTGGAAAATATTATTGTGGGCGTAATTTTCTCAGATAGTGAAATTTTTTCAAACTTAAAACTATCTCAGGCTTTATATGACTATCTTTCAGAAAATAATAAACTTAATTTTCCACTTAATCAAAAAGATGTTGAAGATGGTATGAACAAAGTTATTCCTGAATTACTTAATTCTGATGCAACAAAAATTTCTTTAAAGTTAATAGGTGCTTCTTCAGAAAGTCTTATTAAAGAATTTATAGAAATAAGCTCAAATGAAGATAAATTTAAAGAATTATTAGTTAAGGCTAATGAACAAGCCATTACTTACTGTAAAACTCATGGAGTCGAAAGCGGTAATAAAAAATCAAAGAAAAAGGAGTAAAAATAATTATGATTATATATGAATGTTTATTAGAGCTTCATGATAATCTATTCTTTGCGACCAGAGAAATGGGAAGATTTTATGAAACCTCATCTGCCATACATAATTATTCAATAACTTATGCTTTGGGTTTTGCTGGCTATAATAAAAATTTTCCTATTTCAAATTACTCATGTGATGAACAGATACCAAAATATAAAGATGATTTATCTGATATGTTTCTGTACGTTACCCCCGCAAAACCATTAGATATAAAATTTGATTTTAATACTTTTAAGTTTGGTGAAGCAAATTATTATCTGACTTCAACTGTAGGACCGGAGCAAGCAAGGAAACTCGGAGTTACATCATCGAATCAACCCAGTTTTGGTAAGGTAAAAGAAATATCTGTAGGTAGTACTTTTTCATTTTTTATTTTATCTGAAAATGAATTGTTTATACCTAAGTGGATCAGGCTTGGAAAATGGATGAGTAAAGCTGAACTCAACGTTAATAAAATTGAATTATCCCAAAGTAATATCAAAGAAGGGGAGTATTTTGTTAACCATCCTCTTAATCCTCTTGATATACATAAAAATAATAAGTTGATTAACTTTGACATTATCGCTATGCCACCATCGAGTCTGATCAATAATGCAACATTGAAAGGAGAATATATAGAATTTGAAACTGCTAATAAAAAGACTATGAAATTACCAGCAAATCTTAAATATACTTTTTAATTAGGAGAAGTTTATGAAATGAAAAATAAAGTAAAAAAGGAAATTAAACATGAAAAACTATTGCACAGGATAAATTCTCTAAAAATAGAATCGGTTCCTAAGCAGGGAGCAAAAACTAACCCTAAAAAAGGGCAAGGCATCAGAAAATTTGGTTTTGGTAAAGGTACTTTTACCTATATTTCAGAAGATTTTGATGATCCATTAGAAGAATTTAAGGATTATATGCCATGAAATATTTAATAATTACAATTATTTTAGGAGGATAAATATTATGACAACCAAAGTTTTTACTGCAATCATCCATAAAGAAGAAAATATTTATGTTGCTGAATGTCCTGAAATTGGAACTGTAAGTCAGGGAACTTCCATAGAAGAAGCAATAAAAAACCTTAAAGAAGCTACCGAATTATATCTTGAGGAATTTCCTGAGACAACTTCAGAAAGATCCTTAATGACTACTTTTGAGGTTTCTTATGCCTAAATTACCTCTTATTTCTGGTGAAAAAGCAATACGAACCTTAGAAAAATTAGGTTTCAACAAAGTCAGGCAAAAAGGTAGTCATGTTATTTTAAAGAAAAAATTACCTAATGAAGAGATTGGCTGTGTTGTTCCATTACATAGTGAGCTTGCAACAGGTACTTTGAAAGGTATATTAAGACAGTCAAGATTAACTCTTGAAGAATTCAATGAATACTTGTAATTATACTTTTATTTTAAAAGGATAAAATATGTCATACAAAGACTTTACATTAGAAGATTTAAGAGATAAATTTGGTATACATTTCCAGCATAAAAAACTGTTTGAAAATACTCAATTAATAGAACCAACAAATTTGCTAAAACAAATATTAGCTAGAAGTAATTCTTTTAGCCTAACTACAGAAAAGGCCAAGTCTGAAGCAATTGTCTTCCCTATTTTAGCCGAAATAATGGAAAGAAATAAAAAATCTATATCAGTATTTTCCGGGGAAATATTAAATGCGGATCGAAAGGCTGGCCTCTCAGGAGAATGTGATTTTCTGATCACCAAAGATCCTGAAATACCCAGATTAACAGTACCAATTATTTCAGTAATTGAAGCAAAAAAATCAGATATGGATTCAGGAGTAGATCAATGTGCTGCACAATTAGTCGGAATCAGAGTATTTAATGAAAAAAAATTAAAATTTTTAGATAGTATTTATGGTTGCGTTACAAATGCCAATGATTGGAAGTTTTTAAAACTGCAAAATAACATTATCACAATTGATACTGATACCTATTTTATAAAGGATTTGCCTTTAATATTAGGGGCTTTCCAAACTATAATAGATAATTGTAAATAATCAAAAATAAAATTAAATAAAACTGATAAAAAGGAGGATACCCTTTATTATGTCTATTGCCATGCCCGAAGTCCAGATTTCTGCTTTAAATCATTATTGTTATTGCCCAAAAAGAGCGTTTATCTGTTATATCAGCCAGGAGTTTATTGATAATGAATATACTATACAAGGAAAAGAAATCCATAACCGGGTAGATAGTGGTGTAATCACCAAGAGAAGAGATTTATACCAGATTAGAGCAGTATGGCTGAGATCAGAAAAATATGGTTTAACCGGAAAAGCAGACCTTATTGAAGAAAAAGCCGGAGAAGTTTACCCGGTTGAATACAAAAGGGGTAAAAGTAAAGACTGGAAAAATGATCAGATCCAGCTTACTGCTCAAGCACTATGCCTGGAAGAAATGCGAAAGTTAAAATCTCCTATATCAAAAGGCTTTATTTTTTATCATCTTTCTAATTGCCGTGAAGAAGTAGAAATAACCACAGAATTAAGAAATGATACTATCAAAATAATTTCGGAATTCAGACAACTGCTTATAACAGAGAAAAAACCTGTTATTCCATTTAATCCAAAATGTCCTAATTGCAGCGTACATCCGGTTTGTTTACCAAAAGAAACCGAAAAGTTAAAAGGGATTGAGTTGAATAAATTAATTTTTACCACAGATTAAGAACAGATAAGACAGATGTTACAGATAAGAATTTTTTTTATTTTAAATATCTGTTTTATCCGATTTCATCTGTTGCATCCGTGGTTACTGAGCTTGACGAAGTGTTGTTTATCTTTAATATTTTTGAAGGAGGTTAGAATATGGCTACTTTTTATATAAATCAAAACGATTGTTTATTAAAAAAGGTTGATGAAAGGTTGGTTGTTGTTAAAGAAAGAGAAAAAATTATGGATATTCCTATGATCAAAATTACCCAGGTGGTTATTCTTGGTAGAGTAACGGTTACACCTGATGTTTTTATTGAATTAAGTAACCGAAACATTGGGCTTTGTTACCTTAGTGAACATGGAAAGTATAAAACAAGACTGGAACCTCCACTATCCAAAAATGTAATTTTAAGAATTGCCCAATATAAAAATAACTTTGATGAAAAATTAAAAAATAAACTGGCAAAAGCTTTTGTAAATGGAAAACTAACAAATTATAGAATGGCTCTGCTGCAACTACAAAGAGAAAATAATGAAATTGATATTTCTTCTGAAATTAATTTATTAAAAGAAATGGTTAAAAAGGTAAATGTATCTGAAGATTTAGACCAGATAAGAGGTTATGAAGGCTGTGGCAGTGCTGCATACTTTAAATGTTTTCCAAAAATGATCAAAAATTCTGATTTTATCTTTAACAAAAGAGAAAGACATCCTCCTCCTGACTCAATGAATGCATTGCTTAGTCTTGGTTATACCTTACTTAGGATGGATATTGAATCAGCTATAAATATTGTTGGTTTTGACCCATATATTGGTTATCTTCATTGTGACAGATATGGAAGGGCAAGTCTTGCTTTGGATCTAATGGAAGAGTTCAGACCACTTGTGGTAGATTCCTGCATTATCCAGATGATTAACCGGAAGCAAATGACAAAGGATGATTTTAATGAAGAATTTACTGGCTCAGTATTATTAAAAGAGGAATCAAGAAAGACTTTTTTTAACTGTTACACAAAACGAAAACAAACTGAATTCAGGCATCCCTATTTTAATTATAAGGTTGATTATCAGAGGTGTTTTGAGTTACAGGCGAGAATCCTGGCAAAGTATTTAACTGGTGAAACTGAAGAATATATACCACTGATTATGAGGTAGTAAGATTTTTACCACAGATAAAGAACAGATTAGACAGATGCACACAGATGAGGAAAGAAAATGAAAGAAGAAAAATTTTTATATAAAGATTTAACTTATAAAATTATTGGTTTAGCTATGGAGGTGCATAACGAATTAGGGTATGGGTTTTTAGAAAAAGTGTATGAAAATGCTATGATATTTCAATTTAAAAATAGTGGTATACAAGTATCATCACAAGTACCTGTAAACGTATTTTTTAAAAACGAGATTGTCGGGCTATTTTACCCGGATATTATTGTAGAAAATCAGGTAATAATTGAACTTAAAGCTGTAAGTGAAATCATAGATATACATAAAGGACAGCTTTTCAATTATTTAAAAGCAACAAAATTAAAGGTTGGCCTAATTTTAAATTTTGGAAGCCCCAAACTTGAATATGAAAGAATAATTTATGATTAATTTTTCTTATCTGTTTCATCCTTTTTATCTGTTACATCTGTGGTAAAAGTTATGGAAAAGCATTTTACACTTGTCAGCTATGACATTCAGGAAGATAAACGGCGAACTAAAATTCATAAAGCTCTTAAGGCTTATGGTGAACCAGTCCAGTATTCCGTTTTTGAATGTTATCTTACAAAGACTGAGTATGCAAAGCTTAGAGCTAGATTAAATCCTTTAATAGATTCCGATGAGGATAATATCAGGTTTTATACAATTTGTGAAAGTTGCAATACAAAAGTTGAGAGAATTGGAGGTGGGAAACCAAGAAATGAAGATATGTTTATGGTTTAGCCAAAATGATATTTAAAAATAATTTTTATCTGTGTTTATCAGCATCTTATCTGTCTCATCTGTGGTAAAATACTATTATCAGGACATTTTAACCGGGTATATATAATGAGTTCTGTTACAGAATTTAAGAGTTTTACATATCAGGATTATTGTAAATTAGATGAGAGCATTCAATATGAGTTAATTTACGGAGAATTAATAATGATACCAGCTCCTTCGTCAGAGCATCAGAAAGCCTTAACCAGGCTAGGGAATATTTTGTTTAACCATGTAAATCAAAATAATCTTGGTGAAATATTTTATGCTCCTTATGACGTAATTTTGTCTGATAATCTTGTTGTACAACCAGATATATTATTTATTTCAAAAGGTAATGAAAATCTCATAAAAGAACGAGGCTTTTTTGGCGTTCCTGATTTAGTAGTTGAGATTGTTTCACCATCTAGTCTTAAAAGAGATTTGGAAGTAAAAAGGAGGATTTATGAAAGCTTTGGGGTTAAAGAGTATTGGATAATTTTTCCTTCAGAAAAAGCTTTAGAGATTTTATCAATAAAGGAAAATATATATGAAGTTCTTGAGTTTGAATCATTAAAAGATGAAAATTCAAAGAAAAAAGTGATTTCAAAATTGTTTGAAAATTTAGAAATTGATTTAAGTAAAATATTTTAAAAATTTGTATGGATCATATGCTGTCAAAATTAAAGTCAATAAAAAATTTGGAGCAAAGCTTGTGCTTGCCTGGATTTATAGAGACAAATATTAAAAACAGATCAATGCAATTGGTAAAATTATTTGTTTATAATAGTTTTGACACTTTAAAATACTTGAAACAAGGAATGAAAATATTTATAATTAAGTTTGGTGAAAGGTACTTACAAAATATAAAACTAAGGTTTGATTTTGTTGGATCGTACCAATCGCAGTAAAAAAAGACTGAAAACCCTGTAAGGGATTGAAACCCAAAAGCCCCTCTTGTAGAAAGATTATCAAGCCGTAAAAAAAGACTGAAAACCCTGTAAGGGATTGAAACTAATAAAATGTGTGGGTTTATTGACGGTGAAGGAGTGTAAAAAAAGACTGAAAACCCTGTAAGGGATTGAAACATTACTCAAGCTGAGGCTGATTATACTTTATCCGTAAAAAATGACTGAAAACCCTGTAAGGGATTGAAACATAATAGTGCTATCACCACACAACAACCGATGATCGTAAAAAAAGACTGAAAACCCTGTAAGGGATTGAAACGTATTACCACGCTGGAAACTATTAGGACCAAGTGTAGTAAAAAAAGACTGAAAACCCTGTAAGGGATTGAAACGGATGAAATATCCGAAGTCAGGGAAACAGACAGGGTAAAAAAAGACTGAAAACCCTGTAAGGGATTGAAACCTGATTCGCAAGCCTATAAAATGTCAGGCAATACTGTAAAAAAAGACTGAAAACCCTGTAAGGGATTGAAACAAGGTGTCGTGATTGTGGTGGAGACGGCCCACCGGGAGTAAAAAAAGACTGAAAACCCTGTAAGGGATTGAAACTGACCTGAGAGGGATTCAAAGGATTCATTGCCAAGGTAAAAAAAGACTGAAAACCCTGTAAGGGATTGAAACTTTTTATGCAAAGTCATTACTATGATTCTGGTTGGGTAAAAAAAGACTGAAAACCCTGTAAGGGATTGAAACTCGCTTACCTTCCCAATTTGATATAAAGTGTATAGTAAAAAAAGACTGAAAACCCTGTAAGGGATTGAAACCTAATATCCTTTTAAAACCACCCTTAAGAGTGACGTAAAAAAAGACTGAAAACCCTGTAAGGGATTGAAACTCAGAGTAACTTGTATTGAATCGGATTGTAAGTAGTAAAAAAAGACTGAAAACCCTGTAAGGGATTGAAACAAATCTGACCCTGCTGTATCAGCCCATGTATCAGCCGTAAAAAAAGACTGAAAACCCTGTAAGGGATTGAAACGAAATTAATAAAATTTCTAAGGAAATAGATAAAGTAAAAAAAGACTGAAAACCCTGTAAGGGATTGAAACCATTTCTGATTTGATATCAGAAAGAAATACTCTTTGTAAAAAAAGACTGAAAACCCTGTAAGGGATTGAAACAAAAGATAATCTTAACCTACTCATTGAAAAATTTGGAGTAAAAAAAGACTGAAAACCCTGTAAGGGATTGAAACCCCGAAGTCACCCTTGGTGTAAGAAAAATATCAAAGTAAAAAAAGACTGAAAACCCTGTAAGGGATTGAAACTCCAGTGGGATTCTAAGACAGGTAAAACTGTTAAGGTAAAAAAAGACTGAAAACCCTGTAAGGGATTGAAACCCATCTGGGGCCTTTAAAACTGACCCCAAAGTTTTGTAAAAAAAGACTGAAAACCCTGTAAGGGATTGAAACAGCCCTGGATTGAGGCACTAATAAAGGGTTAGTATAGTAAAAAAAGACTGAAAACCCTGTAAGGGATTGAAACTCCAAAATTTCTTTTAACTCCAACCATTTTCTATAGTAAAAAAAGACTGAAAACCCTGTAAGGGATTGAAACACCAGAAAAATCAAAGCAAGCTGAAAATAAATATAAAGTAAAAAAAGACTGAAAACCCTGTAAGGGATTGAAACCTTCTGTCCATACCTCCTGACCCTCTAACCACTGCGTAAAAAAAGACTGAAAACCCTGTAAGGGATTGAAACGTGATAGTTTGATTCATGGTTTTAAAAACAACTCCGTAAAAAAAGACTGAAAACCCTGTAAGGGATTGAAACCATTGCAGATCATATTATATCGCCATTTAAATAGAGGTAAAAAAAGACTGAAAACCCTGTAAGGGATTGAAACTTTAATCTTCTGTATGAAAATACTGAGATAGTAGTAAAAAAAGACTGAAAACCCTGTAAGGGATTGAAACGATTCTACTAAAATAGGCGTGAGCCTTGCGGAGCGTTATGCGGCCGTAGGTATCGAGCAACTTT
>CAYRDV010000077.1:0-19306 GCA_964422885.1 uncultured Candidatus Sericytochromatia bacterium
CTAAGATTATTTCCTTTGACAATGAGAAACCAGCTCTAATACCTGTTGATAATACAGCTAAAATACCACCTGAAACAATAAATCAGCCTAAGATCATTATTGACAACGGTATTCCTAAAATTCTTAGCATTGATACAAAAACTAATCAAGTTAAATTATCTCCTTTACCTGATAATACCGATATCAATAAGTCTGAGCATATTACTCAACCTAAAATTATTATTGATAACGGTATTACAAAACTCTTAACTGTTGATAAAGGCTCTAATCAACCTGTCTTTATTGATATCCCAAAAGACAATAAAAACTTGGAAGTTATTCAGATTCCGAAAGTAATAACAGAAAATAATGTCATAAAGATTATTTCTTTTGATGAAGATTCAAACCAAGCTTTTCTAACTGCTTTATATGATTTAGAAATACCTAAACCTGAAGTTATTAAGCAATCAAAAATAATTATTGATAATGATAAACCAGTTCTAACTAATATTGAGAATTATCCAAACATAGAAATTAAAAATATTGATGCTAAAGAAAATGTAATTTTTTATGATAATGAAATATTTTTAATTCCCCAAAAGTTTCCAATTGAAATTTTACAGAACAAACCTGATATTAATCCTATAATCTCACCCGAAGAAGAAATAAAAAAAGTTCTTGAGCACAGCCTGGATATCAACTCACCCAAGCTATTTAATCTCAATGGGAAAGAAGTTTTGTTAAATAAAGAAGTTGATAATTCTATTAATTTTACCCATATTGATGGCATAAGTCGAAAACCAGATAAACTATTAAAAGTAGAAATAAAAGGCCATGACTATTTAGTAATACCTGATTCTAATAAATTAATACCAGTAAATAAAAATTTAGGAAATAATATTGAAAATCTGCAAAAAGTAAATATTAATAATAGAGAAAATATTTTATTTAAAAATCCTGAAGACAATAAATTTTCATTATTAGATTTAAATAATAAAAATATAGAAAATTTTAAATCTGAATCTGAAGTTTTAATATCAGAAACACCTATTACAAATAAACCAGCATTATTTTTCAGCGATAAAATAATTTCAACACCAAAATTATTTAATTTACCGAAAAATAATGAAGATTATAATGAGATAAACAGTCCTATTCAGATCAATGAAAATAAAGAATTATTATTTTTACCACCTGAAAATTATCAAAAACAAGATGAGACTATCAATAAACTTTATAAATTTAACTTAAAAGATAATATCTTAAATAGTTTTCCTAATTTAGATAGAACAATTTTAGTAGATTCAAATAATGAAAAATTAATTCTTTTAGCAGATAATAGTCAAAATTTTAAATCAATAAAAATTACATCAGAAATAATAAAAAATACAAAGAACCTGGATAAAGAGCCATTAATTCTGATATTTGATAATAAAAAAAATCTTCTTTTTTCAGATAATGGAGTAGCTAAAAATATAAAGTTATCTGAGATTCCGCCAAACCTGTTACAAAAAATAGAGAAGCCATTCGTTCTCAATAGTGATAAAGATTATCTAATACTACCTGACAGAAGATATGGGGCATCTAAAATTTTTCCACTTGAAGAAAGTTACTTTACCCAGGCACAGGAAGTTGATAAACCTATTGAAATCAATATAAATGGTAAAGAAAACTTATTAATTAATGATAGTAAAAAAAATATTACAAAAGCAATACCAATACCTACTTTAATAAAAGTAGCAACTCCAATTAATTCACCTTTAAAGTTTGAAATAAATGGAAAAGTTAATTTTTTATTCCCGGAAAAAGACAAAAATAAAATACTGGAATTAACTCCAGAAGTTAAAAAGTTTTTTACAGATATTGAAAAACCTTTAAAAGTAATAATTGAAAATAAGCAATTTTTAGTATTACCTGATAAAAATGGAGAGCATAAAATAGTTGCAGATAAGCCTAAACTTTCAAAAACTAATATTGATTTGGAAAATCCAGTTAAAATAAGTATTGACAATAAATCGGCGTACCTGATTAAAGATTTTAAAGACAATAGTATTAAACTATTAAAACCTGAGTCTATACCTCAAAATCTTATTAAAGAATTTATTGAGCCAGTTATTTCTGAAATTTCGAATAAGGATTTTATTATCCTACCAAAAGGAGGGCAGGTTTTAAAATTTTCCTTAGATGAAAATACTTTTACAAAAGGAACTACTATTGATTCTCCGGTTGAATTGAAAATTAATAATGAGCCTTATCTTATACTACCTCAAAAAAAGACTTCACCAAAAATTATTCCTCTTGATATCGATTTTCTTAAAAGAGGAGATTTTTTAGAAAAAAATCTTGCAGGGAAAATTAATGAGAAAAATATGCTAATAATTTCTTTGCCTGAAACAAAAGAACAAAAATTACTTTCACCTGATTTAATTAACAAGTACAGCACATCTATAAAAGAAACAAAAAATACAATAATAGATAATCATGAATTTTTAATTATTCCTGATGATAAAGGAAAAACGATAATTACTGCAAAATCAGACTTACAGGATTATTCAGAGCCAATTACCAAGCCATTTCATTTCAATAAAGATAATAAAGATTTTATGGCCATTCCAAACGGGTTAACTAAAAATAATTTAAAAGTTGTTTCTTATGAAACGCTTATAAAAAACTCACTTGAGGTAAAAGAACCAATTTTAATAAATAAAAATGTCTTTTCCCAAAGTAATTTACCTCTTTCTGAATATAAGGCGGAAACAACAAAAGTAACCGCTCATTCAACTTACAGAAATAATGAACAGTTAAAAATTGCTTTGCCTTCAATTAATAACCAAAAGCCACGGATTGTTAATATAGAAGTTAAAAGTTTACTAGAACATGAGCCAATTAAAGAGCCATTTATCATCAGAGAAAACAACCAGAGTAAAATTATTATCCCAAATTTTGAACATATTCAGCCCAATATTTCAGAAGTTGTTACTGCTACACCCACAAAAAAAGAAAATAATGCTTCTATACATAAGAAACCAGAACTAGTTCAATTAAATTCATTTACTTTAGACAAAAAAAACTTAGAAAAGCTTGATTATATTACTGAACCAGTAAAAATAACAATTAACAACTCAGAAAAAATTATTGTCCCTGTAGAAAATGAATTAAAAGCTTTAGATTTAAATACTCAGACCTTGGGTTATCAACTAACAGGGCCAACTGAGATGAAATATAATAATGAAAATAACTTAATTTATCCTGATTCTAAAACCGGAGATTTAAAAATAATTCCTGGCAAAGAATGTTTTTCAAAAAAATCAAGAGAACTGGATTATAAAAATATTTCCAGGTTGGAAATGATTTCTACTACAGAGCAATTTATTATTAATGAAACGAGAATTGAAGAATCAAAACAACAAATCACAGGAAATATTTTAGAGCAAAAAGTAAAAGAAAAATTTGACCCGTTTAAAGAACTTACACCAGAAGAAATTTTATCTCAAAAAAATCTAAATGTATTACAAATGGATCTGAATAATTTAAATTTAATCATAAAAAAGTTTCTCCAGGTCAATATCCTGGAAGATCCACAAAAATTTTCACAGCAGATTTCTATGCTGAGGCAGATGTTTGGAGTACTTGAACGGCAGGTTAGTACTGTTAAAGGCGAGTTAGAAAATTTTAATGAGAAAAACGAAGAACAAGAAAGTGCTTCTGATTCCACAGATTCACCATCAATCCAGGATTCTATAATATCTAAAACTTCAGATATTAGGGAAAAGAAACCGGTTAAAGAGCAAAAGATTTCATTTGAGACTCTTTTAAATTCAGTTTTATCAGATATTTCATCACTTTCAGCAAAAGTTGAAAAAATAGGTTTAAGCTTACATGGAAGAGAAATTTTATCAAATAATGAAAGGTGTTTCTGTATTCCATTATCTATTCCTTTTGGTGAATTAAAATTTAACGGGGAACTAATAGTCCGGGAAGAAAAAGAAAAAGATCCCCGAAATCCTGGTGGACATTCTTTATCGATTACATTAGCAGTAGAAACTAAAAGTCTGAATACAGTAATGATAGATTTTATCACTTTTGAAAAAGATCTTCAGATAGGAGTTAAGGTGGATAATGAAAGGGTAAAGAAAATATTTGAAGAAAAAATAACCCATTTAAATGAGTTATTAAAAGGTCTTAAATATAGAATAAAGCCTGTTACTGTTAGTATTAACCAAAATAAAAACAGAGGAAACAGTCTGCTTGTACCTAAAAATAGTTTTCCAAAAAGTTTAAAACGAATTGAAGGAATAATATAGCGTTTCCTAAAATTATTAAAGAGACACATTGAATGCATCTGTACAAAAGAAAAATTATTTAGTATCTGAAGTTTTATAAAGTTGTGATAAAATGAAGTTTCAATAATAGTCAGATACTTTTGGGGATAAAAAAATGGCCAAGATAGATGCTCTCTTTAAAGTTGTAATGGATTCAGGTGCAACTGATTTACATATGTCGCCAAGCAGTAAACCAATGATCAGGACAATTGGTCAATTAGTTCAAATAGAGCAAGCACCTGTTTTGACAGATGAAATGAATAAAGCTTTGCTATATGAAATTATGTCAGAGCAGCAAAGAGAAAGATTTGAAAAAACCCGCGATCTTGATCTGGCTTATACAAGTGAAGCTGTAAGTTCAAGGTTCAGAGTAAATATTTTTATGGATAAAAAAGGAATTTCTGCTGTATTTCGTCTTATACCAACTGTGATAAAAACTATTGAAGAGCTTGGTCTTTCACCTTTAATCAAGGATTTTTCCAATTTACATAAAGGTCTTGTTTTGGTAACAGGCCCCGCAGCCAGTGGTAAATCTACAACCCTTGCTGCAATGGTAGATCATGTTAATAGAACCAGAGAAGATCATGTTTTGACAGTAGAGGACCCTATAGAATTTGTACATACAAGTCAAAAATGCCTGGTAAACCAACGTGAAGTTGGGCGTAATACAGTATCCTTTGCTTCAGCCCTAAAAGGAGCTTTAAGAGAAGATCCAGATGTAATCATGGTTGGTGAATTAAGAGATCTGGAAACTATTGAACTGGCAATTACAGCAGCCGAAACAGGACATCTGGTATTTGGAACTTTACATACAGGCAGCGCGGCAAAAACAATTGACCGTGTAATAAACTCTTTTCCGACTAAAGGTCAGGCGCAAATCAGAGCAATGCTTTCAGAGTCTTTAAGAGGAGTTGTTTCTCAGCAATTATTATATACAATTGAAGGTAAAAGAATAGTTGCTCAGGAAATACTTGTTGGCACACCAGCTATAGGCAATATGATCCGTGAAGGAAAAACATTTCAAATTCCATCAATAATGCAGGCCAGCAGAAAAGAAGGAATGACTACGATGGATGGAGCAATTATGGATTTAGTCAATAGAAAAATAGTTACACCGGAAGAAGCATATCTTAAAGCTGCTGAGAAAAAGACATTTGAACATATGTTAGCAATAAAACCAGTTGAAGCAATGTTTTAGTATTTAGATATTTATTTATAAGGAGAAAGCCAATGGCTAAAATTGATGCTTTATTCAAGATAATGTTGGAAGAAGGTGCCTCAGATTTACATATGTCACCAACTAACAAGCCAAGAATAAGAAAACAGGGAAGGCTTGTAGAAATTCCAGCTGCGCCTGTATTAGCACCTGAAATGAGCCAGGCATTACTTTTTGAAATAATGTCTGATAAAGAAAGAGCACAATATGAAATGACTCATGATGTCGACTTTGCTTATCCTCTGGATGAATTAAAAGTAAGGTTCAGAGCAAACATATATATGGAAAGGAAGGGAATTGGGGCTGTATTTCGTCAGATACCAACTGAAATAATGTCCGCAGAGCAATTAGGGCTTTCACCTCTTATTTTAAATTTTGCAAAACTGCATAAAGGTCTTGTACTCGTAACAGGAGCGACAGGTAGTGGTAAATCAACTACTCTGGCAGCAATGATTGATTTTATTAATAAACAAAGAAAAGCACATATTATTACTATTGAAGATCCTATAGAATTTGTCCATCAGAATCAAATGTGTCTGGTAAATCAGCGTGAGGTTGGCAGAGATACAGATTCCTTCGCAGCAGCACTAAAATCAGCTTTAAGGGAAGATCCGGACGTTGTACTGGTAGGTGAGATGAGGGATCTAGAAACTATTGAATTGGCAATTACTGCTGCAGAAATGGGATTATTGGTATTCGGAACATTACATACAAGCAGTGCCGCTAAAACTGTTGATCGTATAATTAATGTTTTTCCAGCTGATGCTCAACCACAGGTAAGATCAGCTCTTGGTGAATCACTGAAGGGAGTTGTAGCTCAGCAGTTATTACGAACAGTTGACGGAAAAAGAGTTGCCGCCCAGGAATTGCTTGTTGGAACCCCAGCAGTAAGTAACCTCATTCGTGAGGGAAAAACTTTCCAGATTCCCTCAATGATGCAAACTGGTAAAAAAGAAGGAATGCAATTAATGGATATGGCAATAGAAGATTTGTTAAAAGCAGGTAGAATTACTCCTGAAGAAGCTTATCTTAAAGCGACAATAAAAACGCCATTTGAAAGGCTTTTAACCGATAAATCTCTTCTCAATCATTAAAATACACTGTGACCAGAAAAAATATAATTTTTATTTTATTTGCTCAAGAAATCGGATTACTAGTAATAAGTGCATTGTGGCTTTTTTTTAGAAATGCAAATTCATTTTCTATTCATGGTATTTCTGCTTTATATGATTTAAACCTATTCAAAGGGTGGGCAGTTAATTTTCAAAGTTTAGTTTATAGTATAGCTGCTGGTCTGGTTTTACTCTTATTAAGCCTGATAATTATTTTTACTTATGAGCCTTTCAGAAAATCTCTTGAAGCAATAGATAATTTAATTTTAAATAAAATTAAAATGGTAGATGCATTTCCTATAGCCGTTTTAAGCGGTCTTGGGGAAGAAATTTTTTTTAGGGGAATTTTACAGGAAGAAACAGGCATTCTATGGTCCAGTGTAATTTTTGCCTTATTACATATACCTGGAACTACTTACTGGGTTTATAGTTTATGGGCTCTCTTTGCAAGCTTGTATCTTGGAAATATTTATGCGTTAACAAATAATCTTTTTATTGTCATTGTAGCTCATGTGTTAAATAACTTTATTGCTCTTATTTTATGGAGCCGTTATAAGAATAAAATTTTAAAAAATTAGTAAAGAGTATGGATTTTGCTGCTAACATAGCTCCATGCAGAAAAAATTTTCAGATATTATTTTCAATTTTTCTTTACAATTTGCAAGTAGAATGATCATAAATAAATCTTTTAAAAAGTTTATCAACCTAGTATAATTGATCTTGTTATTATCTTTAGTTTTTGTTTATAAACACTGATAATATGTTAAAA
Source organism: uncultured Candidatus Sericytochromatia bacterium (assembly GCA_964422885.1). Classification (GTDB taxonomy): domain Bacteria; phylum Cyanobacteriota; class Sericytochromatia; order UBA7694; family JACMQJ01; genus CAYRDV01. The sequence goes on from CAYRDV010000077.1 coordinate 7,399, forward strand.
ATATTAAGTAAATATTAAATACTCTCATTTTTTCTCTGATTTTATTATAGAGGTAAGCTAGGTGCAAATTTATAAAAAAGATTTAAAAACAGGTATTTTTTTATGCCTGTTAACTTCAACGCTTATTATTGGTGCCTGTGGAACAAATATAGCCGAAAATAAATCAACTTTACACAATATTGAAAAAAATACCACTCTAAAGGACTGGACTTTTGATAGAGTTGAACACAGATTTATCCATTCTGGATTTAATATTAAATCCTCGGCAGATTCTCTTAAACCTGAATTTAACCCTGATAATTTGTTGTTTAACGATACAGCCAACAAAACCGTAACAGGAACAATTACCCTGACAACGACTACAGTTGGTGCTGTTACAACGACAACTTTAACCGGAGCTGTTTCAGAATTAATTGTTGGAGATATTATTGAAATTTTGGGTTCAAAGGATGATAAACCAACTTTAAATATATTAAAAATAGCAACAATAACTCCTATGGTAACAACTACCTTTCCTGCAGCAAGTGATGATGGGACCGAATTTAGAGATAATGGGGTATATAATTACAGGATTATAAGACAGATTAGTTCCGCAAATTCTATTTCCAGCGGAAGTATTAAAACAGATCCAACAGCAGATGCAACATCAAATCCTCCTAAAAATAAAATAATTACGGGAGAAGGGACCTTTTTTAATTCCGAATTAAGAGTTGGTTCCCAAATAAGGCTTGAAAGTTCCGGTGAAATTTTAACTGTCGCATCTATTGAGAGTGCAACATCATTAACTGTTGAAACAGCACCAACTATTGCTGTAACAACATCTTCCTTTAAAATTGTTTCTGGAGTTAAAAACGAAAAAGCAAGAAATTTTGGGGCAATTTCCCTTTATCCAGTTCTTGATACAAATGGTACAACAGGTGTACCAGCTGATGACGTTTTATACTTTACATCTGATAATCCAAGTGGTTCCAATGTTTTTGCCATTAATTCAAATAATACAAATAAATGGGAAATTAATCTTTCCGGAGGTTTTTTGGGTAACTCACCAACCATTTCGACCAGACCAGATCCTCTTGATTCCACTAAAAAAATCATGTACCTTTTAGGAAAATCTGGCGATGTTTATTGTATAAATACAGATGGAAGAGTTATTGCTCATACAAAAGTAGATGATTCATTTAAAAATACATCGGTATGGGTTGATTCAAGTGATGCCACAAACGATTTTGTTTATGCAGCAAGTCAGAGTGGTCATTTGTACAGATTTAAAGTTGATTTTTCAAATACACAGGCTCAAAGCTTTAGCATTTTATATAAAATAAAAGTTGGCGAGACTAGTTTTTCATCATCACCAGTATTAAAAGGTTCTTCACTTTATCTTGGTGGTGAAAATGGTGTATTATATGAACTCATTCCAAGTACCGGAGATTCTTCCCGGAGTTGGGATTTGTCACTTTACTCCAAAAATGGCAGTGCCAAAATAAATGGTTCACCATTTATCACAGATTCAAATATCATTCTTATACCAGCTGGAGGGTATCTTTTCAGAATAGTAGGCAGTACAGTTACTCAAAGTCCCTTACTGGAACTAAAAAATGGTTCTAATTCAAGAAATCCTGGCTTTGGAAAAATATTTAAAGGTGACAGTTATCCTACTGGTACTATAACATCTTCTCCACTTGTTAATGTGGCAACCAACAGAGCATACGTAAGTAATGGTAATGCCATTTTTGAATTGGATTTTTCTAGTGTTGATTCTTTTAGAGATACAGCATTTTATTGTCTGGCCTTATCAGGCAGGCTTGATAGGTCTGACTACAACTTAAATTCTAATGGAAATGGCAATATTACGATGTCAGGTTCTAAATTAGCGATGGTTGATGTAAATCTGGCCAAGAATTCAACATCATTTATAAATTATTTTTTAGCTCCTTTAAAGGATACTATAGAAGCAGGAAAAGATCCTTTAAGTCGCTTTTTAGCCCTGAATGAGTATGATTCAAAGGGTTATTCATTAAGCGGAGTTAACTCCGGTGCTGTGTCTGATGGTTCAGGAGGAAATGTATACTTTACTCTGAACAACGGCTCAGTAAATATACTTCCAACACCATAAGTTTATTAGTATTGGTAAAATGGCGATACTTATAGGGTCCCACCTTGTGGGGAGTTATTTGAAATTAAAATAAGAGGCTTTGATGAAATATTCAAAAATTGTTTTAGGTAGTTTTCTTTCAGTTACTTTATTTGGCATTGCATGTGATAATAAGTATAAGACAAATTTACCAGATCAGAATGATGTTAAGCCATCAGTTATTGATCTTACATCTTCTTCTGGCTCTGGTCTGGGAATAATTTCCACACCAAGACCAGCAAGTTCTATTGATGACGCATCTCCAAAAGAGCCTTCTCCACTTCCGTCTTTAACCCCATTTATTATTGGCAGGCCACCCGCAGGGTTTTCCAGTGGTGGGGCAGCAGTAAGTTCATCGGCTTCTCCTAACCCTATTGTTGTAAAAGCTAAAATTAAAGGTCAGGTCATGGGTTATGATATTAATACAAAAAACTATCATCCTTTACCTAATGCCAGACTACTTATAGGAACTGAAGTATTAACAGCTGACTCTGGAGGAAGATACACAACTGAAAATGAAATAACTGAGCTTGTTAATATTTCGGCCTCTGCGTCTGGCTTTCTTTCTTCAACAATGAGTGATATAACCCCCGGAGAAAACAGAGATATTCATTTACAACCATTGGATAACCGTCAAAGGTTTAATTCTAATACGATATCTGTAGAAGTTACATCTCTTGCAGGTGAACAGGCTGCCCCTCTGGCAACAGATTCTGATTCATCAGGTTCAAGTACAACAGATGGAGAAGCAGTTGCCAAAAAATATCCTAGCTTTTTTAGCTTTGGGGATGTTGATAATTCAAAGTTTATCCCAACACTTCTTAATCCTGAAACAGGTTTATTTCGCCTTGAAATAAACCCTATTTCCAATAAAACAACAGCAATAGGTAAATTATTGGTTTACGATATTGAAAGAGATAGTTTAGGAAGACCAACCAATCCAACACAAATGAGAGTATTTCAATCCAGAGATATTACTTTCAGAGTTGGCCAGACAATTTTCCCGGCTGATGAAAATTCAACTGTTAATGATAGTTCAGATTCTGAAGCAAATGCCTTAAATAAGTTTGTAAATATTAATGCCAATTTTTATGACTCATATGGATTCAGTAATTTTGTATGTAATGCATATGTTATTTTCCCAACTGGTGAAAAAGTTCTGGCAAGTCAATATACAGGTGGTGCGCCAACAAAAATTTCGTTCAGAATGCCAAAAATAACAGGTGTTTCTTATACGATCGAAGCTCATGCTGGAACAGCTTCCAGAGGTAGTGATGTGGTTGTAAATGATTTGCATGAAGGTGATTCTGTTGAAGCTTACCTTTTGAAACCGCCATCAGGTTTATCACCTGATTATAATACAGTCGCACCTGGTACAGCTCCAGAATTTAAATGGGAAAAAATAGATGATGCAAGAGGTTATCAGGCTGAAATAAATTCAACAGATACACAGGAACATTCAGGCTGGGAAGGGTTTACTACAGCAACAACAATAAAATACCCAGCTGATTTAAATCGCCTTAAATTAGGTTCACAATATAGATTTCAGGTTGCAGCCATGGATTTTTATTTTGGTGGTTTAAGTATTTTAAACAAAGCTGAGGAATTAAAAGCTGAAATTATAAAAAATGATTCCAAAGATTTTCCTTTTAGAGTACAACTGGCCAATCATAACACCAAAACTCTGCCAAAAGGATACAGAGTTTCTTACGATACTGTGTTATTCAGAGCTAAATAATGACAGGAAATTTACCTGTAAACTTCCCGGATAAAAGCCCGTTTGATAAACCAAGAGTTTTTTATTATGAAGAGATTACAGATTATTATAAAAAAAAAGCGGACCAGTTATTTCTGGTAAAGAATTATCAGCTTTCATACCAGGAATATAAGGCGCTTCTAGATTGTGCAATCAAAAATGATAACCCTGAATCAGCAAATGAGTTCGAGCAGAAATTACTTAAAATAGAAAGTGCTCTTTCATTACAAAGTGAAGAAAGAGAAAAGCTTAGTTTTAGCTATAATCTTTTTAAAAAAGACAATCAGAATAAAAATTTATTTGAAAAGCTAATATCTTCCCTAAAAGAATTTATTTTAACGGCAAAATTTAATGAGGAATATTATAAGCAGATTGATAAAATAATTTCATTCAAATTAAATGAAATAAACTCACTGGAATTTAACAATGCTGGTAAGGAAATATTAGAACTAACACAGTTAATTTTAGATTTTGAACCACTAAAATACCTACTTGAAACCGGAAAAATTGATCTTATAAATAAAAAAAAGATTTTTTTATTATTTGATCTTGATTCTACCCTTTTTGATAATTCACCAAGGGTATATAAAATTCTTCAGGATTTTATAAGAAATCATGGAGAATCTTATCCCGAAGATTTAAAAAAACTTTCATCAATAAAAAGAGAAGATATAATCTGGGGAATAAAGGAAAACCTAAATAGAGCAAATATCTTAAATGAAGTGCTGTTAAATCATATGATAAAATTTTGGTTTGATAGATTTTTTTCAAACGAATATATTATAGATGTACCTTTAAAAGGGGCCCTAAGGTTTGTTCAGGACGCAGATGCTTTTGGAATAAAGATACTGTATCTGACAGGACGCTTTGAAACTATGAGAGAAGGCACTGTTAAAAATATCATTGAACATGGTTTTCCTCTTGATGGTAATGAATCTAACCTTATTTTAAAACCTCATCAGAAAATAGCTGATCATGATTTTAAACATATTGCTATGGAAAACATTAAACAATCTGGAGAAATGCTTGCAGGGTTTGATAATGAGCCGATAAATGTTAATATATTTCAAACACATTTTCCAAAATCAGAAGTATTCTTTTTGGAAACCAATCATTCCCTTAATCCACCAAATCTTATGAAGACAATACATTCTATTCCAGATTTCTCTTATAAAGTTAATTAATATGAAAGAGTTTGTAAGTGGGGAAAAATTTCATACAGAAATAAACAATGTTTATAGCGGAGCTCTTGATTGGGCTGTAAATAAAGAACATTCTAAAATGGCAAAAGTTCTTTATATTGCTCCACATGAAAACAAAGATTTTAATGATATAAGGCGTGGAAAAGGTAAGGATTTTGCAACCTGGGTATTTTCTGAAGAAAAAGGAATAAAAGAAAATATTTTTTCTACAGGTTTTGAACTGATGATTGATGCAAAACTGGAACCTGATGCCTGTATAGGTTTACATTTTCATAATGAAACCGAAGAAATATATTATATTCTTGAAGGCAGTATAAAAATGACTACTGTTAGTCCTGAAAACAAAGAATCTACTAAAGAGTTATTTGCTGGTGATGCCCATGCAGTAAAACTTGGGCAAGGTCATTATGGAATAGCCGGTAAAGAAGGAGTTAGATTTATAGCAGTGGCAATGAGAAAATCAAAAATCTAATCTTTTTATAATATAAAATAAGACATAAATCAGAAAAATAGGTGAGATAAAAACAAAAAAGACCTTAGAAGCTATTTGTGCTGTTTTATTATAATTTTTTTCTAAAAATTCATTCATTGCCCCAATATCTAATTGTGTGATGTTTTGTGTATTCCAGATGATATTACGATAAGCTAAATCTCTGATAAAAATCAGGTAATCTTTAAAGTACAAGAAATATATTGTTGCCAAAAGACAATAAATCCACATCCACATACTTTTTTATTCTCTTAGAAAATAACTCCCCTAAAGGGGCCCCTGTTAATTCGGTATTTCCGAATCAGGCTCCAGGTACTCCTGGAGAAAGTATTGACTCAGAGGTAAAAAAACAATGTTTTATCAATACTAATAACTAAAGGGCATCTTTAATTTTATTTTACTGTAAAAGAAGCCAAAAAATATATAAACTTTTGCTTATCTTTTACAAAATTTATTACGTATTGTTAAAGAACATAGTCAAAAGCATTTTTCAAATGTTCAATTTTATTGTCTGTAATTGAAATTACATCAAATCTTGCTGCTACTTCAGCAGAACTTAAATATATTCTGGCAGATTTACATATATTTTTTATTTTATGTTTGGAAACAGCTTCAAGAGGGGAACCAAAGGAAAGAGACTTACGATATTTAACTTCAATGAAAACAACAGTAAAATCTTCTTTGGCAATAATATCAATCTCACCATATCTTGTAAAAAAATTTCGTTTAATAATTTTATAACCAAGATTTTCGAGAAACAAAACAGCTTTATCTTCAGCAAGACTACCAATCGCTCTTTTGTTCATAACAAAGTTCTTTAAAACAGATAAATCTGATTGCTTGGACCACCAAAATACATTGTAGAAATATTATAACTTGTCAGATTAGGGTTAAAATTAACAACACTGATATTTTGTCCTGATTCATGAGTTACATACAAAGTCCTGTTATCTGCGCCCATAACCATATTTCTGGATTCAGGAATATTTAAGGATACTTTGGGTAGTGAAACCAGCTTTTCATTTTCCAGTTTGTAATGATAAATTTCTCTGTTAACATTAGTTAAAAGTTGTTTTCCATCATTAGATACAATTGCGCTATAAAGAAGTCCATCATTGGTTTGTACTTCATCAAACTTAGAGACAGTTCCCTGTTTTACATTAAATACATAAGGAATAAAGCTATTTTGCAACTGATGTAAAAGAAAGACAAATAAACCATGTGGAGATGGAATAAATACATTGTTGCCAAAAGGGATATCATGGGCGATGGTTTTCCGGGAAATGATCTGTTTTAGCTTTACATCAACAACAGTTTTAGTAACATAATCATCATCATATGAGATTACGTGATATGTATCTTCAGTAAATCCTAATTCAATCCTTCCAGTACTGATATTACTTGCAACAGAGAACCATTCATTTTTTATCAGATCATTTCCATAAAATACTCCGGCATTTCCTCTTTTTCCAGTAACAAAGACTTTATTTTTGTTAACAGTAAAAAAAGTGGGCTTTATTCCTAATTGTGAAAATGAAAGAATTCTATCAATTTTTTTAGCTTTAATGTCCAGCTTAAACAGAGAAAAATCACCACCAGAACCTTTTGCACTAACATAAATTACATTTTGTTCAAGATCAGCAGACATTCCCTGGACAAAACCAGCAACAGGCAAAGATATAACTTCTTTTGTTTCCAGATTAAGTACTTTAACCAGCTCTGCACCGCCATTTGCCATAGTTACACACAGGTACTTATTCTTAAAGCTTTTTTGCTGAGCAGATTCAGTTGAAACATTATTTAAATCAGACTGGGTTACAGAAGTTACAGCATTACTACAACTTACTAAACCAGTACATATTAAACCAACCAGAAACTTTTTTAGGATTTTCATAATTAAAATTACCTGATTAATCTATTAAACCGGCTTCTGTGTAACGGTCTTTCAATATTTTATATTCTTTTGAAAAACCTCCCTGTCCAGCAAGCTTAAGTATTGTTTGTGCTTCATTTTCAGTAGTTGCATGAGATTCTAATACAACCCATTTTGAAGCATAGATTGTAGTTTTAGCAGTTACCACTTTAGCTGTTTTTATAGTCTGGTATTTGACTATTTTTCCATCATCCATTACAGAAAAGCCAGATAATTCACCGGTAGATGATGTTACAAAAGGGGGATTATCTAGTTTTATCAGTATAGTTATGGGGGATTCTTTTTTTAATGTATTTATTTGATTTACATCTGGAATAAAATTATTTACATTGGAAGAACAGCCAAAAGCCGTAAGAAAAACCACTACAGCTAACAATTTTATTTTCATAAATACGAGCTCCTTGCAAATCTATTTTAAGTTTAATTTTATCATAAATTAACTAAAATTTAAACAACTATCTTTTAGTTATAGAAACAGACACTTAAAACTTTCGTAATTTTTTTAGTGAGGTCACTTCGTTCAGTGAGGCCAGACAGCTAAAGCTGTCTTAGTGAGGTGGAAGTGAGGGAGAAGGAAAATAAAAAATCCTATTTTCACCTCTTTACTTCTTCCTTACAGGCAATTCATTGCCGCCTCACAGGTAAGCTTGCTTACCGCCTCACTTCCACCTCACTTCTTAAAGCTTTTCTCTTGTTCTCTCTCTTGGACCATTGTTATTTTCCATAATAGCATTGATATTTTTCTGATCAAGCTCATACCATGCTCCGGTAGCAGCATCAATAAGAATAGGAACAAACCCTGCTATAATATCAAGAACAATCCAGACAGCACCAATATTATTATTTATTCTATAAGATTTTGTTTCAAATCCATCTCTTTTAAATTCAATTGTATAAACATCTTTAGAAGCAAGTTTTAACCTTAATGGGGTACTTCCCATTGAAACACCATTTACAAAGACTTCTATACCGGATGGTTCTGAACTAAATGACACATCTTCAGATGTTCCTTTAAGCATTGCCGCACAGTTGGTAATCGGTAAAACGCCCAATGCCAGAATACATAATGATAATAATGTTTTACTGATACTTTTTTTCATAATATGGCCTCATCTAAAAATATTTATCGTAATATAGCACAAGCTATTAATTAGAAACTAAACCTGATAAAAAATTTAACCAAGTTAAAACTTCCAGCGGGCACCAAGTAAATCACCCTGACCATTTATTCCTGCTGAAAGTTCAAGGTTACTGGTCGGGCAGTAAACAAGTTCAAACCCAGCAGATGGAGCAAGTATTCCATATTGGCTTGCAGGTAAGGCAGCAACAAAGTTAATTCTTCCATTTAACTGTTCAGTAAATTTATAAGATACGCCAAAGCCAAGTTGTAATGAAATAAGTGTCTTGGAAAATTTACTCTGGGTAAAATTATGATCCCCCCAAACACCTGCAATTGCTCCAAATGATAAATTTGAATCTTTTTCTTTTATTAATTGATAAACAAAATGTAGCTCATAACGGATAGTACCAAAAAATTCAAAGGGATAGTAAATTGGCAAAGAAGAAGAGATTCCGGTAAAAAGATTAGCCGTTATTGGAAAATCAAAGCTTAAACTAGGGCTGATAAAACTAATTCCAAGGCTTGGAGTTTTCAGGTCTACTGGTGTAAGAGTAGAAGCCTCGGCTTGATTATAATTTAGGGGAATAAGTATACAAATAGTTGTTAGTAATGCTTTTAAATTTATCATAATTATTACATTGTGTCTTGTTCGTTTTAATATACAGATAAATTTTGACATAATCATGATTGCTAAACAAGAGTTATAAATTTTGGTGTTAAAATCAAATGTGTATTTAATATTAATGGTAATAAAATGTTAAATTTTTCCAATTTATATATAACATCTCTGCATCTCATAAAATACTGTCTAACTATTTCTGTTATTTTTTTTATTGTTTTGCCAGCATATGCTGAAAAACGAATTTTTATTATTCCGTTTGAATCAAAAAGTAATGATGAAAAAGTAAAACTTCTTAGTACTGGTCTTACGGATATTTTGACAAATACCCTGAGTATTACAGATGAGTTGATAATACCTGAAAGCGAGCAATTTGAATTTGCCAGAAAAGAATTAAATATTGAAAAATTAAAGGCAGAAAATCCTGAAATCTTTAAAAAACTTGGTTCACTAATCAACGCAGATGAGTTTATTAAGGGAGAACTAAGCAAAAATGAAAATAAGTTTCAAATAAATATACATTTTATAAATGGTAAAACAGGAAAAAAGCTTCGTTCGGGTGCTATTATTGACAAGGATTTTTTTGAATTAGCAAAAAAACTGGTATATGAAATTATTTCTCAGGAAAAATTAGCTTTTTCTGATATTCAGAAACAAAATATTGAAAAAATTCTCAACCCAACCAAAGATTTTAAATCCTATAATTTTTATTTAAAAGGTAAAATTGCGACAAATTCATTATCATTAGAAGGCTACAAAGAAGCAATAAAATATTTTGAGCAAGCAATTGCCCATGATAAAAAATTTTCCCAGGCATTGGCAGAAAAAGCGCAAACCCAAGCCCTTTTAGCTTTATACTTAAAACTTGATGGTTATTTTGCTGAAGCTTTAATTAAAGATGCAGAAAAAAATGCACTTGAAGCTTTAAAACAGAATATCAATTTAATAAAAGCAAACAAAGCGCTTAGTATTCTTTATAACCTGAATAATCAGCCGGAAAAAGGGCAAAGTGAGGCAAAAAAAGTACTTGAATTAAACCCCAATGACTCTTTTGCCAATTTTCTTTTATGGCTAAACAAAGAAAAAAGCTGGGAAAACCTTGATACAGATAATTTATTATTCAAAACAGCATTAAAACTGAACCCTTACCTTTTTCCTGCTCATATTTTAAAAGGATACATTAACTCAAAAAAAAACTTAGATGAAGCTATAGCAAATTATAAAATTCCATTAAAGTTAAATCCTGGTTTTACTTTAATTTATAATCAGCTGGGAAATCTTTATTATGAAAACAAAAGAAAAGAAGAGGCCTTAATTCAATTTAATAATGCTTTAAAAATAAGTCCTGATAGTTTTTCAGCCCATAAAGGATTGGGTAGTATTTATCTGGAAACTGAAGATTACCAGAATGCTGAGCAACATTTTACAGAAGCTTTAAAATACAGAAATGATTCTTATTGCCATTATTCACTTGCGGTAATTTATAACTTACAGGGTAAAGATCCTGAAGCAATTAAAGAATATCAGGAAGCGGCAAAACTATCTCCTGAAGATCCTAAATATCATTCCGGTTTAGGCCTCGCCTATTATCATCAGAATAAGTTTGATGAAGCAGTTGAGGAGTACAAAAAATCTCTTGCTTTAATACCTCAACTTGCTTTTACCCGTGTAAATCTTGGACTGGCTTATTACAGACAAAAAAAAGCAGAAGAGGGAATAACAGAAATTAAAGAAGTAATAAGGGTAAAACCAGGATTTTCTTATGCTCATTATAATCTTGGCATTATTTATGAAGATCAAAGTAAAATGGCTGAAGCAATAAATGAATATCAGGAAGCAATAAAAGCAAATCCAGAATATGCACTTGCTCATAATAATCTGGGAATAATATATCAGAAGCAGGGAAAAACTGAAGAAGCTCTAAATGAATTTACTGAGGCCATAAAAAGTAATTCAGGGCTAATAAATGCTTATTTTAATATAGGAAAAGTTCATCAGTATTCAAAAAAATACCAGGAAGCAATAGCCGCTTATAAATTAGCCATCAAACTTTCGCCCGGCTATAAAATGGCAATTTCTGAATTAGCAAACGTTTATCTTGCTTTGGGTGAAGAAAATATCAAAAATAAAAAACCTGAAGAAGCTATTGCAAATTACAAAGAGGGAATAAAGATAAAACCAAATGATGAGAGAGTCTATATATCCTTGGGTAAAGTTTATTTATTACTGGGAAAAAAGAGAGAAGCTGAAAACGCGTTTAAAAAAGCCTGTGACTTTGGAAATAAAAAAGCTTGTAAATAAATTTATTTTCTATTTATTTCTTTTGATTTAAAAACATCTTCACCAATTAGTGAAGCAAGATTAGGTATATCAATGAATGGATTACGGTTATTCTGAACCTGGAATATTAGGTTATTTCTCCTGATATCCTTATCATTTATAGGATCAGTCTGTTCGCTCCATTTAATAAATGTCTTAACTCTGGATGTCCAGAAAAAATCCTTCTCATACCAACCCTGTCTGATATTCATATTATAATATCTCAGGTAAAAATAGAGCATCGCTCTGGCTGTATTTCCTTTTTGCTGTTCAGCAGGCTCAAATACACCAATATAATCTTTTGAAAGATCCAATTCGTCTAATTTTCTTGCAGCAAG
>CAYRDV010000078.1:0-6999 GCA_964422885.1 uncultured Candidatus Sericytochromatia bacterium
ATATCAAGTTCTTTTACCGCCTGATTTTTTACAATCTTAGGTTCCTGTTTTATAACAAGTTCTGAAAGCTTTATACTTTGGATTTCCATCGAATTTGAATAAACCTTAAGCTAATCTTAATTAAATGTTAATTTTATTATAGCTCAAATCCAGACAAACTTGTCAAAAATCTGTTTAAATTTATAAAGTGAGGGTTTAACTCACCCCTCTTGAACAAGATTCACAGGATTAAAGGATGAGCAGGATTTAAGGGGATAAGGTGGTGTCAAGAATTATTAGGACTAACTTTTTTTGACCATATGAGACCCTCGTAGCAAGGAACAAATTCGTCACCAACCGGGAATGTGAAAACTAATGAAAAAAAATTTTAGTTTTTTGAATGAAATGATAGAACTCATTATCAATTTGTTTTCATATTCCCCAATTTGGTCAATTTAAACTCCCTTCCTTTATTAAAGGAAGGGTTGGGGATGGATTTTTAATAAAAAAATTGGAGAAAATAATGGATATTCAGCAGGGAAGTGAAACAGAAGTTTTAGATAAAAATAATTATCTGGTAATTGCCAGTGTAATGACAGTAATGTTTCTGGCAGCAATAGACAATATGATTACCAGTACAATACTGCCATCAGTAATTTCTTCCATTGGCGGCTTGCCACTTTATCCCTGGGTAGCATCTATATTCATGCTTGCTTCAACAGTTACTTTACCTTTATATGGCAAACTTTCAGATATTTATGGTCACAAAAAATTTACGATAATTGCCATAACTATTTTTTTAATTGGTTCGGCCTTATGCGGTCTATCACAGAATATGATTCAGCTGATCATTTTCAGAGCAGTGCAAGGTCTTGGTGCAGGTGGTCTGATTACGATGAGTTTTATTATGTTTGGCCTGATTTTCCCAAAAGAAAAAAGAGCAAAAATGCAGGCTTTACTCACTGCGATGTGGGCAATTGCCAGTATTATCGGACCTATTCTTGGGGTTGTTTTTGTAGAAGTTCTTAACTGGCGTTGGGCATTTTATATAAATCTTCCGCTTGGTATTGCTTCAGCCTGTCTTATTGCCAAATACTTCAAGATCCCTCACGATTATAATATTGAACATAAAGTTGATTATAAAGGAGCATTTCTGTTTGCCCTTGGAACATTATCTCTGCTTTATTCACTTTTAAAAATTGGTCAGGGATTAATCCAACCCTTTGATATAATATTGCTTTTAATATCATTAATAATACTAACTTACCTTATTTATCATGAATTAAGGGTAAGTGAACCAATACTTCCTATAAAACAATTTTCAGATAAAATTTTTAACACATCAGTTATCTTAAACTTTGTTGCCGCTTTCGGACTTTTTTCCACTATCAATTTTATGCCATTATTTATTCAGGGAGTGCTGGGAGGTTCTGCCAAAACAGTAGGTATAGTACTGATGGCAATGTCAATGGGGTGGGTCATCGGTTCTACTTTTTGTGGTCGTTTTTTAAACCAAATTGGTTTACGTCTGCTCATTTCCAGCGGATGTATTGCAATGAGTATCGGGTTTGCCTGCCTTAATATGATTGATAGTAATTCCCCTTACTGGCAAATAATGCTTTTTCAGTTCTTTCTCGGACTTGGGATGGGTATTATGGCAACAGGAACACTTGTAGCAGTACAGAGTACAGCATCTAAAGCAAATATTGGTAGTTCGACTTCCGGGGTTCAGTTATTCCGAAGTGTAGGAGGCACTATAGGAATATCCATACTTGGAGGATTACAGGTTGGTTATCTGAAAAGAGAACTTAATAGTTTTATTGTCCAAAACCCTAATAGCCCGATAGCAACAATCGCAAACGAACCCCATAAATTACTTGATCCGGTAAGCCGGGCAAAACTTTCTCCTGATATTCTCCATAATTTATCAGGAACACTTGCTCTATCAATTCATCAGGTTTTTGCAATTGCTTTTTTTATCAGCCTTGCTGGTATTTTTCTGGCTCAACGATTACCAAAAAATAAATTAAATGAACTGTTTCAGAAATAGGGTCATAATATGATTACCGGAGTGAACCATATTACATTCTCAGTAAAAAATCTTGATGAATCCCTTGCTTTTTATCATGATATTTTAGGATTTAAACTTCTGGCAAAATGGCCAAAAGGTGTTTATCTGCTCGCTGGTGATATGTGGCTGGCCCTGATCCTGGATCAAAAAACCAGAGAAAAGGAATTACCTGAATATACACATATTGCCTTTACAATATCACCTGATGATTTTAATCTAATGGCAGCAGAGATTAAGTCTTCGGGTGCAAAAGTATGGCAGGATAACAGTAGTGAAGGAGAATCACTGTATTTTTTAGACCCCAATGGTCATAAACTGGAAATACATGCTTCTGATTTAGCAACCAGATTAAAAACTGCTAAGGGAAATCCCTGGGAAGGTTTACAATTTTTTGAATAATTTTGTCATGATTTTATAAAAAATAACTAAAATGATTGTAAGATAGTAAATTTTTTAGGGTTAAACATGGATAGTAAAACTGAAAGACAAATTTTTGTAGAAACATTACAGATCAGTAAAACAATATCAGAAAAAGTTAATTCCGTTATTGATTTTGAAATTTTATTAAATACAATCCTTGAACTTTCTCTCCAATTTACTGAAGCCGAAAGAGGTTTTTTACTTCTTACTGAAAGTGGTTCACAGGGTTTATCAATAAAAGCAACCTTGAATATTGACAATGACATTAGTGAGCTTGAATATTTAAGTAAACTTTTTGATGAAAAAATAAAACCCCTTTTTAAGGAGCAAAATACAGTTAGCATCAATATACCTAATATAGGACCAGTAATTTCTTCAAAGCTAAAATTAAGAAACAATTTATTAGGTTATATCTGCTTACTTGAAAAGAAACCATTTGGTTTTTATCAGCAGGAAAAGGATTTACTGGAAATTATTGCTAATCATGGAGCAATAGCCATTAACAATGTCCAACTTTATCAAAAAATTGAATACGAAACAAATATCCGCAATAATCTTCAGAGATATCTTCCCAGAAATACGGTTCTTAAGCTTCTTGATGGCAAAATAAATTTATCAATGCAAGGAGAATTGCAGGTATGTAGTGTCCTATTTTCAGATATCTGCGGATTTACAACTCTATCAGAAAAAATGAAACCTGGGCAGGTCGTAGCTTTTTTAAATGAGTATCTTACTATAATGTCCAAAGTAATCTTTTCCTATAACGGCTCTATTGATAAATATATCGGAGATGGAATAATGGCTGTTTTCGGAGCACCTGTAAGTACACCAAATCATGCGATGGAAGCAACTCTTGCGGCCCTTGAAATGAAAAACCAGATACCAGCATTACAGGAAAAATTTAAAAAAGATTTTGGTATTCAAAATTTTAATATAAGAATAGGTATTAATACAGGACCTGTAGTCTACGGTAATGTTGGTTCTCCCCAAAGGCTTGATTTTACGGTTATTGGAGATACGGTCAATACTGCTTCAAGGATGGAATCAAATGCACCAAAAGGAGGAATACTTGTCAGTATAAGTACCTATGAAAATATTAAGGCAATGGTAAATACAGTATCTCTGGGTACAATTAGCGTAAAAGGAAAACGGGATCCGGTAAAGGTATTTGAAGTCCTGGAAAAAAATAATGCTTATCAGTCTTTAAACCCTAAAGTTTCGGTTTCGGAGAAAACAAAAAATATACTAATCGGTGGCAGAGTACCTGTTAAAAGCTTTGTTGTGATAAATAAAGAAGGCAATATTACAAATGGAATGCTTAGAAATATTGGTTTAAAAAATGCTTCAATCGGTGTAATGGGTACTTATAGCCTATTGCAGGTGATCACCCTTTCGTTTAAGCTAAGTGACAAATTTTCCTTTAAAAATATAAAAGGAGTAATAAAAAATATCGAAAAATCCAATCAGGATTTTCTTAACAAAAACCATGTATTACTTGATATTGAATTTATAGATCTGGCAAATACAGAGTTACGGGAACTTACAGCTTTTGTTCAAAAAAATAAGCAAATTTTGCAATAAAGTTATTATTCTATGATATTTTTTGTATAATTAATCGTTGGACTAAAAAACTATAAAATTTAGTCTTGAAAAGGTTTTATATACAAAATGTCATAATTTATGCTACAATTTTAACATAAATTAATAATATTGAAATTTTATTATTCATGTCGAGTCTATTGGATAAAAAGCTTATTTTTAATGATATATTAGCTGGGATTTACAAATATGGGAATATTAGTTCCATATTTGACTTTATTTCATCTTCATTGCTTACTATAATTGATTTTAATTCAATAAATTTTTTTTTGATAACAAAATCAGACATGGCATCATCTTATATTTTTAAAGATGGAAAAAGTACCTGTATTGAAAATAATATTGATTTTAACCATGAACCTTTTTTAAACTTAGTAACTGAAGATAATGCAACACATTTATATATAAATAAAAAAAATATTGTAAATTTTAATATTACAAATTCCTTTGTTTTTAAATCCATAAAAGAAGAAAATATTTTAGCTTTTAAAGTCTTTTCCAGAACTAAACTTATTGGCATTTTTATGTTTTCCGGCTCAAGTAATTTAAGCAGCCTTGAAGAAGAAAAATTATTACTTATAAAAGAAATAATCAAATTATTTGGTATTTGCTCCGATAACTTATTGTTGAGTGAAAAATCTGACCCCCAAAAAATTCAGGCTTCTGCTGAAAATGAAATAAAAAAGAAAAATACAGAGCTTACGGTACTAAATGATATTATCAAAAAAGCGATCAGTACTTTACGAATTTCTGAATTACTGGACTATCTTGTAAATTATTTAACCCGGCAAACAAATTTTGACAGAGTATTTATCCTTTTACAAAATAAGGATAATCCTTCATTATTTGAAGGCTTAATTGGTACAATAGAAAACAAACAGAAGTTTACTCTTAACAATCTTTTTCTGGATAATACCCTTCCTGATTCAGTGCAACTAACGGAAGCCCTAAACAAACATGCTACGATTAACAGCATTATTGATGAGAATACATTTATTGCAATTCCTTTGATAGTACGGGGAAAACTTGCTGGAATTCTTGGTGTGGATAATTATTTTAAACAAAAAAAAGTTACTGATGATGAATTAAATTTATTACATTCAATTGCCTCTCAACTTGATATTTCCATTGATAATGCAAGATTATATGACGATATGAAACTAAGTGCTTTAGGTTTTAAACAGTTATTTGAAGTAGCCAGTTCGTTTAATACAATTCTTGACTATGAACAAGCCTCAAAAGTAATAGTAGAAAAAATTGCCGCTTCAATATCAGTTTCTGAAGGTTATCTGATCTCTTTTGAAATTGATAATTACGGGCAAATAATTGCCTCGGTAAATGATAAGCAAAATATGTTAAATACAGAAGTTGAACTTACTGAACCACTCAAACAGTCAATTATTACCAAACGCCCTGTAATATATAATTACCTTGTTCAACCAAAGGTAAAATGTCTGGATCTTAAATATGCTTTAATTATTCCCCTTTATATAAAAAATAAATTAACAGGGCTGTTATGCCTTGGAGAAGACTCTATAGAAGAAAAAAGAATTTTTACCGAACATGATATAAAACTTGTCCAGACCATAGCTAATCAGGCAGCAATAACTTTGGAAAATGCCCAGCTCTATAACAAACTTGAAGACATGGTTGTTGAAAGGACTGTTGAACTGATAGATTCAAACAAGGCTTTGCAAAAACAAAAGGAAAAACTGGAAATACTTAGCCAGCGGTTACAATCTATTATTAGTAGTATTCCTGATGCTATAGTAGTGATCAATAAAGATAACCAGATTTTGAGTTCTAATCCAGCTTTTCTGGAAATTCTTAATTATGTAAACAGCGATATTTCAGTAGACTCTCTGATTGGACTTTCACTAATCAAGATTCTGGATTTTATCAATACCAGAGATAATGTAAACCGTAAGAATTTTGAAGAACTATTATCAACAATTATCAACAAAGAAAATGTTGACCCATCTGAACTTGATTTGATGTTAGAAAATGAACCAAATCACTACTATAAAGTGCTTACAGCACCGGTTAGAATATTATCTGAAGCAAATCATCTAAAAAAACTAAAATATAGAGATAATAATGAGAAATTAAGTCAGGTAATAGTCTTTCATGATATTACAAAGGAAAAAGAGATTGATAAATTAAAATCAGATTTTATCGCTGTTGTCAGTCATGAACTAAAAACGCCTGTTAGTGCAATGATGGGGTTTGCCACCCTAATTGAAGATGGAATAGCTGGTGATATTACATCCGAGCAAATGGAATATCTTAATAAAATACAGATTCAGGGAGAACGTCTAATCAGGCTAATAAATGACCTTCTTGATTTTTCAAAACTGGAAGCAGGGCAAATGCCTGTTTACTTACAACTTTTGGATCCTGAAGATATAATAGTTGAGGTTGTAGAAACATTACGCCCTCTTGTTGATGAAAAAAATATGAAAATTAATACTCATATTACCTCTGAATTACCAGCGATACTTATAGACCCGGATAAATTAAAGCAAATACTGATAAATCTGATCAGCAATGCAATAAAATTCACGCCTGAGAATACAGGCCAGATAGATGTTGGAGCCGTTTACCGAGAAGATAAACAGGAAATACTTTTCAATGTAAGCGATAATGGCATAGGAATCCCTGAAAAAGATAAATTCAGACTCTTTGAACGGTTTTATCAGGTTGATAACTCATCTACACGTAAATATGGCGGTACCGGTCTGGGACTGGCAATAGTAAAAAAGCTTGTTGCCTTAAATAAAGGAACTGTATGGGTTGAGAGCAAGATTGGGCAAGGTAGTTCATTTTTCTTTACGGTATCACTACCAGAAGATGTATAAAGAAGAAGTGAGGGGGAAGTGAGGCGGCAAATGAATTTGCCTGTGAGGTGGTAAGCAAGCTTACCTGTGAGG
>CAYRDV010000078.1:7099-19099 GCA_964422885.1 uncultured Candidatus Sericytochromatia bacterium
GGGAAGTAAAGAAGTGAAAAGAAGATTTATTTTATCTTACTTCTACCTCACTTCCCCCTCACTAAGACAGCTAAAGCTGTCTGACCTCACTGAACGAAGTGACCTCACTTCTTACTGTGTTAATTTGTGGTAAAAAATTTATAGGGAGAATTTTAGTTTGGCTTATATTATAGAGAAAGATATTTGTGAAGGGATTGCTGACTGTGTTGATGTATGCCCCGTTGATTGTATTAAACTGGGTAAAGGGCTTAATGCAAAGAAAACAGCATTTTATTATATAGAAGATGATATCTGCATTAGTTGCGGGGTCTGTCTTGATGCCTGCCCTGTTCAGGGTGCGGTTATACCAGATTAAAGGAGTGAGGAGGAAGTGAGGTCACAAACTTCGTTTGTTAAGTGAGGCAGTAAGCAAGCTTACCTGTGAGGGGGAAGTAAAGAAGTGAAAAGAAGATTTATTTTATCTTACTTCTACCTCACTTCCTCCTCACTAAGACAGCTAAAGCTGTCTGAACTCACTGAACGAAGTAACCTCACTTCTTTACCGGTTTTCTACAAAATCCAGAATCTTTTCTTCAATATTGATGCCATACATATTGGCAATTTCCTGTAAACCTGTGGGGCTGGTAACATTTACCTCACTAAGATAACTACCGAGAATATCGATACCCACAAAATACAAACCGAGTTCAACAAGTTTTGGTTTCAGTGCTATACATATTTCCAGGTCTCTGGGTGTAATCTCACATCTAACTGAAGCTGCTCCGGCACAAAGATTACCTCGATGATCAAACTCGCTGGGTACTCTGATAAAAGCGCCAAGAGGCTCTCCATTAATCAGAATAATTCTTTTATCTCCGGCTGTGGCCTCTGGAATATATCTTTGGGCCATGATGGTTGTTTTTCCATAGTCAGTGGAAACATCTATTAAAGCCTGAGTATTTTTATCGCCTTCACTAACAATAAAAATACCTTCACCTCCTCTTTTATCAAGAGGTTTTAAGACCATTTTTCCATTTACCTTATTTAAAAACTCACGAATTATTTTTCTGTTTTTTGAAACAATTGTATCCGTTATCAGATGAGGGTAATTTAAAATAAATATTTTTTCATTTGCCCTCCTTATTCCATCAGGATCATTTACTACCAGTGTTTTTTCCTTTACCATGCTTAAAAGGTATGTGGAGTGGATATATTCCATATCAAAAGGAGGATCTTTTCTCATAAATACAGCCTTAAATTCAGAAAGATCTTTAACATCATTGTGATTTTTGATGTAATGAGGATTCTTTCTTTCAACCCTTACATTTGTCATGTTGGCATAAACCTGATTATTTTCAGCCCACATATCATGAGGCTCAGCATACCAGACTTCATAACCTCTTTTAAGTGAAGCAAGCATTATCGCAAAAGTGCTATCTCTTTCGATATTCATTTCTTCTATTGGGTCCATGATAAAAGCGAGTTTCATTACAATGTTTCTCCAGTTTCCACAAAAGTTATTATTTATTTTCTAATCATATCCTGAATTTTATCGTATAGGATGAGCCTTGTGTCTATTCCTCTGATATTGCTGTAACTGTATTGTGGTAAACACATGAACTCTTATGCTTTTTTCCTGACAAAATGATCAATTATATCAAGTTTTAATTTGGTCAGATTAGTTTGGACATGTTTAATAGCTGGTAGGTTCGCATTTCTGAGAATTAATTCCGAATTTTCAATATACTGTAATGAATTTAAAGAAATAAGAAAAATTATCCCTTTTCCCGGTCCACGTAATATATCTTTATCCGCATTTGCCATCCACTGATGAGTTAAACCGTATTCCTGAAGACATTTTTCCAGTTCAAGCTTCCATTTTTCTTCTATATCCCGTGTTCCGCCAAGAATATAGATCATATTCTCCAGTTTCTGATTTTTTGTTTTTTTGTTTTGCTGTAAATAATTTAAAGACTTTTCAACCTTTTCTAACTGTTCATTCAAAGATATTGCGACTTCATTTGCCATATTGGAAGTAACAGCTTTGGTAATTTTATCATCAAGATTTTCACTTACCAGCTCTGATTTTTTCTCTGGATGAATTTTGTTATTAGTAAAAACATTCTTTTGTTGTTTTAGGTCATTCTTTGAAGGAGAATCAAGGGGTATATTTACATCAATAATATCTTTATAAAACTCAAGTTTATCAATATCTAAGTTTGGCTCTGGTATTGTAGATTCAAGCTTTTCTTCATGGTTAGGATTTTCCTTAATAATTTCTGATTTGAGTAAATCTTCCAGATGCCCGGTTTCATTACTATGCTGCGTAGTTGCTTTATAAAGTTCGGAAATTACCTGATATTCTTTTTCTTTATCTGTATCAGAAAGGACTCTATACTCAACTTCTGATTCTAAAGATAAATCAGGTAAGGGTCCCTTTAGGGAAATTGCCTTTGCCTTATCTTTTAGAAGCCTTATTTCCTCTTTCAGGTTTTGATTTTCTTTTTCTAATAATGAATACTCATAAGTCTCTGTAGGGGTAATTTCTTTTACAGGAATTTGATTCTTAAGCTTTTCTTCAAATTCATTTTTCTCTCTGGTTAAGCTATCAATGATTTTTTTATTTTCCCTGACTTGTGTTTCAGAAGTAAAAAATCTGGATTTTAGGCCATCAATCTCTTTATTAAGGTTTTCAATAATGTTCTTACTTTCTCTGGTAAGGTTATTTATTTTATCATTTAAAATAGTATTTCGGGTTTCTATTGTCTCAATATGTTTTTCTTTTTCATATAAACTTCGGCTTTCGCTAGTATTTTCTAAAACTTTATTATTCAGCTCTTTTACTTTATTATTTAGCAGAAAAATTTCATTATCTTTTGACCTGGAAATAATTTCCAGTTTTGAATTTAAAGAATCAAATTCATATTCTTTCTGTTGAATCTGGTTTTCTTTTTCAGATAATTTATCCTGAATATTTTTATTACTGGAAATTAAGCTTTCAATTTTATCTTTCTGCTCATTATCAGAAGCTTTAAGATACTCAACATTACTCAGAAGTTCTCTGTTTTCACGTTTTAAGATAGTAATAAGATTATCCTGCTCAATACTCTCTTCTGTGCTAACAGAGTCCTGGGTTAATTTTCTGTTTAGCTCATCTATTTCATCATTTAAGTGTTTAATTTCATTATCTTTGGCTTTTGAAATTGTTTCAATCCGTGATTTAAGTGAAGTTATATCATACTCATGTTCTTGTATTAAATTTTCTTTTTCGCTTAATTTATCCTGAATACTTTTATGAGCGATAGTTGAATTATCCAACTGTTCCTGCTGTTCAGCAGTAGTTGCCGATAACAACTCTATCTTACCCAGAAGTTCCCGATTTTCTTTTGTGAGAGCTTCAAAAGTATTTTCCTTTTCAATTTTTAGCTGCTCAAGCTCTGTATATAAAAGAGATTTTTCTTTTTCAAAGCGTTCAATCTCATTATTATTTTCCTGTGACTGCTTTAAAGATTTATTATTTAGCTCCTCTATTTTAGAATAAAGGTTTTGCAATTCATTTTCTTTTGTTCTGGAAAGAATATCCAGTTTTGACCTTAGTGTATCAAGTTCACCTTCATGTTCATGGATTATATTGTCTTTCTGAGCTATTTTAAGCTTCAGATCCTGGCTATAGTTTTTTAATCTGATAATCTCCTGTTCAGATTTGTCAGAATTATTTTTTAAAGTTTCGACAATATTTTTCAGGCTGTTTACATCCTGTCTTGCAACTTCCAGCTCTATTTCATTTTTTGAAAAGTTCATTTTGAAGTTGCTGTTTTCAGAAATAAGAGTATTTATTTCATTGTCAAAACGCTCAAGCTCCTGTTTTTTAGAAACTTTTAATTTTTCAATATGTTCCCTGAGTTCACCTATTTCATCCTGTGTTCTTTTTAGCTCTGATTCCTTATTAGTTATTTCCAGTTTTAGCTCTTTATTTTCAATTATTTTTTGCTCTAATTCCTCGGAAAAATCTTTTGCCAGCTTTAATTCATTCCTCAGATTAATTACTGTATTTTCAAACTGCTCTTTTTCTACCCTGAGCAGGGTTATTTCTCTATTTTTTTCAGAACGGATATTTTCCAGTTCTTCAGTCAGATTTGCTATTTCAGATTTTAAATCCTGAGTAATTTTAGCCTGTTCGGCAATTAAATTTTCTTTTTCAACTTCGAAATCCTGTATTTTATTGTTTAAACTAAGATTTTCCTTTTTATTTTTTTCAAATTCAGTATTTAAGGTTACAAATTTATCATTAAGAGCATCTCTTTCAGAAAGTACAAAAGATTTATTTTTTAATTCATCTTCAAGGTTTTTATTTAACTCAGCAAGTTTCCTTTCTTTAATATCAAGCTTCAGCTCATAAGATTCCTTGATTTCTCTTAATTCAAGTTCTAGTTCACCTGCCTGCTTTTTATACTTTTTCTCCAGAGATTCTTTGTTTTTTTCAAGGTCATTGATTAATTGAGTGTTACCTGCCAATTCGTTTTCAAAAAGATTAATTTTATTTAAAAGCTCTGTTTCAGTTTTTTTAAGGCTTTCCTTTTCTGCCTTGAGGCTGGAAAATGATTCCCGGATAGTTTTTAATTGTTCTTCAAGATTTAGTTTATCCTCATTTATTTTATTTTTTTCCTCCTCTAATGCTTCAACATGCATTTCAAGAAGTGAAAATTCCTGTCTGACAGATTTTAACTGTGATTGATATTTTGTAGTTTCTGTTTCATAAGCCTTAATTTGACTTTCAATAGTTTCTTTTTCTGCATTGAGCAAGCTTATTTGGCTTTCCAGTGTGGAAAAATTACCTTTTATTTCCTCATAGCTTAGTTCAAGAGTCTCCATTTCGGAAAGCTTTACATTTAAATCCTGTTTTTCATTATTCAGGAAATTAACTTCTGACTCTAAAGAATTAATTTTATTTTTAAAGCTTTCTATTATTTCTTTTCTTTTGTTAGCAATAATAGTCACTTTATTGAGGTTAATTTTATTTCTCTGCTGATTTTCACCAAGCTCGTTTTTTACATTTTCCAGTTCTTCATTTTTTGATTTTAAAACTGTCTCAGACTGAGTGATTTTAAGATTAAGTTCCTGTAACTGTTTATTAAAAGAAAAAGAATTTTTTTCAAGAAATGCCACCTTTCGCATGGCTTCTTCAAGCTTAGATGTTTTTATGGATACTTCTTCAGTTAAATTATGTTTATCCTGATTAAATATTTTATTTTGTTTATCAATTAATCTTAGTAATTCTGATTTTTCTTCTTCAAGTTCTGAAATAAGCGCATTTGCTTTATCCAATGATTCTTTGTACTGGCTTTTTAGCTCAGTAATTTTATTTTTAATGCTGTTTTGTTGATTTGTCTGAATCATAAAGAAAGTTCAAAACTCTTAACATAACGTTTACTCAAAATAATATTTAGTTTAACTAATTAGGCATAAAATCAGTATAATACAATTATATATTCTATCGTAATCTAATCTATATAAATATTATTTAAGTTAGTCTCATTAATCACAATGGAATTAGCCATTCAGGTGTTATACTAGATAATATAAAGAAAAATTAAGCTGAAGTATTATTAAATAATGGAATTTTATTAAGACAAGAGTTGGAAAAGCTTAATGTCTGTAACACGTGGGTGTTTCCAGATTTTACTTAATTTAAAGACTTGGAGGTCAGATGAAATTATTTAATAATGTCCTTGTTAAAGGGCTAATTAGCCTAAGCCTTTTAGCTGGTTTATCCACACCTGCTTTTTCCAAAACACAAAAGACATACTCCAAATATTCAGCAAAAAATGCAGTTCAGCATATCTTTTTTAAAGATCATTTTTATAAAAATAAGCTTAATGCTCATCTGATAAAAGTCGATCTTAATAACCCAATAGTTAATATTGATGTAGCTCTGGCTTATAACAATACAAACCGTAAAGAACGAGTTTCAAAAATGGCTAGTAGGGTTGGGGCCGTTGCTGCAATTAACGGAAGTTTTTTTCATTCACGGAGTTCTATTGATAGCCCTGTTGGACTGCTAATGGTAGATGGGACAGTTTTATCCGATTCAGGTCATCGTAGAACATCACTTGGTTTTACTGATGATAAAAAAGTAATAATCGGAATACCAAAAGTAAAAAACTTTGCAATAATCCCTGAGCTGGGTGTAAATCTAAAACTAAACGGGATCAACCAGATTAGAGGTAAACACCATATAACAGCGTATACAAGCTATTTTGGCCCTCGTACAAAAACAAAAGGAAAAGGAAGAGAAATAATTGTTGACCGGGATGGTCGTATTACAGGTTATAAATATAATAATGCTCAGATACCAACAGGTGGATTTGTAATTTCAATAGCTGATGCCAATTCAACAATTGCTGAAAAATATCCTCTTGGAACCCAGGTATATCTGGATTCAGTATTAGGAACACCCTGGAACCAGGTTAGAACCTTAATAACAGGTAGTCCGCAATTAGTAAAAAATGGAAAAGTCTATAATACTTATTTTAAAGAAAAGCTTCAGCACTCTCTCTCTCATTCAGCAACAAGAACAGCTGTCGGAGTAACCCATAATAATAAGTTATTAATGTTAACAGTGAGTGGTAAACTTAGCTTGACAAAACTTGCTCAGATTATGAAGAGATTAGGGGCAAAAGATGCTCTTGCACTTGATGGGGGAGGCTCGACAGATATGTATCTGAAAGGTAAACCTGTAGTTACGAATTACCGGCCTGTAACCAATGCCCTTGTTGTAAAACTCAATAACGGTTAATAAAGTCTAAACAAGAAAGCCACGATTAATCGTGGCTTTCTTGTTTTAAAAAGCTTATTCTTTTACCGTAGCCGCTTCTAACCCGTGAACCAGAAAGAATTCGCCCCAGTCAGCTTTTTGTTCCAATGCTTCATTAAGACATAAAATAATCTGAAGAGATTCAATGCCAATGGTTATACTCTCTCTCATCAGGTTATCAAGCCAACCAGGATGATTGTTGACTTTAATAAGAAACCTTGGTTCTTCATAACAGGTATTTATAAAATCAGAATAATGTTCTAAAAATTTTACTTCATTTTCAGTATATTCATTTAGATTAAAAATTATTCTAATTTCCGGGTAAGAAACATTATATTTTATATTTTGAGCTTTTCTTGCTTCTGATATATCAATTATTTTTGCCATTTTGTCCTACTGCTTTGTTATTAAATTATCTGGAAATAATCAAATAATATTGTTGAATTATTAGCAATGAAATAGTTAAATTTCAACACGACTAGACCCTTAAGGGTAACTATGGTATCCGTACCGAAACTTTTGTATCCAGACCTATCTGAACTTTTTGACTTAGTATTATTTACTTTAGCAGAAAATGTTTAATATTTCAATCATCAAAAAGGGGTTATTTTTTTTCCTGATTGATCCAGGGTAACCATTCCTCATACTCAGGTGTTCCTGGTTCTACCTCTTTCACAGTATCTCCACGTTCACCATCTTCGCCAATAACTCTGAAAGGAACAAGCAGATTACCATTTGGCAGAAGTTTTACATTCATAATTTAATTTAGCCTTATTATTATAATAACAGGGGCCCCACCTTGTGGGGAGTTACTTCAAAACCTTATCTTTTAGGAAATCAACAAATCCCTGATCAAATTTCGTTACAGCCTCAGCCTCGCCATTTTTCAGCAAGACGGCAACTCCCTCAGCCAGCAGTTCTTCACGACCAGCGTCATTACCTGGACCTTCGGATGTATCTCCCTTAAGATATGGATTTAATTTATCATATAATCTTTTATGTGAATCAGATAATTCCTGTGCATCATTGAAATGAAGTAACTCGCCTAATGAATGTGCTGTTTCATGAATAATAAGTGATGCTCCTCCGGTTTCACCTAAACCGGCAGAAACACTTAGATTTTTTGTGCTAAATATTCCGGCAACTTCGTCCCAGGTTTTACCTTCAGGCCAGTTCCTTGGGTGTACACCTTTCAAATGCTGATTAGAATCAAGGTCAGGAACTGTACGGGCGGCAATATGAATTTCTCTTATCCCGGAATCTTTAACCTTTTTTAATACTGATTCAGGATAGAGAGCGAGGTCAGCAACATGCTGTTTGATAACCGGGTTATTATAATCTTCAATTCTAAGTACACCCTCAAGTACAGCCAGATTTGGATATTTTTTTATTACTTCGTTAAAAAGGGCTTTTCCTGATGTAGGAGTTACCGAAGGTAATTCATTTTTATCAGAAGACGTATTAGCTTTTTTGGAAACCTGAATAGCTAAACTTGAAATAAAATCGTTATTTGCAGGCTTAGCAGTCTTTTCAACAACCGGTGCAGTACTTTGTTTTGGTTTATCATTTCTGAGATTATTTATTATTTCCTGGGTATTGTTAATATGATAATTCTGTTCTGTACTTGGAGAAGATTCGCTGGATTCTCTGCGTGCTCTTGTCCGGGGTTCAGAGCTGACAACCCGTGAAGAGTTGTTTGAACCACTTACAATTCCAATTGCCAGAGCTGAGATAAAAGAATTTTCTTTTTTTACTGGTTCTTCTTTAATTGTTTTGTCGATATTACTAATAGCAGATAAAATATCACTTGCTTTTTCACTAGAAGTTGGTCTTTGTCTTATATTAAGCTCAAGATCATAATTTACATTTGCGGAACCTTCTTTTACCTGAAAGCTGATATTACTACTATCTTTAGCTAATAAATGCAGAATCTGCTTATCTTCATTAGTTTCGGCCTTTGCCCTTAATTTGGCAAATTCATGTGTCTCAATTTTTTTGTCTATGGCAGCATTTTTTAATTCATTTCCAAAGCCGGAGCTTACATTGCTGAAAGGATCCATCTTGCCTCTTTGTTGTTTTTATATTTATAGGTTTTATTATAGGTCAAAACTCTAAAGTCTTTCTGAATATTATAAATATTCTTATAGAACATTGATATTAAAAGATTAATATCTAAAAATATTATAAAAAATAAAGGGATTATTTAAAAATATGCTAAGATAAAAAGAAGCTTGCTACTTAATCACCATTAAAAGAGAAAGTAATGAATAAATCCTTAAAAGCAACATTAACAGCTTATACAGTATTAGCATTAATAACTTCCTGCGCAAATAATATCCCTGATAATGTAAATTTAACAACAAATAATTCTATTAATTCTGTAAATTTGAGTAGTAAGTATGCCGTTACAGGAAAAGCTGAATTTCCTTTAACCCATCCCCTAACCCCTTCCCTTGGTCTAACGTCCAAAGGAAGGGGAACTAATAATTCCCCCTTTGAAGGGGGATTAAGGGGGATGTCTCCTCAAGTCCCCTCCTTTCGACATGAAATGGAGAAGGGAGGGGATTTAGGGGTGGGTTATAGAACCAAGGCCACACTTGGACAGGTAGGAGCAAATGCGACCATATCTTTAATTTATCCTCCTGATTATATCAATAATCCAAATGAAACAATAGCAACAGGTTTAACTGATACTTCCGGCAATTTTACGGTTAATCCGACTGTTTCTTTTAACCCTACAGATAATCAGGTATATGTTCTTGAAGCTCAGAAAAGAATTGGAGCAGCAGGTACTTATGTAATTACTATAAGGACTTATATAAGGTGGGATGCTACGAATAGTATCTGGAAAAGTATGACTTATTCTACAACTTCAGGGCAAGAAAATTTTATTTATATTAACTCTAAAACCACAGCTTTAGCTATTATAGATTCATATGACAGTAATTTAGCTTCATCCCAGACTATTCATTCAATTGATGTTACAACAGGGGTTGGTATTCCTGATAATACGATTGGTGGCTCAATAATTACAAGGAAAAATGTTAATGATGTAACAGCTTTGATTGATAATTTATTAATTCAGGAAATTGATCCAGTCAAAAATATTTCGTTTGCCAACAATAAATATTTTATCAATATAGAAGAAAACTATGCTCTTAACGCTGTAAATGCTGGATTAAACTGTCCTAACTGTGATTTTAAAAAAGTGGATTTAAGCAACAAAAATATAACTAACAGAGATTTATCTTTTGCCAATTTTACTGGTGCTAATATAACAAATACTGATTTTACCGGAACAAATCTTTCCGGTGCGACCTGGACAGATGGTATAAGTTATTGCTATACCGGTTCTGTGGGAACATGCCTGTTAGCCTTAAATGCACCCGGAGAATTTAAAGTAAATACTTATACAACTTATGAGCAAAATGCTCCTGTAACAGCAATGGATAGTAATGGTAATTTTGTTGTTGTGTGGCAAAGCGGAGCTTCTGGTTTCCAACAAATAGGACAAGATGGTTATGGTTCTGGGATATATGCTCAAAGATATAGCAGTTTAGGATACCCTTTGAACTCAGAATTCAAGGTTAATACATATACCAAATATGATCAGAGAAATCCATCAATAGCTATGGATAATGATGGAGACTTTGTTGTTTCCTGGGCTAGTAGTAGACAGGAAAACGGGCAAACTTCTGACTCAGGAATTTATGCCCAAAGATATAATAATATTGGACTACCTCAAGGTTCTGAATTTCATGTTAATACATACACTACAGGTAATCAATATTCTAATTCACTGGCAATGGATAATAATGGAAACTTTGTTATTACATGGCTTAATCAGGGTATTTCTCATTATGGGATATATGCTCAAAGATATAATAGCATTGGAATACCTCAAGGGTCAGAGTTCAGAATTAATACTTATACAACAAATGTAAGCTATTCTCCATCTATAGCTATGGATAATAGTGGAAATTTTGTTATTGTTTGGCAATCAATGAACAATTCATGTAGTCCATATACTGAAAATTTCTGTTCATATAGCGAAATTGGGGGTCAGAGGTTTAATAGCCAGGGGGAAAAAGTTGGTTCTGAGTTTATTATTTACTCTTATTCAAATATAAATACATATATAACAGCTCCAAATATAGTATCTGATAAAGAAGGTAATTTTGTAATTGTATGGAATAGTTTTGATGCAGGAAATTTTGATATATCAGTCCAGAGATACAGTTCATCCGGCTTACCAATAGGTTCTAGGTTTATTGCTAATACTTATACTTCTGACTCGCAGT
The DNA here is from genome assembly GCA_964422885.1 of uncultured Candidatus Sericytochromatia bacterium. Taxonomy (GTDB): domain Bacteria; phylum Cyanobacteriota; class Sericytochromatia; order UBA7694; family JACMQJ01; genus CAYRDV01. Next base: position 18,194 of record CAYRDV010000078.1, read on the forward strand.
TTGGAGGAAATATAGCAATGGCTGGTAATGGAGATTTTATCATTGGCTGGCAAAGTTATAACCAAACAAGTGAGAACAAACATGGTATTTTTGCTCAGAGATATTCTTCAACAGGAACAATAATAGGCTCTGAATTCAAAGTTAATACTTATACAACAGGCGAACAGGTTTATCCATCAGTAGCAATGGATAAAGATGGCGATTTTATTGTCACCTGGCAAAGTGGAGTTTGGATTTCTAATCCAGGTATAGGACAAGATGGTTCTGGTTATGGAATATACGCCAAAAGATACAATTCAGCTGGTGTAGAACAATAACTTTTTTATAAATTGAACAATTTTATCTACAATCTTTAATACACTGCTACAATATTGGTAGGGAGTAGTAACTTAATATGTATATGAAAGAATTAAAAGTGACTTTTGCTGAAAATGTTGATATAGAAATAGAAAAAATTCCAGTTGAACTAATTAGAGAAATTGTTGCTGTAAATCTATACAATAAAGGAATTATTTCACAGAATCAGGCTGCTCAGATAATTGGTATAACCAGAAGAGAATTTGAACAGGTTCTTATAAAAAATGGGCTACCAGTTACTGGTGATACAGATGATGACATTCTTGAAGCTATATCCCAAACATACAAAAATTTATGATTTTATTCCCAAAAGAACATATTGTAAGTAATACTGGCCCACTTATTTCACTTGAAAATCTTCCTGATGGATTTAATTTTATCCGAAAACTTTATAAAAAAATCATTATTCCTCAACGTGTACTTGAAGAATTATCAGTAAAAAATTTTGCTTCAACAGATGAATATATAAATTATCATAATATAAAAGACTTACTAGAAGTGACTACTCCCACGACTAAATCAAAGATTATAGTCGGGGCTTCCAGGGAT
>CAYRDV010000079.1:0-18933 GCA_964422885.1 uncultured Candidatus Sericytochromatia bacterium
CCTGGTGGTCCTGGTGGCGGTTTTAGATTACCACCTGATTTAAACCTCACTGATGCTCAGAAAACAGAGCTGGAAAAAATCAGGGAAGAAAATAAGCCAGTACAACCTGATAAAACAAAAATGGAAGAAACAAAGACTGCAATGGATGCCTTAAAAAAAGAAATAGATGCCGCTTTTGTTTCCGATAATTTTGATGTAGCCTCGCTTAAAGCAAAGTTGGATTCTTTAAAACCACCAGCTCCTGATGACACCCGTTTTACAGCCGAAGCAAATTTAATAATCAAAACATATAATATTCTGACCGCCGAACAAAAACAAATATTAGAAGACAAGGCAAAGGAAATGGCTAACAAGGCACCTAAGGAAATGCCTTCTCCTCCATCTGACTTTGAGTCATCCAAAACTGATAAACATCTTGATAAACTGGCAACTGATTTAGGCTTAAGTGACGCTCAAAAAGCAAGCCTGAAAGAAGCTATGCAACCGCCAGTTGATGCCCAAAAGCCTGATCCTCAGAAAATGTTTGAAAAAATGAAAGCAACTCAGGATGCTATTAACACTGAGCTGAAAACAGGTAATGCCAGTGTGGATAAAATAGTAGCTATACTAAAGGCAAATGCTCCTGAACACCCTAAAAATAATAATCAGCTTGAAAACCTGGCAAAAATTCATGCTGTATTAAATGCGGAGCAAAGAAAGAAATTTATTGAATTAGGACCAAAAGGCCCTGGTCCTGGTGGTGTCGGATTTGGCCATCCCGGTCATGGCGGTCCGGGATTTGGTGGACCTGGTGGTAAAGGCTTCAACGGACCAGGCCCTAAAGGTGGTGGTTTTCCTGGGATGTAATCAATAAAAAAATATCCCGTCCTGTCCAGGCCGGGATATTTTTTTTATTTATAATTATCTTTTATACTTAAATAATAATTTATTGAGATTTATATAAGCATAAATGATAAAAACTATCGATTTATATAAAGAGTTTGAAAATGTAATTGCAGTTAAAAATGTTAACCTGGGAGTAAAAAAAAATTCGGTTTTTGCTTTAATTGGCCCTAACGGCGCTGGTAAAACAACCCTTTTAAAAATGATTGCCACCCTGATTGAACAAACCAAAGGCCTAATCTATGTTGAAGATATTGAAAATCTGACAAAAAGAAGAGAAGCCAGAGCTAAACTTGGTTTTTTACCTGATTTCTTTTACCTGTATGAAGATCTCAAAGTCTGGGAATATCTGGAATATTTCTGTGCGTGTTATTGTTTACCGAAAAACTCTTATAAACAAAGAATAAAAGAGGTAATTGAAATTGTTAACCTGGAAGTAAAACATGACGAGCTTATTGGTAATCTTTCAAGAGGAATGAAACAAAGGGTTGGTATCGCAAAAACACTCTTACATGAACCAGAGCTGCTGCTTCTTGATGAACCAGCATCTGGCCTTGATCCTAAAGCCAGAATAGATTTAAGAAATCTGATAAAAAAGCTTCATTCATCAGGAAAAACACTGATTGTTTCATCTCATATTCTGACAGAGCTTTCTGATTTTTGTGATTCATTTGGGCTAATGGAAAAAGGTGAGTTGGTAAAAAGCGGCAATATTGAAGATATTGAATTCGAAAATCAATCAAGAGAAATCAGGGTTCAGGTCTTATCAGACATTGAAAAAGCATTTTCATTAATCAGAGAAATAGAAAATGTTTCGGAAACAATTATTCAGAATGAGATTATCTATTTTAGCTTTGGGGGAACACTTGAAGAATTAAGTGATATTAATATTTTTCTGGTTCAAAAAGGAATAAAAGTAATTGCATTTTATGAGAAAAAGAAAAATATTGAAGATATTTTCATGAAATACTCTAATAATGAGGTAAGTTAAATTGCTAAATAAATATATCTTTAATAACCCTGAAATTATCCGTCATGTCCGAACTCATTTACGATACCCCAAAGTATTAAGCTTTATAGTACTTTATCTACTATCCTTACTTAGTCTTTATACTCTGATTTTTTTCACAATGGATATTGGAAATCCAAGCAAATTCCATTTTGAAATATATAGCAAAGTTATTTATGTAACAACGCTTGGCATTGAGTATATGTTTTATTTTTATGTAGGAACATATCTCATATCCAATTCTCTTGCTCAGGAGAAAGAACGTGGCACATTTGATTTTATTCGTTTGACAGTTATTGAGCGAAAAGTTATTGCCATTGGTAAATTATTAGGAGCACCAATTTTTTTAACACTTTTACTGCTAATTACGTTCCCTTTTGTGATTATTGCTGCTGTAAATGCCCAAATATCCATGTTACATTTTATTTTTGTCCATTTTAATCTTATTGTTTATGCCCTTTTATTTCATACTCTTGGTTTATTTAGTGCTGTAACCTTAAACCGTTCTGCATCAGCAAATGGTTTCGCCCTTAGTTTTCCAATTTTATTAACAATGATGACCTTAGCAACTGAAAAGAAATTGATAAATCCCTTTTATAGTCTTTTTTCTGCTTTAGATAAGGCTCCTTTTACGATCAGAAATGGAAATTTTTTTGGTTTTGATATTCCAGATTTTTTACTTACAGGAGCAATTATTATTTATCTGGTAATTTGGTTTATGATTGGCCTGACCAGAAAATTAGATAGTGAGAGCAATCATTCCATCACCAAAAAACAGGCTGTAACCTTTACGGCAGGAATGGAACTAATAATTATTGGTTTATTATGGGAAAAACTGGCAGAAGGAAGTACAACTAATCTGGCAGTTTTTTTCATTTTAAATTTTATACTTTTAACTATAATCATTGCCATTCTAAACCCAACAAGAGAAGATATTCTGATTTATCTGAATAAGCCACAGGACATAAAAAATAAGTTATGGCATTCCAAAAGTCCGGTTTTTAACTTAGTAATTATTTTAAATATTATTGTTTTAATATTTGGGATAATTGCCAATTTATCAATGATTATCAGTGGTGAAATATCTTATGATAATCTTTTTTATACATTTGCTCTTTCCATTTTTCTGTTTTTATTTACCTTTATTTATAGCCAGATATTTTATTTATCAAATATCATTTTTATCAAAAATGCCTCGACAATTACCTCATTGATTATTGCTATTTCTATGTTTATACCAATACCAATCAATTTTTTCACAAAAAGTAATGGTAATTTTGCTGACTTATTTCTGTTTAATCCTTTTATTCTATTTCTTGCTTTAGAAGACCAAAAAGGTCTGGTAAATCTGGCAAATATGAGTCAGGTATTAATTCTAGTAATCATTATATTAGGCCTGAATGTACTGTATATGTCAAAACAGGAAGAAACTATCAGAAAGTATAAATTATAAAATTTATTTACCAGGAATTTTAATCCTAAAAGAAAATTTCAGAGCTAAGATAAAAAATACACTGGAAATAAGTCCCCATAAAACAGCAAATATGATTGGTGGTATCAGGCCATGAGTTACTTCTCTGGACATGATATGAGCATCAGTTTCAATGCCAGTTCCTGAAAGAATAACCAGCGTAAATATATCATTAAATGACTGAAAACAGCTTTGGACAGCAAGAAATGCCAGAAAAAAAGTCAAAAAGGTTTTATGTTTTAGCCTGCCAAGAATAAATGTGGAAAAACAGAAAAATAAACCCATTGAAAATGAAACCAGATTTCTGGCAAACATAACAGTAAAGATCAGAAAAAAGATTGATAATGCACCTAATACTTTTTTTTCCGTTCCTTTTTTCAATGCGGCAATCAGTAAAAGAGAGCCCCAGAAAGCACTTCCCAAATAACCAGCACTGATTATTAATGGTCGGAAACCACCACTGGTCCAGGCAACTCCACTTGTATCCAGACTCATTTGAAAATTTAACAGTTTACCACCGGTAATAATTGCCATCAGGCCATGGCTAGCCTCATGCAGGTATGTTACAAACATGGTAAAAGGGAAAAAAATAAGCCCTGCAACAGGCAGCCTCCAGAGAATTACGGATAAAATACCAGCAAAAACAATAAGAGGAAGATTTTTAATTTCTTTCTTCTCAATTTCCTGCATTAAAAAATCTAGCCTAAAACTTGTTCAAGTTCTGCAAGAACTTCAGCCAGATTCTTTTCTCCAGCCGCAAGTGCACTTAATTTTCCGGCAATTCTGTTAACAAAAAAACTAATCATACTGATTATTTCGGTAACAATACCTGGATCTATCTCTCTTCCTTTTGTAACGACACTGTAACGATGGAAAGCACCTTCCTCGTCGCTTATCCCAAAGTAACCAACGGGAACAATCCTGTTAAAAACTGAAAGTAACTGATAAAGCTCTAATATTTTTTCTTGCTTCAACTTAAAAGGAAGAGTTGTAAAAAACTGGGCAATCAGATAATCACTTTTGCCGGTTTCAATATTTGAAGCTTCCAGAAAATCATTGACAAACATAAGCTGGGTAACATGTTCAACATCACTCTTTTCTTCTGTTTTTTCACTTATTGATATAAGGAGTTGTTCAACTGCATTTTCATCATTTTTTGGCATTAAATAGGTATCATAACCTGCTTGATTTAAATTAGTCTGTATTTTTTCAAAAATAGAGACAGAAGAATTAATATCTTGATTTTGTTCACTCATTATTTAACAACTCCACTAAAAATCCTGCTGAATTTTTATGTCAGCAATTATAATAACAAATGAAAACTTTACCGAAACTTTAAGACTTATAGAAGATAAAAGCCCGTTATTTAATCCACTTTTAACATAAATCAATTTTTTGTCAAGCATATTCTTTCTCTTTATATAAAATAGAAAAATTTATCAAATAAAAATAATTAAATTTATAATTATGATCACTTTTTTCTTTATATTTGAATCTGAAATATTATATTATTACAAATATATAATGGAACTGATTAATTTAATAATGGAAGTATTTAAAAATAATATAGAAAAACTAGATAGACTGACCAGAAGAGAAAGGCTTGGTGAATTGTTAATCCGCTTCAGGTTACTTAATTTGGCAAAACTTCTGGATTTGATGGCTGAACACCGGAAAGATGCCAGTTGTCCGTTTGGAGAATTTCTGGTACAAAACTCAGTTATCACAATGCAAAACCTGATAGAGTTACTTAACTTCCAAAAAACACAGGACCGGGTTGTTGACAGTTGTCTTGAAGCACTTGGTCTGATGACCAATAAACAAAAATGGGAAAATATTACCAGGCATAGCAAGCTTGGAGAGGTACTGGTAAGACAGGGGAAAATTACCCTTACACAATTAATGGAAGCAATCGAAGAGCAGGAAAGTACCAGACCCGAAAAATTACTTGGAGATGTGTTAATCCAAAAAGGATGGATAAATAAGCTGGTTTTGAAAAATGCCATTGATGAGCAGCAAATTCAAATCCAGACTTTAATGAAAACTATTCAGGAACTGACAAATATTTCACAACTGCCTATTGCAGTAAAGTTACGGCATATGAATACAATGTGGGGTAGCTGGTAGGGTTTAAATAACTCCCTGAATTTTTAGTTCGGGAGACCCGGTGGGTCGCCCTGACGAGTCTAATGCCCGTAACTATCAGAATCCTGACTTAAAGAGTCTGTAGGCTCATATTCATCATCATCATAATCATAATCATATTTCGGGGTATTTTCGCCTGTATTTACTGAAGAAGTTTTTGCATCATTACCTTCAGCAGTTTTGTACTTGCATCCGGTCAAAATGCTTAAAATAAAAAATAATAAAATTAATCTTAAAACTTTTTTCAAGGTTAGTTACTAATTTTTAATGATAATTACAAGGTTTATTATATCCGATTTTCAGGGGAAGTTAAATGTTCTAACTCTTCTAATCTTTCTTTTAATTGTTTTATTTCGTTGATTATCTCAGGAATCTTTTTTAACTGTGCTTTTGCTTTAATTTCATCCTTATGTTCACGGGCAGGAAAACCGGATATTTTTGATTTGGGGGGAAAATTTTTGGTAACTCCGCTACGGCCTAAAACAAGCGTTCCATTTCCAAGCTCAATATGGCCTGCTATACCGGCCTGACCAGCTAAAATACAATCATCCCCGATTTTTGTACTTCCGGCAATGCCTACCTGGGCAACAATTAACGTTCTTTTTCCAATGTTAACATTATGAGCAATATGAACAAGATTATCAATTTTTGAACCTTCGCCAATTACTGTAGAACCAATAGTTGCTTTGTCTATAGAAACATTTGAGCCAATTTCTACCTCATCCTCTATTATTACATTGCCAGCCTGAGGTACCTTATAATGATAGTTATTATCCAACTGGACAAAACCATATCCATCACTACCAATTACCGTACCACTATGGATAATTACTTTTTTCCCGATTACTGAATTAGCCATTACTGTGACATTAGGATAAATCAGAGTTTGCTCACCTATGATGACATTATCTCCGATATAACTATTTGGCAGGATTGTTACATTCCTTCCGATAGAAACATTCTTGCCAATAAAAACAAAAGGATTAATGCTAACATTAATTCCTATGGAAACATTTTCTGAAATACTGGCCTGATGATGAATACCCTCAATAATAGATTCCTTATAAGAAAATAACTCCAAAAGTTTTGCCATACTTTGCCGGGGTATCGAAGAAATTAGGTATGTAAAATGATCATTAAGAGGGTATTCTTCACTTACCAGCAGGCAACCAGCTTTGGTATTTTCAGAGGCTTTAAAATATTTTTCCTCAATTAAAAAAGCTAACTGAAAATTATTTGCTTTTTCAAGCGTGGAAACTCCACTAATAAATAAATCAGGGTTACCTTTAAAAGGCATTTTAATAAAATCGGCCAATTCTTTAACAAGATAACCCTGTTTCATTATTACTTTATTTTTTGCAATACATCATTTGTAATATCAATACCACCATAATACATTGCCTGTTTATCAACGACAAAAGTAAGTTTCTTCTGCTTGGCAATATCTTTAATGGCAGTTTCTACTTTTTTCCTCAGCGACTCTCTCATATCAAGCAAGTTCTGTTGTTTACTCTGTAAAGTCTTTTGAGCGTTTATCTGTTTTTGTTTAAATTCAGCATCATATTGTTTAAAAAGTTTTTCAAATTCCTGTTGATTTTTTATTTTTTGCAATCTACTTACTTTATCCATGTAATCTTTTTCAAGATTCTGTTTTAGATTTGTAAGCTCATCTTCAGCTCTTCTGAGAGCAGAACCAAGATTACTTTTATAAATCACCATCTGGGAATCAACAAGTCCTATAGCTACATTCTGAGCATTTACGGGTGATGTTATACCAGAACTTAGTAAAAAAGTTGTTATTACTAAAGTATATATATATTTTTTTATCACTTTTTAATCCTCCATTTTTATATTTTTAAAATACCCCAAAGGTTGCTTAAGCAACCTTTGGGGTATTAATTATTTTAATTTTTTAATTACGTCATCAGTAATATCAGTACCACCAAATAAAACAGCTTGTTTAAGGACAACAACATCGATATTTTTTTCTTTAGCAACATTTTTAATAGTATCATCTACTTCGCCTTTGAATTTTTTCTCTAAATCCTCAAGGTCTTTTTGTTTTTGAGCACTTAACATCTGGCCTTCTTTTCTTTTGTTTTCAAGTTCTTTCTGAAACTGATCCTGCATTTTTTTTAGTTCAGCCTCAGCAACTTTTTTAATTCTTGCTTCATCAAGTTTATTTGCTTTGTCCTGTGTGTCTTTATCATAATTTGTCTGAGCATCTTCAAGCTCTTTTTTTGCCTTATTTACTTCCTGAGCAAATTTACTTGTTTCATAGATTTTTTGCATATCAACCAGGCCAACTGTAGGGTCTTTTGCCAGTGAGACTCCGGTAAATGTTGTTAATAAAAGAGTTGTACTAATAATTGCTGTAATAATATGTTTTTTCATTTAGAAATCTCCTTAAAATTTCTGACCAATATTAAAATGGAACTGTGCTCCCTTTGACAAATCAAATGGCCTGGTTATATCCCTAATCCCATAGTCTGCTCTGAGGGCTCCAAGCGGTGTATTTAATCTTATACCTAATCCAAAGCCATATCTTAAAATCGGGTTTAAAAGGCTTTGATCTGCTAGTTTTCCGTTTACCTTAACATCATTTACATTAGATTCTGTAACTTTCCAGTCCTGATTCCAGAAATTTCCAAGATCCAAAAACATAACTCCTGAAACTATATTAAAAATAGGAAATCTGATTTCAGCACTACCAACAAAAACTCTTTCTCCGCTTAGGTAGCCATTTTCCGGCCAACCTCTGATAGTATCAAAACCACCGGAATAAAATCTTTCGTATATTGAAATTTTATTAGGATCTCCGGTTAAAATCCCCAGCCTGCTTCCCAATGCAATTGTCCATTTGTCAAGAAATGGCATTGGAATATATTTATTGATAGTCGCAAAATATTTCCAGTAATCAACATCTCCAAAAGATGGCTCAACAGAAATAACATTATTCCACCCGTCATGTGGTTCAGCGACAAAATCCCTGGTATCATATGAGAAAGAAAGCCCCAGTGCTAAGCGGTTATCCGCCCCGGATTTACTTACTGTAAGAGCTTTCAGGATATTATTATCAACATAATTTTTGAACTCTTTTTTGATTGTAGTAACACTATCCTTATCAGCCTGATTTGTACTCTTTTCAAGATCTGAGAATGATTTGTCCTTACCTGCCTGTTTAATCTGAACATCATCAACTCTAGGTAATGCAGGCTCAATTCTTTCAGCTCTTACTGAAAAAGAAGTTCTCCAGGGTGATGTCAGCGGATCTCCAAAAAGAGCCCTGCTGAAAGAAACGGAAAAACCGGTTCGGTCATTAATAAGTGTGTAGTTATAAGAAGCAGAACCTCCGTTTATAGGAGTAGTAAACTGATTTACGCTTTGGAAAAAATTTCCCTGCCTCTGTTTATAAATACTAAAACCAAAGCCAGTTCTGGCAGGAAGGTTTTGGGGTAAAAACCAGGGATCATACCAGTCAAATTTTCCCAGCCAGTTGGCGCCTGTTGCACTTAACCAACCTGCTCCAATCTGTAAATCCGCTCCAATTCTCTGACCTGATCCAAGAAAATTATCTTTTGCCACACTAAAGGTTCCGACAATCCCGTCTCTGGTGTTATAACCAGCACCAAGATTGATATTCCCGGTCGATTTTTCCTTAATGACAATATCGATAATTATATGATTAGGGTTAACCTTTCCAGCACTTGGCTTAATATCTACATTTTCAAAGAAATTTGTATTATAAACTCTTCTTAAGTCTTCTCTCATAATTTCAATATTGAAAACTTGACCGGGCTTTTGTCTTATTTCACGCATAATAACAGCGGTTTTTGTTTCAAGATTACCTACAACCTTTATATCTTCTATGACACCTTCATTAATATTTAAAACAAGAGAGCCGTCCTGTCCAAGCTGTGGATCAATTGCGACAGCCTGGTACCCTTGATCAGCATAAACTTTTCTGACAGTTTCAATACTCTCTTTGACATTATTTAAATTTATTATTTTCCCAACCTGAGAATTAAAATTATTTTGAATCTGCTCAGATTTTACTATGGTATTCCCGGTTACTTTTACATCTTTTAAAATGGGGTTTTCTACTACATGAATAATTAATCTGTAGCCATTTTGGTATGGTTCTCTGGAAGCCTGAACATCTGCAAAATACCCTAACCCAAAAATTCGTTGCAAATCTTCCCGGATCTGTGAAGACGTAACGGTATCACCAGCTTTTAAAAACATGGCAATGGCAACTGACTCTTTTCTTTCTGTTCCCTGAACAGATACATCTGTTATTTTTATTCTTTCTGAGTCATCAGGCTTTATCTGGTTTAAATTTTTTGGTGTTTCAAGAGGGTTTTCCAGCTTTGGAAAGTCTGCGGCAAAAACTTGTTTATTACTTATTCCAAGATAAAAAATTGCAATAAGTATTAATTTATAATAGTTTTTTTTCATATCGTTACCTTGTATTATTTTTTCTTTCTTTATTAACTCTCTACTAATTTAACTTACTTAATAGTCGATTAAACCTTATATATTTTAGATAAATAAGTATCTCACAAATTGTAAGGTTATTATATTTTTATTAATTGTAACAAAAATTAATAATCTTTATAGCTAAAATGTAATTTAAAATATTTTTACTCAAATTTATAGTTGAATAAACACTTTGTTAACTCTGAAATTTGCCAGGTTTTCTTTTAAGAAATTAATTCATATTTTAAAGTGATAGAATATCATAAAACTTAATTTTTAAATTTATAAAAGTTGAATTTACCGTGAATTGGGAAGAAAAGTTGAGAGCAATAGCTCAAAGAAATAATAATAGTTTAGAAGGGAATAATATTTCTGAAAACAGAGTTCAGGAAGAAGTAAAAAAATTTACTTTTACTATTTTTGAAAAATTTAATTTTGCCAAAGGTATCCTTGAAGCTGGAAATATTCATGTTGAAGTAGGGAAGACAAATTATGAAAATAATAAATTCATCTGTTCAATTTATCTTAAAAATATCAATCAGCAAAAATTTAAGTATTCTGTAATAATAGAAGTACTTAATGATACTTCTTTCAGAATTTCCAAAGAATATATTGATGGATGGGTAATAAATGGTCCAATTGAAGAAAAGAAAATAAACATATTACCTTCAGTTAATGATGAAATGGTAAGCTCAATTATTGACAGGCTGATGGAAGATTTTACCAGTTCATATGATTTATGTGTAAGTGAAAGTGCCTATTAACATTCCTCTCAAAAGTTATTCTTGCCAGCTCAGATAATATTCCTTCCATTCAAACATTTCTGCTTCCGGAGTCGGAAGCAAAGGTAATCTTGAATCAAGCATTACAGCATATTCATCAGTTTTTTCCTTTTTGGCACTTGCTTTTATCGCTTTAGGATGCGGACCATGATGTATTCCCTGAGGGTGAAAGGTTATCATACCAGGATTAATTCCATCACGGCTAAAAAAATTACCATCATGATAAAAAATTACTTCATCATAATCAATATTTCTGTGGTAAAAAGGTACTTTCAATGCCCCTTCTTCGGATTCAAGAGGTCTGGGAACAAATGAACAGATAACAAAATTTGTTCCCAGAAAAGTAGTATGCACACTTGGTGGAATATGCGCCCGATGGCTGATTACCGGACAAATATCTTTAATATTTATTTTCCAGACACTCAGGTCTCCTTTCCAGCCAACAACATCCAGAGGATTAAAAGGATAATAAACAGAAGTAAATTCACCAAGCCTTTTAATTCTGACTTCCCATTCCCGCTCATCTATTATTGGTTGTGGCTCCGGTGTTTCAATAACAGCAGGATCATAGAGAGCATTTGGACCGAGAAGCCCTCTTTCAGGTTGGGTAATTTCACTATAAGATTCAACCAGTAAAAAATAAACCGGGCTTTTAACAGTTAGCCGGTAAGTAGTTCCTCTTGGTATGATCAGATAATCACCTTTCGTATAATTCATTGGTCCAAAATCAGTTTCTATTAAACCTTCACCCTCATGGACAAAAAGGACCTCATCACCATCTGCATTACGAAAATAATAATTCATATCTTTTGTAAGTCTGAGAGTATAAATTGCTACGTCTGAATTATAAAGAATCTTTTGGGCTATTTCATGATGCTCTATCTGATTACAGTTATAAGCTCTTGGTTTAAGATTCCCTTCTATTCTTGACCAGCTTGTAGGAGGATGTAGCCGGTAAAGATGAGCAACTTTACCATAAAATCCCTGCCTGCCATGTTCATCTTCATAAGTACCTTCAGGAAGATTTAAATGTGCCTGCTTTGCGTATTTACCTTTTTTTAAAGGATACATATTTTTAATCCTTTCCCAGAAATTTAATTAAAAAACGTTTCAAGTAAAATCTTACTATGAATTCAACTATTTTAGTCTGATAATAATTATTTTTTTAATCCATCAATAACTATTCAATATTTAATTCTTTTAAAAATAAAAGGGAAATTTCCTTATTAGAGTATAATATTTTAATATCTTTTTTTGAGAATTTTATAGAACAGGTAGATGAAAATGGAAGAAAATTATTCCGAACAGGAACTGGTAAGAAGAAATAAACTAAATGAATTAAGGGAAAAAAAGATTAACCCTTATCCCAGTGAAGCACCAAGAACACATAAAATAAATGAATTACAGGAAAAATATCAAGAGCTGGAAAGTGGGCAGGAAGTTGAAGATTATGCCCAGATAAATGGCCGGGTGTATGCCTGGAGAACAGGTGGGAAAGTAAGCTTTGTAGATATCAGGGATGAAAGTGGGAAAATGCAGCTTTTTGTTTCTCAAAGTAAGCTTGGGCCGGAAGTATATGAAGAACTAAGATTATTTGATATTGGTGATATTATCAGTGCTTCAGGAAATGTCAAAAGAACAAACAGGGGAGAGCTTAGTTTACATGTTGATAAAATAGAACTGCTTTCAAAATCCTTAAGACCTCTTCCTGAAAAGTTTCATGGCCTTACAGATACAGAAACAAGGTACAGAAAGCGTTATCTTGATTTGATCATGAATGATGATGTTAAAGAGCTATTCAAAAAAAGATCTCTTTTTATCAAAGAAATGCGTAATTTCATGGATTCAAAAGGTTTTATGGAGGTAGAAACCCCTGTTTTGGAATTGGTTCCTGGTGGAGCTGATGCCAGACCATTTGTTACTCATCATAATACTCTTGATCTGGATCTTTTTCTGAGAATATCGCTTGAATTACATTTAAAAAGATTGATTATTGGTGGTTATGAAAAAGTATATGAAATTGGCAGAGTTTTCCGAAATGAAGGGATGAGTACCCAACACCTTCAGGAATTTACCCTGATGGAGTTTTACTGGGCATATGCCGAATATAATCAATTAATGGATTTAACTGAAGAACTTTATACTACCCTGATGGAAAAGGTATTTGGGACACTTAAATTTGAGTTCCAGGGACAAATTCTTGATTTTACCCCACCCTGGCCAAGACTGGATTATAGGCAGCTTATTCTTGATAAAGCAGGGATAGATCTGGATAATTATCCGACAGTTGAATCTCTGATTCCCGTGCTAAAAGAAAAAGGTCTTATTCCTGATTCAAAATTAGGAAGAGGAAGGCTGATTGATCAGTTATTTAAAAAATTTGTTCGCCCCAACCTTTTCCAGCCTTCATTTTTAATTAACCATCCTCTGGACATATCACCACTGGCAAAAAAGCATGAAAACAATCCTACTTATGTTCAAAGATTTCAGGTTCTTTTTGCAGGAGCGGAAGTTGGAAATGCTTTTACTGAACTTAATGATCCTATAGATCAGAAAGAACGGTTTGATCAGCAATCAGCTCTCAGAGATCAGGGTGATGATGAAGCCCAGATGAAAGATGAGGATTTTATTGAAGCAATGGAATATGGTATGCCGCCTACAGGTGGATTTGGTGTTGGAATAGATCGTTTTTTAGCTATTTTAACCAATTCAGAAACCATCAGGGATGTCGTATTCTTCCCGACAATGAAACCTTTAAGCTAATTGAGATAATAAATTTAAAAATAGCTTGTATAATATATAGTGAAATGGAAAAAAATTTCACACAATCAGGCAAAGCCTGAACAATGGGCTTTAGTCCATTGCATTACTCAAGGGACCAAGGCCCCTTGTTTAAAGTGAAAAACACTTTATTTATAACATGCAGAGACGTATTATAATACATCTCCAGCGGATGTCAGTTGCAGGACTTATAGCTTAAATGAACGTAAAGAAAAAATGTTTAAACTGCCTTTGTATGGTAGATTCAGCAGCAAAAGTTTGTAGCTTTTGCAAAACCCCTTTTAAGGAAATACGTCTTATTTCTGCTCCTTCAAGGAATTTTAAACCTCCAACAGTAGTTTATGGGGTAGCTAAGCCTTATTCTATAATAAAAGACGAAAATCCTTCTGTAGGTGCATTTTTGGAGCCGATTAGTACTATTGCTCAGGAAGATAGCTTAGAGCATACTAAAGAACCATATATTCCTTCTCATAATGAAAATAAACAAAAAAGTAATATAAATATTGAAAAAAATCAAGATACCTTAGATTCTACCGAAGGACAAGAAAATTCATCTGAACATGAAGCATTTTCTGTTCAATCAACGGATAAACTTACAGAGCAAAAGAAAAAATTTACTTCAACTCCTGAAGCTGTTAAAAGGCTTGAGCGCCTGTCAAAAATGCTTTCTTCTCAAAGCCCTTATTATATTGCCGCTTTTGAAATTGAAACTATTGAAATTGCAGAAATTCAGGCTGAATCTGCAGAAGAACTGATTGCCAATGAGGAAAACAATGAACAGGTTGAAAACTCAATTTTAGTTGAAGAAAAACCAGGCGCAGAAGCTAAAGAAGAAAATATTACTAATAAAGTCTCTGATAAGGGACCACTATCATTTGATTTAAGTGCAATTGAATCATTATCAGTACCAGAGGTTAAAGAAAAAGAAGTTGCTGAAGAAAAAACTGAAGCCAGGGAACAACCTTCTTCACTTAGTGAGCTTAATGATCTTGCAAATCTTTTATCTGTAGAAAAGGCGGAAATTAAAGAAGAAGTAAAAGACGCAACAAAATTAACTTATGATTTAAGTAAGATTCAGGAAAAAATAGCAGCTCTTGAAGGTAAACCGTTTAATTTAAGAGATACACAGGTACTTAATAATTCAGATTTACTTGGTCATCAGGCCATATTAAAACAATTTTCCGGAAAAGAAATTTTCCTGGAGAATTCTGAAAATATTTCCGATGCCAAACGGGTACAACTTGAAGAACAGGATACATATGTATCACCGGAAATAGCCAAAAAGGTTGCGGAAGAAAAAATAGAACATATAACTGAAACAGTAGTTGAAGCTCCAAAAGGGATATTTGATCATAACTTGTTAGAGTCACTTAATACTCAGATAAAAGAAAAAAATACCGGTACATCATTTCCTCCACCTCCACCTGGTCCAAGAGGTTCAACAAACCAGAAAGCACTAAATCATTATAATAATGCCAGAGATTTATGTGTAAAAGGTAATTACCCCAAAGCACTTGAAGAACTTGAAACATCGGTAAGTGCAGATCCTGCTTTTGAACAGGCTCATATATTATTGAGCAGAACATTTTTAAAATTAAAAAGCCTGGGGCTAATAAAGAATTAATTGTGTCTGAGATATTTTTAAAACTAATGAAATATTTCTACAATAGTGCCATCCTTAATAATCTCATATAATTCATTGATATCTTTGGTCTTAAGTGAAATGCAGCCACTTGTCCAGTTAATTCTTTTTTCAATAAGGGTGTCATCATTGTCAGGCACTCCATGAATACCAATCTGCCCTCCGATAGAATCAGTAAATTTCAATTTTCCATTCATTTTAGCAAGATTATATTTTTTCCATGAATCAACCGTTGGATAATTAAGCCATAGAAATTTTGACCAGTGAGGATGTTTATAATGTGCCTTTATTTTAAATCTTCCTTCAGGTGTGCAGCTGTCTCCTTCCTTTAATTTATCATCTACTGGATTTTGCCCTAAAACAACAGGATATGATTTTAAAGGTTTTTTGTCATAAAAAACGGTTAATTTATACTTTGATTTTTCTGCCAGTAAAGAAACTTTGTATTTGTCAGGGTTTTGGGTATGCAGAAGAGCAAAAATACTTTTATCATAATTTAAAAGTCCTTCCTGTGATGCAACAAGATGCGGGTCATTATCAACTTTTGTAGTGAATGCAGCTAGCAAAAAAAATGCAAGAACTGGCAACATACACCAAAGAAATTTTTTATTCAAAACGTTTAAAATGATAAATGAAAAAATACATTATTAATATTTTATCAGAATTTATCGTACTCAGTATGGAACAGTCCCCAGTCAAGTTTTAATACCCGTAGCTGCCCGATACCTAATTTTATTCCTGTACCGGGATTCATGTTAGTCAGCGACTGTTCTCTAAGACTTGTTTCGCTTTTTATAAAAAAATATTCCTCCCAAAATTATTAATCCTATTGGCAGAGCTATTTTTATTAATAATTTATTCTTATTTCTTTTTAGTAAATACAGTGATTTAATATTTTCCTGCTCAGAATTATTAACTCCTCTTTTAGCTTTATCAATTTCTTTCCAGTCATCAATTTTATCTTTTGGATAGGCCGGATAATTGGTCTCAATTTGTAAAACCTGTTCCAAATCCGTTATCCCCTTGGTTTTTACATAAATAGCTTTTCTGCTTTTTAAAAGAAAATAAATTCTAAAGTGAAAAAAGTTTTTTACTATTACTAAATCAGCTTTTAGTGTTTGCAAGCCAAGATCTTCATAAAAAGAAGGTTTCATTGGCATAGCATAACCTTCGGTAATTACCAGGCTGATATTTTCCTTTTGAATCACTATTACTTTTCCAAAATTTTCTGTTTCTTTTTTTAATCTGATTTTTCCTCTGACTAGAACCTTCTCATTTATTTCCGGTTGAAGTTTACCCCCTACAGCTATTTCTACTGATTCATTCTCAGGTTTATCCCACAATTCAGAGATTGCATATGGTGACCTTATAGGAATATAGGAAATAAGGTCAGGAGCTTTTTCCATAATAACTTTTAATAAAGCTGTATTCTCACCCGTTCCACCAGCACCAACAACATCTGAAGCATCACAAACCGTTATGCAACCCATTTTTCTGGCAATAGTTAAGCTCTTTACCTTATCAATCATTTCATCTGCACTGATAAATTTTGGCGGTAATTTGTCCTTTAAAGCCCAGCATCTTTCTGCCAGTTCATCAGCAAGCTGTTCTGCCAGTTCCTGATTATTATCGGTTATTACATAAACGGACCAGCCAAGGTCAGGATGATTTAAAAAAGGGTGGCACATAAAGATACTACTGTCCAAAACTCTTGGGTCTTCTTCGATTTGTTTCATTCGGTTAAAAACAGAAAGCATTGGCGGAAAAATATCAATGGTGGTACCGCCTCCCATCAGCATGGGTAAAGCTCTCCAGGCTGTGGTAGGGTTTATCTTTCCTGTCAAGGTTTTTATCATAATATTACCTGCTTTAT
Source organism: uncultured Candidatus Sericytochromatia bacterium (assembly GCA_964422885.1). Classification (GTDB taxonomy): domain Bacteria; phylum Cyanobacteriota; class Sericytochromatia; order UBA7694; family JACMQJ01; genus CAYRDV01. Next base: position 17,065 of record CAYRDV010000079.1, read on the forward strand.
AACCAACCCTGGCCATATCACGATGCGGATTTGTTTTATAGGCATGTAAGAAATTAAGTGATTTCACTTTTTCTCTGGTCAGGTTTCCATGAAGATCCATAGAAGAAGAGATATATGCTTTATCACCAACATTATCCCTGATAATTTTTAACAGTTTTCCTTCAGGCTCAGATTCGCCTTCCACGCCCAAAGCGCCATGAAGAGCGAAAAATACAGCATCAAGTTCTCCTGCTTTTTGCAGTTTCTCCTTTAGTTTTTCACAAATAATATTAAATGATTCTTTATCAACAGGGCCTCCTGAGATTGACCAGGCACTAAATAAAGGAACAGGTTCAATATCAATATCGGAATTTTTTCTTATTGCTTTAATAAAGCCTGATAATTCTAAATTTCTAAGAAAACCTTTTACTTCCCATTTTTTTGGCTCACAAATTTCTAAAAGCTCGGCTCCTTCTACAAAGTGGGTTCTTTTGAAGTCATCAAGAGTGGTAGGAACAGAAGAGAATGAATTTGTTTCCTGCATAAAGCGGCCAAAACCGATACGGTATTTTTTTGTCATAAATGTTTTCCTAAAAAATTACTTTTTATCTAATATAATATTTTTTTCCAATTAAGCAAAATTGGATATTGCTTTTTTTGATTAAGCTTTAGTTTGTAGAAAGGTATTTTTTAAATAAAGACAACTCTCCCCCAGCCCCTCTCTTTGAAAGAGAGTGGGGCAAGGATTGACCAAAAAGGTGAATACTCAAACAACTTATAATGAGTCCTTTCACTTTTCAAGTTTCCCATCTCACTCATTTAATTAGTTTGAGCATTCACAGTTTACTGAAAGCGATAATTTATAACGATTTACTCATGTGGTCAATCAGGAAAATACATTCTTTCCTCTCTCTATTGATCTAGAGAGAGGTTAGGAGAGAGTAAGATTTCCCCCCTGCTATTGCAGGAATCAAAGACAACTCGCTACCATCCTGAACCTTCGTATCCATCTTATCAAGCTCCAAAATATTATCATCTCCCAGATAAATATTTACAAACCTTTTCAGATTACCATCCTTATCACATAAGTTCTCTTTAAAACCAGGGAATTGTGCTTCCATATCATCAATAACTTCTCTAACCGTAGAACCGTTAACCTGTAAATCAGCTTTTCCTCCGGTAAGTTTTCTAAGAGGGGTCGGTATTCTAACTTTTACTGACATCTATTTTTCTCCTGTAATTTTTATAACTCAATTATCTCTTCTTCCTGAAACTTTTTGTTCTGATCAAGCACCCACGAATTTTTACTATAAAATTTTCTATCATGAATCGCTACTATCAGATAAGAGTAACCTTCATGGGCTTTCTGACGATCTGTTTCAGAAGCTTTTGAGGGATGATCCGGATGAGAATGATAAATCCCCACAATATCCATACCAAGTTTAGCAGCTTGACGATCTGCCCTCAGAAAATCTTTCTCATTCATTTCATACCTGTCATGACTTCTTTCTTTGTTAAGATTTTCAGCTTGAAAGACCTTTTTTACAATTCTATTTTCTGCCTGTATAACCCCTGCCATTATCCCGCAGCATTCGTCAGGATAAGTATCTATAGCATGTTGATAAATTTCTTCAAGCAATGATTTTTGTATTTCCAGCATCTTTATCTCCAGAGATTAGTACTGATATATCTACTACCGCCATCAGGAAAAACAGTTACGATAACTCCTTTATCTATTTCCGAGGCTAAGTCCAAACAAGCTTTCATTACTGCCCCGGAAGACTGACCAGCAAAAATACCTTCTTCTCTTGCCAATCTTATAGTCATATCATACGCATCTTCAGTATTGACCCGGAGAATTTCGTCAATATACGATTCATCATATATTCC
>CAYRDV010000080.1:0-18778 GCA_964422885.1 uncultured Candidatus Sericytochromatia bacterium
CATTCCTTTAACTTCTGGTATTACTTGGTAGTTATTTCTAAATATGTTATCTAGTGAGGTCACAAACTTTGTTTGTTAAGTGAGGTGGAAGTAAGAAAAAGAACGAATGGGTAGTGTATGTGTAATTCTATAATTACCCTAATATTCTTCTTTTCACTTTTTTACTTCCCACTCACAGGTAAACTTGTTTACCGCCTCACAAACAAGCTTGCTTGCTGCCTCACTTCCCCATCACTTCTTTTTAGCTTCCAGGAAAAACCTTGTACCTCCTATTGCTGCACAGGGAATTATTAGAATTTGGATTAAAGGAATCCAAAATAATAATATAAATGGGATGCTAAACATAATAAAAGGCAAAATATTAAGTTTTATAAAATAAAATTTCTCCTTTAAAGAATATTTTTTGCGGGCCATTACAATATCCAAAAAATCTATTGCTGTAACCATTGAAAAAATAAAAAGAAATAATATATTTCCAACAACAGGGATAAAATTTAAGGGTAAAGCGATAATTAAAATTAAAAGTTTAAATACTAATAGTTTTAAAACTTCTTTCAGGCCAACTTTTGTTTCATAAAAGAAATCTTCGTTACGTACTTGTGTCTGAGTTCCCAAAAGTAATGACTCTGTTTCAACAGAAATCAGGTCATTAAATGGTATACAAATTAAACTTGAGACCGGAAGAAATAAAAATACCATTAAAACCGCTACTAAAAGTGAACCGAATATTGTAACCGTAAATCTGGCAATATTCATGAATACTTCTCCTCCTTCTTTTGAGGGAAGATATTGACTGATATGAGAGATAAAAAAATATAAAAAAGAACCATAAGCCATTAACAAAACTATAAAAGTAAGAAAAATAGGAATTATTGAAAGCTTTACCAGTTTACTATTCTTTATAAACAGACTTAACCCTTCAAAAATGTAAAATAAGGCTCTACTTAAATCATTTTTTTTGAGAGTGGTATTTTGCCCTAAAACCAAGCACCTCTGGCATTTGTCAGGAGGTTCTTCATTATCTATGTTATCAACTATTATTCCACAAATCATACACCTGTTTATCAATAATATTTCCCCCTTTGAATATATATTTAAGATAATTTAGCAATTTTATATATTATTGTAATGTATTACTATAAAAAAATAAAAAATTCATATATTATAACAAGTTTTACTTATTAAGTAAATAAATATATAGATATTATAAAATAACATTTCTTTATACTTATTTATGGTATTATGTCGTTCATAATTTGAAATTTGGTTCTAAATAAAGTTTTTAATTTTGGAGGATATCCATGTTTTTAAAGATGAAAGTGCTGCCCCTGGTTGTAATGCTTGCGCTTGGTCTTGTCGGTTGTAACTCAGGAAACGAAGAAAGACCTATCACAGTAGGCTTTGTACCTTCCGAAAATATGGAAGAAGTAACAAAAAATGCCCAACCACTTGTAGAAATGCTTACTAAATCTATCGGAAAAGAAGTTAAACCTTTTATTGCGACAGACTATACTGGTATAGTAGAGTCTTTTAGGGCAGGTAAGCTTGATATTGCTTTTTTAACTCCAGCAGCCTATGTAATGGCAAATAATGAAGCTGGGGTAAAAGTAATTCTGAAAGCTGTAAGAAATGGCAAGGCCGTTTTTTATTCTGCAATTATTACCAGAAAAGATAGTGGGATAAATAAACTTGAAGATTTTAAAGATAAGTCATTTTCTTTTGGTGATGCTCTTTCTACTTCTGGGCATATTTTTCCCAAAAAGCTTTTTCTTGATAAAGGAATAGATCCAAAAGTTGCCTTTAAAAATGTTATTTATTCAGGTGGTCATGATGCTACTGTTCTTGCTGTTTTTAACAAAAAAGTGGATGGTGGAGCAACATTCTCAAATGATACCGGAGGGAATAATGGTGCCTGGACCCAATTTTTAAAGCCTGAAGAAGCAGAGCAGATAAAGGCAATAGCTTTTTCGGATCCTATGCCATCTGATAATGTCTGTATCAGTAAAGATATTGATCCAAAAATAGCGGAAAAACTTGAAAAATCTTTTCTGGAAATGAGTAATGACAAAGAAGGGAAAAAATTGTTTCAGAATTTATACCGTATAGACGGTTTTATCACAGCAACTGATCAGGATTATGAACCAGTCAGAAAGGCTTTCAAAGTTGCTGGAATAGATTTACAAAAAGCATTGGCAAAATAATAAATTAAGAGAAAATAAAAATGGCATCAGATTTTCTTTTACAGATAAAAGATCTAAAAAAATCATATACAGCTGATAATTTAATCCTGAAAGGGGTTAATATCAATATCAGACCGGGTGAATTTGTAGGGGTTCTTGGCCTTAGTGGTGCAGGAAAATCGACTTTTCTACGCTGTCTTAACAGGCTAATAGAACCAACATCAGGGCAAATTATTTTTAAAAAATCTCTGATTACAGGTAATGTTTCCGATACTGACATAATGGACGTTTGTAAATTACCCTCAAAGGATTTAAGACTATTAAGAAGAAAAATTGGAATGATCTTTCAGCAGTTTAATATAGTAAAACGCCTAAAAGTAATTGATAATGTTCTTTCTGGTAGTTTAGGCTATCAGTCTACTTTCAAAGGAACCATGAGAATATTTTCTCTTGATGATAAAAAGAAAGCTCTTGCCAATCTTGAAAGAGTCGGTTTGCTTGATCAGGCTTATAAAAGGGCTGATGAACTAAGCGGAGGACAGCAGCAAAGGGTGGCAATTGCCAGAACTCTGATGCAAAACCCAACACTGATACTTGCAGATGAACCGGTTGCCAGTTTGGATCCTAAGCTTTCCAGAGAAGTTTTGGGGATTTTACAAAAAGTTTGTAAAGAAGATGGGATTACCGCTCTTGTGAGTCTTCATACACTTGAACTAACAAAAGCTTTCTCAGATAGGATTTTAGGTTTTCATGGAGGGCATATCACTTTTGATGGTACTTCCGAAGAATTAAATAACGAAGCTATTGAAAAAGTCTATGCCAGAGCAGGTGAATAAAAATGTCAGAGCTTACTAAATCCAAATCAAAAACAGAAGAGTTAAAGGATGAAGCTTATCTTAAAGCACCTCCACCTAAAAAACCATGGAGTAAAATAATTTTCCAGGCTATATTAATTCTTTTGGTTCTTGGATGGGCTTTTAACGGCTCAAAATTTAATATACCTGAATTAATCAGTGGAGCTGGACCGCTTGCAAATATAATAGGAAGAATGAATCCCCCTGATTTTCATAAAATGGGAGATCCTGAACATTATAGTATACCTGAAGGACTAACCTCTTTAGACTTAGTTTTACCAATTCCTCTGAGTGAAGAAAAATCCAAACAAAAAAATAAATGGTGGAATAACCAGTTTCCTCAAACTATAATTGGTGCAACTATTCAGACAATCCAAATGGCTTTGGCCGGTACTTTTATTGCTTTGATTTTTGCTCTGCCAATTTCTTTCCTGGCTGCCAGAAATACAACTCCTCATCCACTAATTTATCGTTTTGTCAGAATGCTTTTGAACTTATTCAGAACAATTCCTGATTTGGCATTAGGCCTAATCTTTGTTTCTGCTGTAGGGTTAGGAGCTTTTGCTGGTACTTTAGCTTTGGCTTTTCATACTACAACTGTACTTGCAAAACTTTTATCCGAATCAATAGAAGGTATAGATGAAGGAGTTGTTGAAGCAGTCAAGGCTACAGGAGCAAATTATCTTCAAACCCTTTCTTTTGCAGTAATACCACAGGTTTTGCCAGATATAATTTCTTTTGGTTTATACCGTTTTGAAACCAATATCAGATCTGCAGCAGTACTGGGTTTAATTGGTGCTGGTGGGATGGGTTATCTGATGAATAATGCTTTTCGAACCTTTGCTTATAAGGAAGCATGTGCAATTGTAGTGATATTAATGGTTCTTGTTATATCAGTCGATTCAGTTAGTGCAAAACTAAGGAAAATGGCTATTTAATTTCTATTCTTAAATAGCTTCCCGAATATAAAAGGGAGTTACTTCCAGAAAAGTAGAAGTTTTACCCACATTGATAAAATCAGCTGTAATCTTTGTAATATGTGATGGTTTTAGGTGAAAAGAAAAATCAATCTTAATATTATCCGGTAATTCAGAAAATAAGTCTTTTTTAGCCTCAAACTCATATGCTAAAACTTTTATTTCTACTTTTTGGTTTTTAAGAAATTCAATAAATGATTCAAGTGCCATTACTTTAGGTTTTAAAATATAATTTATTTGATCATTTGTAAAATCTGCAAGGCAGGTATAAGCTTCGTTTCTTTTAATATTAATCATTGGTGCAGTGGTTAATTTGTGATCATAAGAAAATAATAATGCTTCCAGCTTATTTATACCAACAATTGGTATTTGTAAAAACTGAGATATTGTTTTTGCTACTGAAACACCTGACCTTGTCCCTGTATAACCGCCTGGTCCAGTAATTACACCGATTGCTGAAAGCTCTTTTGACTCCTTTTTTGATTTTTTAAACAAAGTATCTATTTGATTAATTAATTCTTCAGTCTTTGGACTGGTTTCCTCAATTTCATAAAGTATTTTTTTATCATCTGCCAAAGCCAGATTTATATTTTTTTCAGTAGTGTCAATTCCCAGTATCAACAAATTTTTTTATCCTTTCAAAAATTCTAAAACAGTTTTCATTTTCAGAATATAGCCAAAATTTACGCCCTGAATTCTGATAAAAAATTTTAATGGTAATTAGTGTTTCAGATAGTTTATAATTACCTAACTTTTCAGACCATTCAATCAAAGTAACAGAATTTTTATTATCAATAAAATCTTCAATGCCAAGATCAAGAACCTGATTTAGATTATCCAGTCTGTATAAATCAAGATGATAAATTTTTATTTCATTAGAAACATACTCATTGATCAGGGTAAATGTTGGACTGGTAATATCTTCTGAAACACCTAATCCATTGATAATACCTTTACAAAGATGAGTCTTACCTGTTCCTAAATCTCCTTCAAGGTATATTACACAAGGAACAGGCAGATTTTCAGCAATAATTATTCCTAGCTCAATTGTTTTATTTTCATTATCTAAAAAAAATTCAATTTCCATTAAGTATTATGTAATGTACAAAATTCACTTATTTAAAACTTAATTTATTATAAGATATTCTTTAAACAAATCTGAGGTACGGGGGAAATAAATTTGAATCCAACATTAAAAGTTTATGCAATTTGTTGTGTAATATTATTTATTAAAATGTATTCAATAGGTCTTTACCAGGCATATAGCCGAATTACCAAAAAATCATTTGTTAATCCTGAAGATGCAAAAGCATTTAGTAAAAACCAGGTTGCCACTGGTGAGCTTCCTGAAGTCGAAAAGGCAAATAAAGCATATCGAAATGATCTGGAAAATATCCCTATTTTTCTGGCTTTGGGTCTTGTTTATGTAATGCTTGATTGTTGGGAGCAGGGAGCTGTTATTTATTTCTGGACTTTTACCATTGCCAGAGTATTTCATACTGTATCTTATCTAAGAAGTTTACAACCATGGAGAACTATCTCCTTTTCTGTAGGTAGTACTATGTCTTTTATTATTTCTATTCATATACTTCTAAAAGTTTTAGGTTAACAAAATTTTTCACTTTCCAAAAAACAGGGATATAATTTTTTATGTACCCATTAAAATTTTTGGAGAAAAAAAATTAATAAGAATTTTGTTCTGTTAAGTATACTTTTATTTTCTCTGTTAACCAGTTGCGAGATTATAAAACTGAATAATACAGGGAATGTTATTGTTGCAAAAGCAACACCCACACTCGCACCAAAAAAAACTGAAATACCAGTTGAACCTGAGCCGGAAGAAGCAATCGATTCGATTAATACTGAAGGCCTGGATACTGCCAGAAATGCTACATACCTTGATGATCTTGAAAAAGATGTCATTTTAGAATTAAACAAGGTAAGAACGAATCCGCAGGAATATGCAAAAAAACAGGTTTTAAATCTTAAAAAGTATTATCAGGGAAATCGTATCAGGTTTCCAGGTGAAATTCCTATTGCAAATGAGGAAGGGATAAAAGCTGTTGATGAATGTTATAATGTTTTATTAGCAACTCAGCCATTACCAAAACTTGAGCCTTCAAAAGGATTAACTAGTGCCGCCAATGATCTGGTAAAAGATCAGTCTGAGTCTTCGAACACAGGACACAAGGCTAGTGATGGCAGTTCTCCTTTTGACAGAATGGATCGTTATGGTAAATGGTTGAAAGCAGCAGGTGAAAATATTGACTATGGCTACAATAAGGCAGATAGAATCGTTCTATCTTTGCTTGTAGATGATGGCGTACCAAATCGGGGGCACAGAAAGAGTATTTTAAATCCTCAATTTAAAGTAATAGGAGTTGCCCAGGGAACTCATAAAACTTATGATTATATGTTTGTTATGGATTTTGCCGGTGGTTTTCAGGAAAATTGAAAAGAAAAATTCATTTCAATTTCACTCAACGAACTAAAGTATTGAGTAGTTATATGGCTTTTTCGTAAATAATATTACCTAATGCTGTAACTACAGCTGTTTCGGTCCTGAGAATGTTTTTTCCTAAGCTTGCCAAAACGTAGTTTTTTTCAGCCAATAATATAGCTTCCTGAACAGAAAAACCTCCCTCAGGTCCACAAACTAAAATAACTTTATTTAAATGAAAATTTTGTAAAAAATGTTTTAGCGGAATTTTTGATTTTTCATAAGAAATAATGACTTCATTAACATTAAAGTCATTAATTAAATTTTCAAAATTAATAATCTGTTTTAATTCTGGCATAAAGATTCGTTGGGATTGCTCTGAGGCTGATTTAATTATTTTATTAAATCTTGGAAATTTCTTTTTAAATATATCTGGTGAAACAGTTGTATTTTCTGTAATTAAGGGAATTATAACATTAATCCCCAATTGTGTTGATTTATCCAGTATTTCTTCAAAGGTCTCAATTTTTGTTAGTGCCTGAATAAGAGTAATATCCGAACTCTCTTTTAAAAATATTTCTTGTTGCTGTATACTGAAATTTGCAGAGTTTTTGAATAAATTTTCTAACTGGCAGGTAAACTTATTACCATTATTATCAAGTCCAATAAAAATATCACCGGATTTAAAACGTAATACACGAATCAGATGAGAAAAATTTTCCTCATTTATAGTGAATGTTGAAAGCTCTTCTTTTGTAAAAAATAAGTGTGGTTTATGTCGTGCCATTTTTAAATTTTATCAGGAATAAATCTTTTTGCAAAAAAAAAGCCTTACAAATATGTAAGGCTTAAGATAGCTATGAATAGAACTAACTAGCTTTTAGGACTTTTTTGGATGTTTTATCATCCTTTTGTTCATCCTTCAGCTCAATTTTACCTTCTAATTCTTTTATTTGTTTTTTAAGAGCAGCGATTTCCTGTTCTTTTTCAGCAATTACTTCTTCTTCAGTTTTAGTTTCCTGTTTTTCTTTTGGTGCTGTTACTTCCTGAACAAGACCTTCTACCATATGTTTGAAGTCCTTAGAACCTTTTTCAACTTTATCAATTATTTGCTTCACATATTTGGTCTTTTCAGTTTCATCAACTTCGCCTCTTTTGATTAGCTCAGTAACAATCTGTTCTGCTTTTTCCTGGGTCATAGATGCAAGACCTACACCGCCAAGTAAAACTTTTTTAGTCAGATTTTCAAGCTTACCGCTTTCTTTAATAAGCCATTCAAGTAAAAATTTACTTAAAACAAGTTGTTTTGTTTCAAGATTTTCCTGTAAAAATATTTGTGCAAGTACTTTATTGGTAATATCTTTATCTGTACCATCAACAACTTTAATTTCACTACCTTCTCTGATTAAAGCAGCTATATCTTTTAAGGTTACTGTTTTGCTTGTTTCAGTATCATATAATTTTCTATTATCATATCTCTTAATAACTCTCATTAACTTTCCTCCGTTTAAATTTCTAATACGCTGCGTCTACACAGTGCATAATATTATATTAACGCACCGAGTAAAAAAATGTCAAGGGTATAAAAAATTTTTATCAAAAAAATTTTTTAAGGTGAGGTCACTTCGTTCAGTGAGGTCAGACAGCTTTAGCTGTCCTAGTGAGGAGGAAGTGAGGGAGAAGTAAGAAAAAAGCTTATTTTCACTTTTTACTTCCTCCTCACAGATAAGCTTGCTTATCGCCTCACAAGCAAGCTTGCTTGCTGCCTCACTTCCTCCTCACTTTTCACTTCTTCTATGAAACAGTTCTTTGTCTTTTTACACTTTTCTGCAAAATAGATTCTATATATTTCATATATTTGGCGAGAATAAAGTACTTCAAGCGATTCAGATTTGTTGCCAGAATACTGATAAGAGCAATTAATAAAATCTGGCTTAAAAAAGGAATCAGAAAAAATATTTGTATTATGTCCAGAATATTTACTATACCAAATAATTTTATTATTGCACTGAGTAGACCAACAAAATGAATAATAAAAAGCCCCATTAAAGAAATAAAAAAAATATATCTGGTGTTATATAGAAATTTTTCAAAATTTTTATCTTTCCAGGCAAGATTTGACAGTAATACTGCAATAGGAAAAAAAGTAAGCAGATAACCAGCAGTAGGTTCATTTAAATATTCCATACCACCGCCGAAATAAAAAATAGGATATTTGGTAAAACCAATAAAATAATAAATTAGCATAAAGAAAAAACATAATCTTGGATTTAAAAGTAAAGCACAAAATATTAATGCTGGTATTTGCAAATTACTTTCAAAATAACCAAATGTAATAAAACTATTGGAATATTCTATTATTACCTCAGGAGGAAAGCTTTGAAAGAAAAAAAGAATAAAGGGTAATTTTATAACAAAAAAAGTAGAAAAGGTAATAAAAAAAAATAAAAAGGCTGTTAGTACCAGATTTAACATATTATCTTTTCAACTTAAGGTCACTCTCTTCAGAGTTACTGAGAGGATTATTTGTTAGTTTTTCATCATCAGTTTCAGGAGCAACTGAAGCATCAGGTGAATCCACAGGCTGTGAGTTAGTCAAAGAAATAAGAGCAAGCTCCTGCAATAGTTTTTCAGACTTATTTTCGTCTATCAACCAGTACCACCCACCATGATACATTCTTCCATCACCAGGAAGTGTATGCATAGTAAGCTTATCTTTAAGACCATTGATTTGTAATGCTTTATTGGCAATATACAACATTTTACGGGTAGAAATATTCGTTTCAACATTTGTATTTAAAATTTTGATCATAGAGGGTATTTTTAACAAACTTGTTGGTTTAAGTATTTGCGGAATCATTGCCTTAATAATCTCCTGCTGTCGCTTTACCCTGTTTAAATCTCCCATTCCATCATGTCTGAATCGGAGAAAATTATGTACTTTTAGACCATCCAAATGCTGAACACCGGGATAAAGGTTGATAAATAAACCTGCGGCCCGATCTGTATAATACATCCTTTTAGGTATATTAAAATCAATTCCGCCAAACAAATCGACAAATTGGACAACGCCATAGGTATTTATCAGAGCATAATCATCAATATGTATATTTAACCATTTCTCAATAGTTTCCAGTACTAATTCCGGCCCACCATATACATTTGCGGAGTTAATCTTATCAAAACCATGACCAGGAATAGCTACTCTACTATCTCTTGGTATTGAAACCAAATCAATGCCATCATTTGTCATTTTGGCTATTATTATTACATCTGTCCGCCCTTTAAGGGAACGAACCTTATAACCGGGAGCTGAATAAACAACATCAGTACCCATAATCAGAAATAGTTTGTAGGGTTTTGCTTCTTCAGTCTTTTCATCAAAAGTATCATCAGGTTCTATTTCATCAGCGTTAAAAACTGATGGCACCTCATTAATAAATTTATAGTCAGGCTCATTATCTTTTAAACCAATAATATTTGCTTCAGGTTTTGGGGTAATTATTTTTCCCTCAAAAATATTAACTGTAGCATAGGAAGTAAAAAGACCCAGCAAAGAGCTGACAAAAATAACAATTATTCCAATTATCCAACGCATATTGAATCTTAAATTTAAGATACTCCTATTAGTATTTTATCAATATTAATTTCTCAAAATTGCAAATTTATGTAATAGATTTCAGAATTTTTTTATTTATGTTAGCCCTAAATGGTTATGTACCAATAGTTTAGGACAATTTTGAAAATTAAAGATAAATAATAAATTTTATGAATTTAATTACTCATCAATAGAAGATTTTAGTCTCATATACCAGATACCATTTACTTTATGCCAGAAAAAAATACTTTCTACATCTTTCATTTCGGTCGAATTTAATAACTTTATATGAGTCATAGTATGTATCCTGGCCCGTTCTCCACTGCGGTCAACATCAATTTTCTGAATCTGAAATTCTTTAATGTCCATTAGTTCAGGTTTGATTAAAAACTTATTTTCAATAAGATCGGGTATATTCGCACTTTTCTGATCTTCAGGTGAATGGTATGACGCAGATTTTTTAAAATCTTTAAACTGAATATCTTCAAGAAAATCACTCATTCGATTATAAAGAGTATTCCTGTCAGAATTAAGCGAGAATCCGCCAATACTGATATCAAGACCAAGTCTTGAGCCCAGAAGGGCTGCACTTAACCCTAAAACAACTATTAAAACGAAGAGCAGATTTACTTTTTTCATCAGATAGTTTTATTTTAAAGTGGAATGTTCCCATGTTTTCTTTTTGGTCTTTCTACTCTTTTGGTTTTAGTAATTTCCAAAGCCTGAACCAGTTTAATTCTGGTTTCAGATGGCAGAATGACATCATCTACATAGCCTCTTTCAGCGGCTACATAAGGATTCGCGAACTTTTCCTTATATTCTTCAATCAAATGATCTTTTTGGTTAATATCCTTATTCAGTTCTTTTCTAAAAATAATACTTACTGCCCCTTGTGTTCCCATTACGGCAATTTCTGCACTGGGCCAGGCAAAATTTAAATCAGCCCTGATATGTTTACTACACATAACATCATATGCACCACCATAGGCTTTTCTGGTTATAACAGTGATTTTGGGAACTGTTGCTTCAGAATATGCATAAAGTAATTTTGCTCCGTGAATGATAATCCCTCCGTGTTCCTGCTCTTTACCTGGAAGAAAGCCTGGTACATCAACAAAAGTAATCAGTGGGATATTAAAGGCATCACAAAACCGGACAAACCTGGCTCCTTTTATTGAAGCATCTATATTCAGTGTTCCAGCCAGTTCTTTTGGCTGATTGGCAACAATACCAACAGACTGACCATTTAATCTGGAAAATCCGACAATCATATTTTTGGCAAATTCTTCATGAATTTCAAAGAACTCTCCATTATCAAATATATTGGCAATAACCTCATGCATATCATATGGCCTGTTCGGGTTTTCAGGAATGATAGTATCCAATGCTGATAAATCTTTATCAATAGGGTCACTACAAGGTATAACCGGAGGGTCATCCAGATTATTAAGCGGGAGAAAACTCAGAAGATAGCGGATATTTTCCAGACACTCTTCTTCAGAAGGGTATTTCAAGTGTGTGACCCCGCTGATGCTGGCATGGGTATCTGCCCCACCAAGTTCATCAAAGGATATTTCTTCTCCGGTTACAGCTTTAACAACATCAGGACCAGTAATAAACATATGACTGGTTTTTTCAACCATAAAAATAAAATCGGTAATGGCAGGAGAATATACTGCCCCACCAGCACAAGGACCAAGAATTGCTGAAATTTGCGGTATTACACCTGACGATTGAACATTCCTGTAAAATATTTCGGCATAACCGGCAAGAGCAACAACACCTTCCTGAATTCTTGCCCCACCTGAATCATTCAGACCAATTACAGGTCTACCGTTTCTTAAGGCAAGATCCATTATTTTGCATATTTTTTCAGCGAAAGCTTCTCCCAAAGAACCACCAAAAACTGTAAAATCCTGAGCAAAAACATAAACCTGTCTCCCATCTATTTTTCCCCAGCCAGTAATTACACCATCTCCAAGAATTTTCTTTTTGCCCATATCAAAATTTGAGCAGCGATGGACCATAAATCTGTCAAATTCAACAAATGAGCCAGGATCTAATAATAAGGCTATTCTTTCACGGGCAGTGAGCTTTCCTTTGTGATGCTGTTTTTTTATTGCCTCTTCTCCGCCACCAAGCGCAGAGTCTTTACGTAACTGATGTAATTTGTCTATTTCTTTCATTATGATATATTTCTTGTCTTTATAATATGTTCAATTATAGATCATTTTATAAATATGATCTCTGGGAGTTACCCTCTCAATAAGAGATAATTCATTATATAAATCTTTCTCTCTGCTGGTAAGTATTTTAGGGATAATTACGCTTATTTTTACAAATTGTTCGCCATATATATTTTCTTTTTTATTAAACATTCCTTTTCCTTTTAGACGGAATGTCTGCTCTGGCTGAGTTCCCGGCGGTATTTTCATTTTAACTGACCCTTTTAGGGTTGGTATTTCAATATCTGCTCCAAGAATTGCTTCGGTAACAGTGATAGGTATCTCGCAGGAAATATTGCCATTTTCTTCCAATTCAAAGAAAGAATGCTTTTCCAAAGTTACGTTAAGGTAAAGATCCCCTTTAAGAAGTCCGGAACCATAACCTTCTCCCTTTATACATAATTTTGAATTATTTGTAACTCCGGCAGGAATTTTTGCGGTCAGACTCCTTGATAAACTAAGAAGTCCTTTTCCCTTACAGGTTTGGCAAGGTTGCCCATTATTAATACCACTACCCTCACATTTTTTACAGCTTTCTTCTGTTGAAAGTATTACATCTTTATGAACACCATTAAAAGCTTCTTCAAGGGTAATTGTAATATTTTTTTCAAGATGATTTATCTTTTTTATATTTTTTATTGTATTATCTTTTACGGACCCAAATATTGAATAAAAAAAATCACTAAATGAGCTACTTTCATTCTTTTTTAGCTGTTCTTCATCAAGTTTTGCCGTGATTCCTTTTTTACCCCATTCGTTAAGACTTAACTCATCATACAGTGCTCTTTTTTCAGGATCTGCAAGAACTTCGTAGGCTTCAGAAATATCTTTAAATTTTGATTCCAGTATTTTATTATTTTTTGTAATATCAGGATGATATTTAAGAGCAAGCGAACGAAAAGCCTTTTTAATTTCTTCAGTGGTACTTTTTTTATCAACACCGAGAATTTTATAATAATCTTTGTATTTAATATTTGGAGCAGAAGCCACTTTTATATCCTAAACATTTACATTTCCAAACATAATGATAATATAAAAAAAACTATTAAGGTAAATAAACTAAAAGTTTTTATAAAAGTGTGGCTTTTGGCATCATCAGGATATGGATTTATTGTTCGTCACTTTTATCCCGGACTTTTCCAAACTCCTCAAGATAATCAGTGGCAACTGAAGTACTATTAATTATAAGAACATTTTCATCATTATCAACACTGGCATTTTTACTAAAATTGAAGGAGCCAGTTATTGTAATCTTATCATCAAGTACAAATACTTTGTGATGCATCATCGCTTTTGCCTGAGCTGGTTTTTTAATAAATAGTTTTATATGATTATTTCCGTCCATTAATTTACCATAAGCACTTGAATTACTGGTTGTACCTAAATATTCAAATATGCCCTCTATTTTTACACCACTTTTCTCTTTATTAATTAAAGCATTAGCAATTTCATCATGAGTAAAAGAAAAACCCATAAATTTAATATTATTTTTGGCTTTTGAAATTTCCTTAATAATCGCTCCTACTACATCATCCTGAGGAGCAAATAAAGTTGTAACTGTCTTATCCTGGCTTATATGAATTGATCTATGTTTTATTTTACTGGATTTTTGTCTGCCAAATTTCTTTTTACTAAACATTTGCTCAAACTCTGAAATATAGTTTTCGGCCATATACCAGGAATTAATTTTTATTACGTTATCATTATGTTTCCATGATGCGTTATTAGTAAGATTATAAGAACCGGTCCAAACCCAGGCACTATCTACTACTGCAAACTTATTATGCATATAGGCAATTCTGCCACCATCATCAACTATTTTTATACCAGCATCCCTGATCCTTTTTGTACATGATGATTTCTCAGCAGTATCCGAATCAATCACCATTCTTACCCTGATGCCCCTTTTATGAGCATTTATTATTGCTTCGGTTATTTCATCGTTATCAATTTCATAAATACAGATATCAAGTGTTTTTTTGGCTTCATTTACAAATTTGATAAATCTTTTATCAGGGTTATTTTCAAAATTTTGGGCAATTGTTGGATCCCCTTCATAAGTATTGGAAAAAAATGTCAGGAAATTGGGATCTCTAACTGGTGTTGAAGATGGAGAATCATTATTAAAGGTAGAATAAAGAGCTGTATTGTCAATAGGTAAATCAGAAAGTTGAGCATTACAGGCCGCAATTCCAAAAACTGAAAAAATTGCTGCTAACTTTTTTAATTTATTTCTAATAGACATATCTCTACCTAAATTTGCTTAATTTAATTTATGTTATAGAAATAAATTTTTATTACTTGGTTATACTTAGAATAACTTTATGTTAAAATTTATTAAAATTAAAGATTATTAACGTTCCCAACTCTAACCTTGATATTACTGTTAACTTAATCAGATAATTTTGTAATTGCTATAATTATATTTTCAGGTACTCGAAAATATTATAATTTTTTAGTTCGGTTCATTTAGTGGATTTAAATGAAAAAACTATATTGTCTGATATAGTAGACCTTATAGAGAATTTTGATAATACAAAAATAAATACTGCTTTTTTGGTTTGCTCGGGAAGAAGTGGTTCTGTTTTGTTACAAAGCTTACTTGATTCTCACGAAGAAATTTTGATGTTACCCAGGATAATTCCTTTTTATTCATTTTGGGAATCTTTATCAGTATTCATAGACAATCCAGTTGAACTGGTCAAAAATTTTATTATACAAGTATCTGTAGAGGAGCATTTTTTTTCAAATAAGATAAATGATCAGGAAGACTTAACGATAGATTTTCTCGCTTATTCACAAATTCTTTTTAAATTGGTAAACCAAATAAAAGTTTTAGACAGGAAAAACTTTTTTCTGGCAATTCATTTTGCTTATGCAGCATTAAAAAAACAGGAGCTAAGTAAAATTAAATCAATTGTAATTCACCAACATTATTTATCTCAGGTAACAATATACAAAGTAATAAAAATTTCGGCTATTTCAGACTGGCTCATCTCATACCTATCTCCAAATGATAAATTTTTTGATGATATAAAAAACGATTTTCCTGAAGCAAAAGTGATAAATACTATAAGGAACCCTTTTTCTTCTTTTTATTCATCATTTCAATCTTTAAAAGTAAAAGGTGAAACCTATTTTGGGATAAATGAGTTTTACTCATGGTTATTTTTTAATGTTTTAAGCTATTATAATCCAATAAATCAAAAAATTTTACCACCTGCTCAATATAAGTTTGTGAAGTTTGAGGATATCCATCTCAAAACAGAAACTCTAATGAAAGAGCTTGCTGAGTTTCTTAATATTGATTATTCGGAATCACTGTTAAAAAGCACTCTTGGAGGAAAATTATGGTGGGGAAATAATCCTAATGTAGTATTAAATGGACCAGATCCAAAAATGGTTAATGATAAATGGAAAAACTCTCTTGATAAACAGGCTAAGATATTGTGTGCAGTACTTTTTAACCCTATTTCTTTAAAATTTAACTATGAGGCTATAGATATTACCTATAGTTCAGGTGAAGTTTATTCTTTTTTTGAACAGGAATTCAAAGGATTTATCAGCACTCTTTTTGGTAATTTAGTCTCTCCAAATTTTTCATTTTTTGAAAATAAAGATGTTACTCTAGTTGAAATAATCCCTTTTATCCGAAAATCTTTAATAAGATCCGTATATAGAGAAGAATTGTTGAAAGAATCTGATCTAAAAGGTTTACCCGATAATACATTTTTTTATAATGGAGTTGAAATAAATATTCAAAACCGGTTATTAAAAAACTTAAATTTTTTGGAAAAAGGTTATTTTTTACTTTTGCAATCCTGGAAATATTATTTTTTACCTGAAGATTGGATTGATGAATTAAATACAAAACCGGATCTGATCTGGGTACCTTATTCTTTTATCCGTCAGGGTTATATTGATTCAGGAATTGATGAGGACAAAATTAAAATTTTACCACCTCATCTTGATACAACAGTTTATTCTCCTGAGGTTCCACCAGTAAAACTAGCTACTGGCAAATCTTTTAAATTTTTATTTACTGGTAATATCGGAGAGGGCCTAAAAATAGCTATTGAGGCATTTATTGAAGAGTTTTTGCCGGAAGAAGATGTTTGTATGATTATAAGAAATACAGCAAATATTCCTAAGATGGAGCTTATTGAAGAAAAAAAAGAGAATACTGATAGTTTCCAATTATTCCAAAATTTTAATCTCCAGGAAATTTTAGAAGGATCTAACTCCCCACAGGGTGGGGCCCCTGTGAGTATTAACTCCAAAGCAGAGCTTTGGAAACAAAACAAAGTTTTGTTAAACCCCGATGCAAAGCATCGAGGTATTCTCAATACTGATAAAGTCTATCCTGAATTACTGATTCTAGATTATGATGATTCTCCTGGTCTATATACTGCCTGTGATTGTTTTGTTTATCCATATCAAATCCAGGAAACTGCTGTCAGACTTTTAAGTGCAATGGCTTGCGAGTTACCTGTAATTACAATTAATAAAGGTGTCTCAGAAGATATTTGTAATGAAAACAATTCTTTTCTGATAAATGCTGAATGGAAAGATAGTAAAAACAACGAAATTAATAATTTAAAGCTTGTTGAGCCAATTCATTATTTTGAGCCTGATAAATCTGAATTAAAAAAAATGATGAGATACATTTTTAATAATCAGGATAAAGCAAAATTAATTGCCAAAAATGGCCGAAAAACAATTTTGGAAAAATTTAACTGGGGAAAGACATTATCAGTTATTAATCAGCATATTCAGGAATTAAAGGATTTACCTATTTTAAGGCTTAATATTGAAGCAATAAAAAATGATTTTTTGAAACAGGGTATAAAATGTTTTAATGATGGTAGATTTAAAGAATCAGAGTATTTTTTTGAAAAATTATGCAAATATGAAAAATTTAATAGTAATTATCTTTATTACCTCGGAAAAATAAAATTAAATTTAGAGAAATATGAAGAATCTGTATATTATTTTTCTGAATGTCTGGAGCTTGAAATGTGCACTGCTGAATTGTGTAATTTTTTAGGCCTTGCCTTAAAACAAGCCGGAGATGAAGAAACGGCAGAATTATATTTTAAAAAAGCAAAGGAATTAAGTTGACCAAGTAAAAACAGGGACTTAAGCCCTTTTTGCTATTAAATTTTAACGATCATCAGAGCGAAGTATACCCAGGATTTGGAGAATATTCTGAAACAGTAAAATGAAATCCAGATATAAGGCAATTGAAGCAACAATATAGTCTCTGTCACTAAAGTTACGTCTGATTACAGCCATGTCATAAAGAATAAAACCTGAGAAAACCAGAACAGAAATAATGGAAATAATCAGGGAAAACATGGTCCCACCGATAAAAATATTAACCAGTGAGGCAATGATTATACCAATCAAAGCGATCATTAAAAAACCACCAATTCCGCTGAAATCTTTTTTTGTTGTTGCTCCATAGCCCGCTAAAGCAGCAAATGTTAAAGCGGAAATTCCCAAAGCCTGAATAATAATTCCCGGCCCTCCTGTATAACTTGCCCATTTTAAAATAGGAACAAGTGTCATTCCTGTAAGTGTAGTAAAAAGCAGGAAAAGACCAATATTAGCGTTTGCAGCTTCGCTATAAGCCCATTTTGAGCTGGTAAAAATTAGTATTAATTCAACTATAGCAGCAAAAATTAAAAATCCGAAAGGTAAATTCCAGGCAAAATATGAGCCAACAGTAGTCATCAAAAGACCTAAAGAAAACATAGGTATAACTCTTGTCATAAAACCGTTGGAGGTCATTCCTCCTGAATAACCCTGTCGTCTTAAAGCTTCTTCTCTCATAAATATTTTCCTCCTAGCATATTGCTCTAAAAGTTATTATATCTTTAAAATTAATATTAGCCTGAATATCTCGTAGTTTTTTTAGCCACAGATGTTCACAGATGAAGAAAAATAAATAAATAAATTTTTTATCTGTCTTAATTCGTGGGTATCCGTGGCTAAATTTCTTTAATATTCAAAATTTGGCATAATTGCCAGGACCCGATTTTCTTTTATCAGGTTCATCAAAATCAGAGGATAAAAGGCTTGTAATGGATTAATATTAGTTTTACCAAGACTGGCGAGCTCATCTTTCATATTAAATGTTTTTACCTTTTTATCTTTTAATTGTGCCAGTTCTTTAGCAATTTCGATCGCTTTTTCAAGCCCTCCCACATCATCGATAAGATTAAGTTCCTTTGCTTTTTTACCAGAATATACTCTTCCCTGAGCTATTTCTTCAACTTTTGCAATCTGTATTTTCCTACCAGAAGAAACCCTTTCCAGAAATAATCTGTATAAAGTTTGAACTGAATTTTGAAGAATTTTCTTTTCTTCTTCTGTAAAGGCTCTTGATTCGGAAAATGCATCAGCATGTTCACCTATTTTAAATGACTCTGCATTTATGCCCAGATTATTAAATAGTTTTGAAAAACTCATTTTTCCGGTAAAAACGCCAATACTACCTGT
>CAYRDV010000081.1:0-18699 GCA_964422885.1 uncultured Candidatus Sericytochromatia bacterium
ACAATAATGCAGTTAAGTTAATAAAAATGTTAAATAGAAAAAATCCTGATAAAGAGTTCTTTCTCGAAAATTTTTAATTAATTTTCGCATATTTCTTTAATAATTGTATTTTAAAAGGAAATTTGATATAAAATATGAAAAACTAGGGGTTTTAGCCCCTAGCCCCAAACCCTTATAAATATGGCATCTTGGAAATACCCCTAAACCCCAAAAAGAAAAAACTTTCCCATTATAAAAGGTCTGTAGAGGTCAGCAAGGGTGAAATAAACAAGCCCGTTGCTTACCTCTACAGACCTTTTTGATAATGTCAGTTTTTCTTTTCATTTATTTTTATTTTAGGAGGTTTCCCTTATGATAGTTTCTATTACTGGTTCTCGTACCATTAGCATTTCATTCTCTGATATTGAGGCTCATTTACCTGCTGATACTACAGCTATAGTATCCGGTGGAGCTTCAGGCGTTGATTCTGTTGCTGCTTGCTTTGCCAGAGTCCGAGGCCTGGAGCTTTCTGTTATCAGGCCTGATTATTCAGGCTCTGCCATTTCACGTATAGCTCCGCTTGCACGTAACACTGATATTATTTCCCAGGCTGATTACTGTATCTTCTTTTGGGATGGAGTTTCACGTGGTACTAAAGATACAGTTTCCAAGGCTGTGAAGTCCGGCAAGCATGGTAAGGTTATTGTTATCGGTGCTTGTGTTGCTGACTCCGTTATCAGGTTTTAGTTTTATGGGCTTTATGCCCAATGTTATTAGTATTAAAATACTAATAACAGAAGCCCCACTTTGTGATGAGTTTTAAAATTGAATCTCTCATTATTATTAAACT
This sequence comes from uncultured Candidatus Sericytochromatia bacterium, assembly GCA_964422885.1. GTDB lineage: Bacteria > Cyanobacteriota > Sericytochromatia > UBA7694 > JACMQJ01 > CAYRDV01. Next base: position 830 of record CAYRDV010000081.1, read on the forward strand.
ATTTGGCTATAAAATCTTATTAATAATTATATATCTTAGTGATATAGTAAAGATAAAAAATAGAGAGGAAAAATATGAGCTTTTTTATAATCGACATTGAGGCAGATGGGCCAATACCATATAAATATTCTATGATAAGTCTTGGAGCTGTTAACTAAAAATGTACCATTAAGTTTAAAAAGAGGATAGTAAGGAAATTTTAGCCTTGTAAGGAGGTTGAAACGTAGATTTTTCGATAATGGTTTTAAACTTCTTAAATATAGGATATAACTTTCTTTCAAGTATGCTTCTCCTCTCAGTTTGAATATAAATAAGGGTTTGGAAAAATGTTTTTCCCATTTTAAGTGATAAATTTTCAACCATAATATAACCAAAAATACATAAACTTATATGATTTGATATCTTATCTTCATTGTGAGTTCTAAAGCTCTCTAAACCAATATAACTCTTCATATTCTTAAAAAATACCTCAATTTTAAATCTATTTTTGTAAGACCTAAAAATTTCTGTGTAAGTTTTTCTCTCCGTACTAATTAAACAGTAAAAATCCCTGCTTAAAAGCTTTTCACGGGTATTTGAAACAACTACCAGAGTTGATTCTTTTCCACAAAATTCAACAGTTTTTTTGTTAACATAACCAACTTTTTTATAAAAATAAAAATCTCGGTTAAATTCATCGTTAAATAGCCTTTTAGGAGTATGTTTACCAATATCTGATTTATATGATTTATTTTTAGGAGTTCTACACGTATAAGATATATTTTTACCGTTCAAATATCCAATTAACTCCTCACAGTTCAAACCAGCATCAAATAAACAATTATCGACCTTTAAATATGTGTTTACAAGGCTTTTAACCATATTTTCGGCAATCTGATTTTTTGATAAATATATTTCACCTTCTTCTAGCATATTTTCCGATATCCAAAAATCAAAATTAATTGGATATTTCTCGCCATTAACAAGAATTACTGCAAATAAAATTACTAAACATGGTTCATATTTTTTAGAAACATAATTAAATATTAAATTATAAGGCCTATCTATTATTTTCATTGATTTACTAATTAATACATAATCAAGTAATAATGTCTTTTCACCAGGCAAACCGGCAATTATTTTTAATGATTCCAACTGATTTATTTCAAATAAACTTTTTATCTTTTTAAATTTTCTTCTGTTCTCTCTATTAAGATTACTTACTTGATTATCTGATATATCTCTTTTTGTTACTGATAAAAAATCCATTATTGCTTTAAACTGTGGTATTATTTTCATTTGCTTACCCTTTGAATGATTGGTTGTTTCTACGTTTCATTCTAAGGGAAGCCCTTTAATATTGGTATTATTCTCTCCTAAACTTTTTTTACATTTTTAGTGTTAAAGTAATTGAAGATATTAACTTAGCTCCTACTTTTTACCAAACTATCAGACCCATTTCTGAAACCTGGAACCCTGAATCACTTTCTATCTCTGGATTTACAAGAGAAGAAACACTTACCTTTGAAGATCCAAAAATTGGTATGCAGAAATTTTATGACTGGATAAAAGCAAATAACAAAAACGGCAGACCTGTTTTTATCTCTGATAATAATGGTTTTGATTTTGCCTGGGTAAACTGGTATTTTCATTACTTTATAGATGAGAATCCTTTCGGATGGTCTTCAAGAAGAATAGGGGATTTTTATGCAGGGCTTAGCAAAGATTGGTATGCTCCCTGGAAACATTTAAGAAAAACAGAGCATACTCACAATGCTCTTGATGATGCTATTGCAAATGCTACAGCATTTTTAGAAATTATAAAAACCCATGAAATTAAAATAAGCTTGAAGTAAAAATTTTATTCTTTTCATAAAAAAGGAATAATTTTTTTGATTCTTTTTTACTACCAGTATAGTATAATGGTAGTAATTTAGATTCACTTTTATTTTAATGAATAAGTTACTAGAATACATTGAGAAATCCGCTATAAACAGCGGTTATATTACAATGAAAGAATTAAAAGAGAAATCTTTTCAAACTCGTGATATAAAAAAACTACTGGAGGAAGGCATTATTGAAAAAATAAAGCCTGGATTATACCGCCTCGTAAACTTGGAAGAAGATGAAAACATAAGCTTATCTTTTTTGGATGTCTGTCAGGCAATTCCAGAGGGGGTAATCTGTCTGCTATCAGCAATAGGTTACTATGATTTAAGCACATTTAATCCTTCTGAAATTTATCTCGCTGTTCCCCATTCAAAAAAAGTTCCGGTTATTGAATATCCTCCGGTAAAAATCTTTCACTTCAGGCCAGAAACTTTTGAGCTGGGTATTAATCATGTAAAAACACGTTACGGTCATATACAAATATACGATAAAGAAAAAACCATTTGTGATATGTTCCGGTATAGAAATAAAATAGGTGAAAATCTAGCAATAGAAAGCCTAAAAAATTACCTGAGTAGAAAAGGATATAATCTTAAAAAATTAATGGATTACGCTAAAATTTGTCATGTTAAAAACATTATTTCACCATACTTAAAGGCAATACTTGAATGAAAGAAAAAAAATTAACTAACATAACAGAATCAATTAAGGCAAAACTAACAAATTACGCCAAACAAACTAAGCGTAGTGTTGATGCAGTTTATCTTCAATACTGTCAGGAAAGGTTACTTTACCGTATTTCACAGTCAAAGTATAAAAACAATTTTATCCTTAAAGGGGGTTTATCCCTGCTTGCCCTGGAAGCAAATATGGCAAGACCAACAAAAGATATAGACTTTCTGGTTGTTTCCACTTCTAATGAATTTGCTGAAATGGAGAATATTTTCAAAGAAATAATAAAAATTGAATTCGAGGATGGGATTACCTTTGAGCCTGATATTAAACTAGAGGAAATAAGGAAAGATGCAGAATACCAGGGAATCAGATTAAAAATTCTGGCAAAGCTGGATAGATCAAAATCAATGTTAACTGTGGATATTGGTTTTGGAGATAAAATTCTTGGCAAACCTGAAGAAATAGAATTTCCGGTAATACTTAAAAAAGATTCTGAAATACCGATAATTAAAACATATCCAGTGGAATCAATAATAGCTGAAAAATTTCAGGCAATGGTAATGTTGAATTACCAAAATAGCAGATTCAAGGATTTTTACGATATTCTTTTTATTGCCGGAAAATATAACCTACAGCTTGAAAGGTTATATACTGCGATTAATAAAACATTTACTTACAGAGAAACACCTATTGAAGATAAACAAATTATTTTTTCTGATGATTTTAAGAATGACCTAAATATGAAGAGCCAGTGGACTGGTTTCCTGACAGTAAATAATCTTAAGTCATTTAAGGATTTTTCTGAAGTTGTGAGCAATATTGAATCATTTATAAATACAGCTTGCAAACCCGTTGAAGAAAAATTAACCTGGAAGCCTTCATCTTGGTCATGGGAATAAAATTAAAAATTTAGAAAAGGATTATTTTATATTACAATATTTTCAAATACATTAATTAAGGACATTTAAAGCTTTTAATGGTATTATTAGGAGAAATAAATTACATTAATTTAGTAAAAATATTAAGGTAGTAGAGTTGAATAACGGTATATATGAAGAAATTGAACTTTCAGATGTTTTAGAAATAAAAGGAATTCTAAGCTTTCTGTTAATAACTGCTACTGATCTTGAAACTGACCATATACATAAAATATTAAAACCGCTACCAAATTATAAAAAAATTCTAAAGACTTACAATCAAAGCTTTACTTATTATATAGGAGTTTTGGGTGAATATTGCTTAGTACATATCCAATCAGATATGGGTTCTGTATCAAGAGGGGGTTCTTTAACTTCAATTACTCATGCTATTCAGGACTGGCAACCTAAAGCCGTGATAATGATAGGAATTGCCTTTGGGTTATTTAGCGATAAACAGGCTATTGGGGATGTTTTAATTTCTGAAGCAATAATCCCCTATGACAATAAAAGGGTTGGTGAAGTAGAAACAATTTCCAGAAGCCCTATTCCACCTTCAGGCTCAATTTTATTAAACAGATTTAAAAATATAAAGGACTGGTCATTTAAATTACCTGATGGTAATGACGCTAAGACCATACCAGGTCATATTTTATCTGGTGAATCACTGGTTGATAATCTCGCATTTAAAAAAGAGCTCATTAAAAAATATCCAAATGCCAAAGGGGGTGAGATGGAAGGTGCAGGGGTATTTGCAGCTTCTTCTATATATAATAAAGAATGGATAATTGTTAAGGGAATCTGCGATTATGGAGAAAATAAAGGTGAAAATAAAGAAGCATTCCAGAAATTAGCTATAGAATCAGCAACATCGTTATGTTTACATGCTTTTTCAAGTAGAATAGCCTTTAAAGATTTAGGTTTTATTCCCCTTGATTCCCACCAGGTAAAAAAAAACCAGATTATCAGAAAATAATAGCTTATTTTAAAGGTTTAACAGACAAACAGATTGAAAACTACACCAAAAATAAATATATAAAAGGTCTTTATGTTGAAAGAAAAATTGAATATGAGTTAGAAGAAATACATACAACAGAAAATACATTAGCTATAAACCTTAAAAATAAGATAATTAGTTTAGTAAATTGCCAAATTATTGAATACCGTAAGATTTTATCTGATTTATTCTCTAAACAACTTATTAATGAATTAAAAACAATTTGTCACCCAGACTTTATAAATGAATACAATGATTTTATTCTTTTGCTTGAAGCTTTAAATCTTAAAATCTCAACTATTGAAAAGGCTATTACTACTTTACAGAAGGATATTACCAATTTACCTGATCAAAAAATTTTTGGTCAGGAAAATATACATAATGGGATAATTTCTTCTGTGGAATCACTCAGCGATTTGCTGACAAAAAATCCAGGTTTTCATGGAAAGGATCTAAGTTTTAGCAGAAAAGGATTAATAAAACTTTTCGAAATGGTAATTAATAAAATCGTCAATAATCTTAAAAAAAATTCCCAAACAAAAAAATCAGCAACAAATTTTCAAAAAAATTTTAATACTGCCTTTGAAAAATTAAAAAAAGCAAATGAGTTATTAACAGGATTAAAAACTGTTAGAGAGGAAATTTATAAGTATTACTATCATTGTTTTATCTTAATAGACAGGGCTGGCGGTGGTAAAACAAATTTAATGTGTAAAATGGCAACTAAGCTAGCAAAAATAGCTCCTACAATTCTTTATTTCGGAAAAGAAAATTTCGTTATAGCAAATTTAATTCAGAAAACAAAAAAGATTGTGTCTGATATTTTAAACATTGATGAAAAAACTGCAATGGAAAAATTAGACCAAATATTGGAAGAGAAAGGAAATTTCCTTCATATTTTTATAGATGGCATAAACGAATGCAGGAATATTGAAGATATGGAGAATAATATATTTTCCTTTCTGGAATGGTCCAAAGAACATAGAATTAAAGTTACTATGACCTGCCGGGACATTTACTGGAAATTTTTCGATTCCGATAAATGGGAGCAGTTTACCTTTAAGAAAAAATATAATGAGCTTTACCAGTTTTCAAAATCTGAAACTGACAATGCCATTAAATTATACCTTGAGCATTATAAAATTAAATGTACATTAAAAGAAAATGCTTATGAATCATGCAAGCATCCCTTATTACTAAGGTTTTTCTGTGAAGCATATAATGATCCTAATGGCCAGAAACTGGTTTTAGGAACAATTAGTAATATCCGCCTTATTAAGTTATTTGATAGATACCTGATAAAAAAATTAGATGAGATAAGAAAAATTCTTCGCCATAGTGAACCCGAAAAAATTAAGGATTTTTTACTGGCTTTGACAAATCATTTATTCAGTTCCTGCTCCACCTTTATAAATTCTGGAGATATACAGTCAATTACTGGAATTGAAGATACTGTAACATCGGACTCTATATACTTTCGGTTAAGGGATGAAGATATTATCCTTGAAGAGGAACCAGGAGATATCATTTCAGAAAAAAAAGTTGTTTTTGTTTTTGAAGAATTTATGGAGTATCTTATTGCAACTTCTTTTCTGAAAGAGTCCCAAAAACAAAATTTTAGTAACTTAAATCAAATTTTTCAAAATATTACCTCGAGAGTAAATAATTGGAAAAATGCCCTAGGAGTAATTGAGTATATAATTTTAATATTACTCGATTCTGATGATCAAGTCAGAGTAGGATTTGGTTTCGACTTTTTAACAAAACTGGTTAGGCTTGGTGGAATCTGGTTAAGTGCTTTCTGGGATATAATTTCAAAGTTGCCTTTAAAACATATAAATATTAAATTATTTGATTTATTTTATCCGGCAATGAGTTCTATAACTACCCAGTCAGAAGCAAAGGAAATCAGAAATAAAATAAGGAATTCAATAACCATGCTCTCAAAATATAATAAAAAAGGAGCTGAAAATTTTACTTTTGCTTTATTGTTTTCGTGCCTACTGCCTAATGTTTTGAACTGGGAAACAATTGAATATCTGGAATTTGCTCCGCCAGAAAGGATAAAGGAAATTTCTGATGAACTGGTTAAAAAATTTAAAAATAAAGCTTTCCAAGAAGATTTAAAATATATTGACTATCAAGAATTATTAAAGTGGTTAATCCCAAATTTTAATCAGAATTTATTAAGAAGAAGAGATTCAGAATTGGGAGATTATCTTGAACATTATTTTAAGGTAATAATGGGAATTATTCCTAAACCGCCTCCAATTTATCAGTTTTATTTAATAAACGGGATATTTCATAAAGATGAAGAAATTGCCCGGTATTGTGCTGATAGAGTTCGTTTTATTAATTATAATAGGGATGCACTTTGTTTCTTCCTAAAAAATTTAATAAAGTTCGAAAAGAGGGAAAAGGTAAAAAATATCCTTTCGCATTCAATCGAGATGATAGATCAAACATTAAATTAATTTATTACTCACCAGATTTTTTGTATAAAAAGATTACAGACAAAATGGTATAATTCACAGTATTTTAATGCTAACATGAAATACTTTGGGCAAGCTTATGAGCGATATTAGAGAAGTTTTAAATGAAATATATCCCAGGTTAAACAGGGAGCAAATTCTTAGTGAATTAAAACCAGAAAGACATGGATCATATTATTTGCTTACCTGCCCGAAATGTAATAAAAAAGAAGCATATATCTACGATAATAAAATCCATATTAACTGTAACCGACAAAATAACTGTTCGTATTCCCAAAGCCTGTGGGATTATGTTCAGGAAAGAAATGGGCTTTCCAATCAGGAAACTTTAGCTGAACTTGCAAAGTTAGCTGGGGTAAATTTGCCTGAAAATGACCTCCGGTCGGGGAATTACTCAGATGAAAAATACCAAGAGGCAAGAGAACAGGCAAACATTCTGGAAAAAGCGTTTAATTATATGAAAATGCTTTTATGGGAAGAACAAGGGAAGTCAGTTCTAAATTACCTTACAGAAAGAGGATATACTCAGGAAGAAATAAAAAATATGGAGTTGGGTTTTTATCCTACCTTTTCTGATTTAGAAGAATTCTTGCTAAAATCTGGAAGCCAAAAAAATATTTTACAAAATAGTGGATTAAATACCAAAGGATTTGGAACTAGCCACCAGTTAGCAATACCATATAGAGACAGTGTAGGAATGTTTAAAGGTTTTATTGTTAGAAGCTTATTACCTGATAATGAACTGGAAAAAATCAATGAGAAAAAATACAAATATAGCTATGGAATTGAAAAAGATACTCTGTTCAATTTATATCAGGCAAGAAATCAAAAAGAACTGGTGATAGTTGAAGGTTATCTTGATTGCCTTATTGCAAATACCAGAGGCCTTAAAGGAGTAGTTGGGACTGGTGGAAGTGTAATCACTAGGGCACAGTTAGAAAATGCCGTTAAACTGGGATTTAAAAGTTTTACTTTAGCATTTGATTCTGATCAGGCTGGACAGACTGGTACAGAAAAATCTATCAGATTGATTTACAGAGAAGGATTAAAAGCCTTTGTCGCCTGCTTACCTAAAGAATATAAAGACCCGGATGAATTAATCAGGGGCCAGGGAACCGAAGCTTTCAAAAATTTAATTAAACAGGCTGAATCAGGATCTAAATGGCTGGCCAGATATTTACCTATAAAACATAATAACCTGGAAACTGACAAAGACAGAGATGCAGCTACTGAAGAAGCATTAACTTATGGCGAGTCAATAAGAGATCCATTACTTGCTCATGATTACTTGAAAACTGTTACTGAAGTTTTGAATATTCCTCCTGAATTCCTGGAACTAAAGTTTGAAAATTATAAGGAAAAAATCCACAGGCAAAAACTGGAACGTGATTATAAGGATTTATTCCGGGATGCTGCAAAACTTATTGAAGAAAATAAGATAGATAATATTGAATCTTTTGTTACTGAAAAAATTCAGAGTATTAAAGCCGGAACTGTAAGTAAAGTAATAAAACCCTATACTTTAACAGATTTGGAAATGGATCTGGAAACCACTATAGAGGGCCTGAAAACCGGTTATAAAAAGCTAGATGATTTACTGATGATTCCGCAGGAAGCAATAACAATTGTTGCTGGAAGACCTTCTCACGGCAAAACAACCTTACTGCTAAACCTGTATATAAATATGATAAACCTTTATCCGAAGAAAACTTTCCTGTTTTTCTCTTATGAGGAAACCCGAAAACAACTTTCCCTGAAGATTTTAAATATTTTATCCCAGCACCTGGTTAACCAGAAACAGAACCTACACCAGATTGAGAATTATGTGAAATTAAAGCATAATGACAATTACGAAATCGAAAAGGGGAAAATGAAGCTCAAAGAATTAACCGAAAGCAGCAGGCTATGGGTAATTGATGAACCCTTTTATGTTAACCAGCTGGTGAACCAGATTGCCTACCTTAAAGAAAGGTATGATATTGGAGCTGTCTTTATTGACTATATTCAGAAAATTAAAATTAACGGTCGCTATCCGACCAGGCAGATTGAATTACAAAAAATCTCTGAAACTATCCTGGAAGCTGCCAAGAGTTTATCATTACCAATAATTTTAGGGGCTCAACTTGGTCGAGATAAGGATGCAAAAAATAAAATCAGGTTGGATAATCTTAGGGAAGCCGGAGACATTGAAAATGATGCAAACCTAGTTATCGGTATCAATAATGAAGCAATGGAAAGAGCCCAAAGCCAGAATGAAAAATTAACTGAGCGAACTGTGAAACTCATGTTGCATATCCTAAAGAACAGAAATGGAGCTGTTAATGAAGAAGTAGAGCTGGTTTTTGACAGACCATTGCTGAAAATCAAAGAAGAAAACTATTCTCCCAAAAACTGGTAAACCATGACTTACATTAAGCTTTTTATTGATGTGGCAAAGAAGCAGGGTAAGCCTGTTAACCAAAATACTGATCCAAAACTGGAAAAAAGAATAAATGAGATTTTTAAAGAACCCCTGGAAGACTTATTTGATAAGCCTGAATTAGTAAGGCAGAACTTTGATGTTTATTATAACTATTCACTGGATTATTATAATAACCTGATAAATAAAGGAATTAAACCAGGTACAGAACAAATAAATGAGATAATTAACATGGTGGTCAATGCTGATAAAAACAATGAAACTGAATATTATAAAAAGTTATTTCTATTACAATTTTTAGACAGTAAAATTGAATCTGAAAAATAGTATAATGGAATATTTTAAAACACAGGAATTAATTTATGACTATCAGATATTCGGAAGATAATCTTAGAGAGTTTATCAATAATTATAATGACTGTAATCCACCATTAAATCTGGAAGCTTTAGCAAAATTATTCAGCAGCTTTATTTCTACATTGAAAAAATACACTAATTCCCATGATAGGCATTTTGATTGGAATAAAACAATTGTACAGTTAGAATACACTATTGAAACTGATAGTAATAATAATGAAACCATTTTTATTAAAGATGATCCTGAATCTGAAGATGAAATATATATTAAAAATATAATTGAAAAAAATTATCTCCAGGTATTTAAGACTATTACCAAAGGTCTGGTTTTAGTTATGGAAAACAATAAACCTAAGCACCAATATCCCCCTGAAATAATTGAAAAATTAAAAAGTTTACCCGAAGATAAAAAATTTGAAGAAATAACCCAACTTTTTAATATTGATCCAGTTATAATTACCCCAGTAAAAAATATTCCGGGGATAATTGTTGTTTTTCACCCTTTAGTTATAGATAATGATAAAAAATACTACAATATTACTTTAAATATTGAATGTGGTAACTTTAAACCAGCAAGATGGAAAGAAGAAGTAAGAAATAAAATCTGGGAAGATCTTGAAAAATATATTACACAAACTTTACTGGAAAAAGATTTAAACCCTGCTTCAGCTATACCAATACCCTTGCCAAATGCAAAATTAAAATCCTTCAGCCATGATAACAGGCCAATCAAAACTAGTCTCCATACAGAATTACAGAAATTTGGTTCAACTCCTAAAAAACAGGGCTCTCTTTTTGATTTATTACCAAAATCTCTTGATGATGAGGTAAACAAAGATATTTTTGAGTACCGCATCGAAGTTGTAGGTATAGATGATACAAAAGGCCAGAACCAAGCATTATTTGCCATCCAGAAATTACTTAATGATACTGGCTATAAAGGAAATATTGATGGGAAAACCTTATCAAGAGAAGATAATTCCTTTAAATTTATGGGCTATCTACCAATGATGAAATTTACACCTTCTCAGTTTTTAGAAGCATACGGAATAGGGAAAAGAGAAACTGCCAGAGGCAGATGGGAATATAATGCCAACGAAAGGGTAGAAGCACTAAAAGCCTTAAGAGAATTAAGTATGAAAAAGTATTTGTTCTTTTATAAAAGAAAACACTGGAAGGATGGCAAAGAGGTTTATGATTTAATAACTACGGTTCGTTCATTATTTAACATTGTGGAAGGATATGAGTCTCTTGATAAAGCAGAAGTGGAACTAATTCAGGGTAGTAAACGTACATCTGAAGTAGAAGAGAAATTGGGTTTTATTGTAATTGAACCATGCCCATTATTGATAGATCAGATTGATACATATTTCGTACTTAAGCCAGCCAATTATTACCAGGAAATTAAACTCTTAGTAGGCAGAACCAGCAGGCACGCCACTTTATTTATAGATTATTTGATAGCCGAGGTAACTAAAAAAGAAATTGCTGCAAAAGGTAATGATATTAACTGGACTATAGAATTAAATTATGAAACGCTTGCTTATAAGCTAAGAATGAATAAATACCTGGAAACAAAGCAAGTTAAAAGGATAAGAAAAGAACTTGAAAAATGTTATGATTTAGCAAAACAGCTTGGCTATCTTTTAGAATATGAAACTGTTAGCGGAAAAACCAAAGAACTGGAAAAATTGGTTTTAAACCCTGATAAGTTTAGACGAATAAAAGAAATTGATGAAGAGATTAAAAAGATTGATTCTAAAATTAAGTTTTAAATTGTCTACCCAAAAAAGTTGGTAGTTTATTAGATTTTAAAACCCTATGATATAGTAATAACAATAGTTTTATCTATTATATTCTTGAAATAAAAGAGTAGAAAAATTTGTCTACCCAAAAAAGTTGGTAACTGAAATTAAAAAATCATTGCTATAACTATATTTAAGCTCATTTTAAAAAAATTTTCCCATCAAAATACATAAAATAGAGTATATAAAAGTTGTCTACCCAAAAAAGTTGGTAATTAAATAACAAAAAGTATTATTATAATTAGCCTAAATATAATTTTAATTTTTTTTAACAGAAATTTTTAGTGATTTTTATTACAAAAAAGTTGTCTACCCAAATAAGTTGGTAACAAATTACCTTAAACCCTGATAGATATTAGAAAATGTTTAATTTATAGTATTTTTTAGAGAAAAAAATAAAACTTTTCTAAATAAAAATTTGTCTACCCAAAAAAGTTGGTGAATAAGTGAAATAATTATTGGTATAGATGTTAATTGAGAATATTTTTTAAATTTTCATTCTTAACTTTATAAAAAAGTTGTCTACCCAAAAAAGTTGGCTGGTCTACCCAAAAAAGTTGGTTTGTCTACCCAAAAAAGTTGGCTGGTCTACCCAAAAAAGTTGGTAGCCGATCCTGAGAATAACCATAGATTCATTATTACAGACATACGAAAAAAACCTTATATTCTTTAATACTATTTAATAGTATTTAACTAAATGAGAAAAAACCTTAGTGGTTTTTCTCAAAAAAGAAAAAAATCAATATTTTCCCTTTCCATTTAAAAAATATTTTAACAGTAAAGAGATAAATTAAACATTTTTTGAATGTGGTCTACCCAAATCCGTAGGTAGTTTTTTTGAAAATATAGGAAGAAAAATTTTGGTCTATCCAAAGTGGTTGCAAAATATTTTTATAATTTATTCTCCTAGTTCGTTAATCTTTAGTACTTTTAAAGTTTATATCATTTTATTATCTGCCATTTGCCACCTTTTATACCTAATCTCTTAAGCTTCTTTTCTTTCTGAAGCTTCTGAATATTTCTTTCAATTGAGCGGTCAGTGATGCCTATCTTTGTCGTAAGCTCGGCAATAGTAATTTCTGGGTTTTCAGCGATTAATTTAAGAATTTTCTCCGACGTTTTCTCCGACGTTTTCTCCGACACTTTTTCATTTTTGTCGGGTGGCGGAGATTTTAAAGTATTTATGGCTTGATTTGCTTTAATCTCAAGCATAAAATCCGGGAGATCATAGGTAAAAATAGGATTAGGGCATCCATACTGTCGGCATTCATCAATTATAGTCAGGGTACCTCTACCCCAGGCTTCAATCAGGCCAGCCCTGAAAAAAGCATTGGCTACAAAAGGATTAAATGGCTTTGAAGAATGGATTTGCTTAAGTTTTTCGACTGTCCAGTTTTCCGGCAAATGACCATCGTTCAGGAAAATGATTTTATCTTCATAAACCCTGATCTGGATGGGAACATTGCTACTGTAATCTTTATGGGCAACAGCATTGAGTAGGGCTTCACGAATGGCTTCTACCGGAAAAACATAGCGTTCTACCCTGGTAATCCCTTCGTATGAAATATAGGCTTTCAGATGCTTTATAAATAAGGATTCCATAGCTTTTTCCACCTGTTCAAAAAGATTTCCATGTATTTCATCCTGGAAACGCAACTCTGTGTCTGATTCAAAATACCCGATTTTAATGAAGGCACCGGAAAAAAACTTTTCTGGGTTCGAATGGAATAGCAAAACTGCGGCCCGCTTAAGATATTTTTCGTCAATCAGTTGTAGGTTATCAAGTAATTCTTCGTTTTTAGATGTAAGTACATCTTCACTTACTCTTCCACTTTTAGACGCTTTTTTTCGAAAATATTCAAAAGAATCATTATTTAAATCCTTGTTAGCAAGGTAGGGATAAGGAACACTATCCCATGTTTTTCCAAGCTTTTTTAAAAGGAACCGGTCAAGAGCAGCACCTTTTAATTCCTGTTTGGTACTGCCGCTCCGATAATGGTAAACCCCTTTATAACTTACCGGGTGCGGGTAAGGTTCTACTGTGATTTCTAAATATTCTTTAGAGTTATCGGTTTTTAAATCAACATCGACTATGATGCCTAAAACATCCCGAATCTTATTAGGCAGATCATTCATTAATTGTTTTGCATCCGTAATACCGGTAACTACACCTTGATCATTTTTTCCGATAACAAGGATACCGCCTTTGGCATTGGCAAAACCACAGATCCATTTTATATATTCATCCCGCCAGCTTTCTTTCCATTCAATATTCTGGCTTTCCTGTGTAGTCATTTTATAAACCTTATTTCTGCAAATATTTAATTATAATCTGGTTTAAGCAAAAAAACTTATTAATTATGTAATATATTCTATCATTATAAAGTTGTAAAATCTTTCATAAAAATTACTTTTTTGATAAAATATAGATATGGAGAATAAAGAATATTATTTTGAACTATCAGATACTGAGCATCATAAATTTTATGAGATTGGGTTAAATAATAATCAGGTAAAAGTAATTTATGGCAGGATTGGCAGTTCTGGTAAATGTAAAATAAATAGCTTTACTTCGGAGGAAGATTCAGTTTTGTTTTTTGAAAAGCTTATAATTCAGAAAATGAAAAAAGGTTATCATCTTTCTTCTAAAGGAATAACACTTCCCAGAAAAAAAGGGATACATCCAGGACAGTTACTTTTACCGTTTTTATTAAAAATTTCAGTTATGAAAAATACAGTAGTAGTATAATTTAGAAAATAATTATTTTAAAATATAAGAGAAAGATAAATAATGTACAGTAATAAAGAATTTATTGAAGATTATGTCAGTTTATTAAGAGATTCAGTAAATAATTTTTTAAATAGGGCAATGAGTAATGCTCAAAAAAACAATGAAATGTTTGTAACCAGTATGAAAAAGCTTCTTTGTTTTTCCAAGGATGAAGATTGGTCAATATTAACAAGCAGTTTAGATTTAGTCGGAGATACTACTCTGGCAATCGAAAATTTTAACCGCTTTGGCTTAGCTGGTCCAACAAAATACTGGGATGATGGGGAAAATTATTTAAGACTCTATGGAGTATTAAACGCTGCATATTTATTAAATTCTTCAGTTATTCAATTAGCGACCATATTTAAAATAAATGATAAAAAGAAAGTTGCCAGCCAGTTAACCAGTCACCAATTTATCGAATTAAGAAATATTGCTGGTTCTCATACTGCCGGATTTAATGATTTTAAAAATAACAAAATGAAGTATTATAAAATTGCCAGATATTCTATTGATAGGGATGAAGGTATAGAAATTTTTGACGAAAAAAATAATGTAACCAAATTTAATCTGAAGGAATTAATAAAAGATTATCAGGAAAATGTTGTTAAAATTTTAGATCAAATTGCCGAAAAGTCTATTTCCACCCTTTATAAGGATAAAAGTAACCAGAAAGATGAGTTATGTGAAGAACTGGAAACAATAAGAAAAAAGAGAGATGGTCACCGTATTATTAAAATTTCCGGTTTTAAAAAAGAAAAAAAACAAAAGGAAAAAGTTTAAAACCTTAATATTTTAAGTTATTTTTGAATTACATTTAAGGATAAAATCTATTTATTAAAGTTTACTTTTAAAGTAAATTTTAATGATAAAATTTCTATTTTTCCTTTCTGGTTTGAAAATCAATAATCTCAGACGTTTTATTTTCCTCTGTATCTAAAGGAACCGGAATTTCATCCAGGGAATTATATTTTCTTATAAGACGGGATTTTTCTTTCTTTTTCATTTCAAAAAGCTCCTGTCTGAACCTTTCATTTTCTTCCCGTAATAATTGGTTCTCTTCCAGTAAAGATGTATACTTTTCGTCTGGACTGGGTTCTGACCAGTAAACCCTACCTAAATTTATTACCTCATCCATTTTTTTCTCCTTTTTAACTCAAAAATTTTTAATAAAATCAAGCCTTTTTCATTTATTTATAAGCTTTTCAATTATGAAAGAAAAACTTACATAGTATTGATAAAATATTTTACAATAAATCATATAACTTTATCAAACCTGAAATATACCAATAAAGAGCAAATAATATGATTTAAAACTGCTTTATTCCCTTAAATCCCGAATTTTTATTTTAAAAACAGATAGCTTATAATATATATCGTGGGTGTCCTTTCTTGAAGAAGACGTTCTTTAAGGAGGGATTAAAAATTTTTCCATAAAATTCCTTAAACTTTTCTGGTAATTGTACTAATAATCTTATTTGCATCCTGCATAGTTAATTCTGATAAATCTTTTCTTTCACAAAATCTATCTAATGTAAGGTTGTTTTTAATAAGTAAGTCCCGGACATATCTAATCTGGTTTTCAGTTGCCAATTTGTCAGGTAATTTTGGTAATTTCCCAGCATCAGGGAAACCGTTTTCAGACCAGTTTTTTAAAATTGTAGCGGCATATTTGCCGAAATTACCTATATTCTTTTTAAATGCAAGATTAAGAGCTTTAATAATCCAAGCAAGATTGTATCTGCCAAAAAAAGAAATTATTAACTCCTCATCAAAAGGATCTATATTCATTGAGTAAGCCCAATATTGTTTTATTTCTGTTAATTCTTCCACCATCTGGTTACCTGTTTCGGGGTAATATTCTGCCAGAAGTTCATCAAAAAGAATTTTCCTTTTTAAAATAAGGGAATCAATAGTTTCCATGTCATTACAGTTTTGATACCATTCCCGATAAAGCCGGATTAAGAATTTCTTGTAAGTATTTTGAATTGAAAACTTTTGCTTTGAATCATTAATTTTGCTTATAACTTCAATCAGAAGTTCTTCAGCCTCCTGATAGCCTTTAATAGAAATCAGGTACAAAGCACCAAGAAAATTGCGGATAAAAAATATTTCTCTTTCCTGGGGATTATCAATATTATTTTCTGAACGGTAAGAAATTTTTATTAAAGAATGATAGCATTCGTTAATTATCGGTGGTAATAATTTATCGGGAAAGGTATTCTTAGGGTAAATTATTTCTTCAGGTTTTATCTTTTTTACATAATTATGAACATTATTAAGATGGCGAAATTCTGATTCCAGTGTTACCAGGTTAAGATAGGTCAGATTATGATATTCGTTAAAAGCATTGGCATAATAATCAAGTACCTGGGCATAAACTTTAATAGCTTTGCTGAAAGCTCCTAATTCCTGATAAGCTGTTGCTAATAGAAAATAATATTTACCATTACCTTCTGCTTCACCAAATTCTGCTAAATCTTCTTCATGCAGATTTATAGCATCTTCATACTGGCCTTTGTTTAAGTAATAGAGAACGCTTTCATTCATTTTTGAAGGCTCCTTTCTGACAGATTTAATGACAGAATAAACAACACCCTATTGACATATTTTAAAACAAAGTGGCTGAAAAATCAAAATTTTATGTTATATTCAAAAAGAAATAAGGATATGGAAATTAAGTTTGGGGTGGCTATGACAGGTAATAATGAATCATTGGGAAAATGCAGGCGAATACCTTATTTGGTAGAACCAGATCCACATGAATTGAAAAACAAATTAAAATATACCCTTTTGGTTCTGGAAAAGGCTGAGCAGGAAGAAGCTGAAAAAGCTAAAGCTGTTTTAGAAGGAGTAGCAAAACTTGCCAGGGATGAAGCAAAAAAGAAACCTGCCAGAGAAAAGAAAAAATATCAACCCAGAAAAGTTTCTGAATTTAAAACTCTAATGGAAATTTGTCCAAAAATTTTTGAAGAATTGATTGAAAGAAATAAATCAGATTATATGGACGTTATAAATGAAAAACTTTCTCCCCATATTGCCAGAAAACTGGAAAAAGATGTTTCCCGCTTTGTGTATAACAGAACCCTTGCTTTCAATAAAACAGTTGAAAAAATTCTATATGATGAATTTATAAACGGAACCTGGGCCAATACTGGTGATTTAATTACTGTAGGGATAGGTTACAAACCGACCAGTATCTATGAAGGGATAAAACTGGCAGTAAAACGAAAGACTTTTTTTATTCACAGGTTTAATGATGGCGATTACTACTGGTTTTTTCTAAATACTTCTGAGAACCAGGTGTTACTTGAACAGATCGAGGCTGGAACTATTGACGAGAAAGCATTATTCAGGCTGAATAAACAAAAAGTAAATAGTCTCAAAAAAAAGAAGAAAGAAGAAAAAAATATGAATACCCCCCCTTCAGAAAATGTTGAGGGGGGATTCAGAAATTGTGGGGGACCCATTCAAAAAATGACCCCCCCTGGTTCAGACGATCAGCCTCAAACTATTGAAAAAACAAGTACTTCACAAGACCATATAATAACTATTAATAATAACTCTAA